>VBKO01000087.1 GCA_005888115.1 Deltaproteobacteria bacterium
ACCGCGCCGGCTTTCGACCGGCTTCCCTCAAAGGCCCTCTCGGGCGCCACGGCGGCGGGTCAAACTGTGCGGGCCCTCCTACGCCCGCGTCGCGCACAGGTCAAGGCCACCCCTGTCCCATTCCGGGACCCCCCTCTCGTCCTGGAACGGGTCGAGCGAGCGCGCGCAGAGTGGGTCGTGCTGGCACGGCGCGTGCTCTGACAGTGCGCGTGGCCGCACTGGAGCGGCCGGGTGGGG
>VBKO01000088.1 GCA_005888115.1 Deltaproteobacteria bacterium
GGCGCGGTCCAACCGGGAGCTGCTGGCGGTCAACAGGGTGGCCCGCGCCAGCGCCAGCCTTGCTTCCGGCGAGTCCCTCGCGGCCGCGCTGGAGCGGTTGGCCGACGAGGCGTCGCTCCGGCGCGCGGCGGTCCTCCACTGCGAGGAGGAGGTGCTCCTCATTGCCGCGCAGCGCGGCTTTTCCGCGCCGACCCTCGGCACGGCCGAGCCGCTCTCCGGCGACTCTCCCTGGGCGGAGAGCGCGCGCTCGGGCGAGCCGGTGCTCTTCACCTTGCGCGAGGACGGAACGGTGGCGGGTCCTTCGCGCCGTCTGAGCACGTCACCGTACGGCGTCGTGCCGGTAGCGCCCGCGGGCATGCCGCCGCCGCCTGCCGAAGGACACAACGCCATTGCCCTGCCCCTGCAGGTCGGAGACGCCGTGCACGGCGTCCTGCTCGCCGCGGGGGACTCTCCGCTGGGCACCGAGGATCTGCGCCTCCTCTCCACGTTGGCAGCGCAGCTCGCCGTGACGCTGCTCACCGCCACGCTGTTCGAGCAGACGCAGCGGCGCGTCGAGGAGCTGTCGCTCCTGCTCGAGCTGGGGCAGTCGGCCCTGGGCCACCTCGATCTGTCGCGCGTGCTGCAGGCCGGGGCGCGGGTCGCGGTGCGCGTCCTGCGCTGCAGCGCCGCCTACCTCTACCTGCCCGACGACGGCGGAGCAGCGTTGCAGCTCGCCGCCCTCGAGGATCCGGAGGTGCCTCCCGGCATCGCTCCCGGCTTCACCCTCCCGATGAACACGCGCTCCCTGGCCACGCTGGCGTTCTCCAGCCGGCAGCCGCAGGCGGCTCCCGACGCCGCCATCGACGAGCGCGTCGATCCCGCCGTGGTGCGGAGGTTCCGCGCGCGCTCCGTGCTCACGGTGCCGCTCATGTCCCACGACGTCCCGGTAGGCGTGCTCACCCTCATGTCTCGCGGAGAGCGGATCTTCGCCGCGCAGGACGTGCGGCTCGCCAGCCACGTGGCCCAGCTCCTCTCGGCGGCGGTGGCCGGCGCCGACGTCTTCGCGCGGGAGCGCCGCCGCGCCGACGAGCTGGCCCTTCTGCAGGACTTGTCGGGGGCCATCACGGGCAAGCTCGATCAGCGCGAGCTGCTCGAGTCCGCCAGCGGGCGCCTGCTCCAGCTGGTGGAGGCGGACCTGGCGGCCGTGTACGAGCAGGAGCCCGCGGCGGACGGCCAGCTGCGGCTCTCCTGGGCGCAAGCCAAGTCCGGCTCCGCCGATGGCCTCCCCGCCCGCGTGCCGTGGGCCGGGAGCCCCGGGTGCGCGGCGCAGCTGCAACAGGCGGTGCTCGCCTCGTGCACCCTGCGCGACGCTTCGGGTCCGGTGCGGCTGGGCCGTTGCGCGTCGGTGCGGCTCCCCGGCGGACGCGGCGTCCTGGGCGCGCTGTGCCTGGCGCGCGTGGGAGAGCGCGACTTCACCGCCGACGAGCTGCGCATCCTCGACGCCGTCGGGGCGCAGCTCTCGGTGGCGATGGAGAATGCCCGACTCTACGCGGAGCAGCGCGCCCGCGCGGAGGAGATGACCCTGCTCAACGAGGTGAGCCGCTCGTTCGCCGGCTCGGTTGAGATCAAGCCGCTCCTGGTGGCGGCGGGGCAGGCGCTGCGCAAGCTCGTGGACGCGAGCAACTGGTTCGTGCTGCTCCTCGATCCGGCCACGCAAGTGCTGCGCGTCGCCGCCTGCAGCCCCGAGCACGCGGAGTTCATGCGCGGCGTGCAGCTGTCCCTCGACCAGCCGTCGCTCTCCGCGGAGGTGGTCCGGACCCGGCGCGCCACCCAGGCCCAGGGGACGATGCTGCACCAGGTCGCCTCGCGGCAACTCGTCGATCACCTGCGCGAGCGCGCGGTGCTGGTCGTGCCGCTGATCGCGCACGACGAGGTGCTGGGGGTGGTCACGCTCGACGACACCGAGCGGGCGCGCGTCTTCAGCCAGGCGGAGATGGAGCGCACCACGGCGGTGTGCCAGCAGCTCGCGCTCGCGCTGCTCTCCGCGCGCCTGTACGAGGACTTGCGCAAGAGCTACGCCGAGCTCGCGCGCGCCCAGGCCGAGCTGATCGAGCGCGAGCGCCTCGCCGCCCTCGGCGAGATGGCGGCGTCGGTGGCGCACGAGGTGCGCAACCCGCTGGGGGTGATCTTCAACTCGCTGGGCAGCTTGAAGCGGCTGCTGCAGCCGCAAGGCGACGTGCAGCTGCTGCTCGACATCGTGGGCGAGGAGGCCGATCGGCTGAACCGGATGGTGGGCGACCTGCTCGACTACTCGCGGCCGCTGCGGCCCACCTTGCAACCCGTGTCGCTGCAGATGGTGCTGGAGGAGGCGATCGCATCGACCCTGCGTCCCGGCGAGGAGAACCCGGTGGAGGTGCGACTCAGGATCGAGCCGGGCCTGCCGCCGGTGCGCGCCGACGCCCGTCTCTTGCGCCAGGCGGTGGTGAACCTGGTCACGAACTCGCTGCAGGCGATGCCGCACGGGGGTGTGCTGACGGTGAGCGCGGCGCGAGTGCTCTCCGACGCCGGGGCGCAGGCGCGCATCGCCGTGCACGACACCGGCGTGGGGATTCCGCCGGACGCGCGCTCGAAGGTGTTCCAGCCGTTCTTCACCACCAAACCAACCGGGACCGGGCTCGGCCTCGCGGTCGTCAAGCGCATCGTGGAGGGCCACGGCGGCCGCGCGCTGCTGTCGGACTGCGAGCGCGGCACCGAGTTCCACCTGTTGCTCCCGTTGTCCGGGTAGCCGTCCGCTAAGCTTTTCATGGGGCGGCCAGTATGAGATGGCTTCTCCGATGAGCGAATCGACCGAGCGACGGGAGGCACCCGCGCCCGCCTCGCCCGCTGCCCGCGTCCTGATCGTCGACGACCAGCGCAACATGCGCACCACCACCGCGCTGGTGCTGCGGCAGGCGGGATACGACGTCGCCGAGGCGGAGAGCGGCGAGGCGGCGCTCTCGCGTCTGTTGGCCGAGCCGTTCGACGTGGTGCTCACCGATCTCAAGATGGCTCCACTCGACGGCATCGCGGTGCTGCGAGGCGCTCTGGAGATCGCGCCCACCACGCAGGTCATCGTCATGACGGGGTACGGAACGGTGGAGAGCGCCGTCGCGGCGATGCAGCAGGGGGCGCACGACTACCTTTCCAAGCCGTTCAAGGAGGAGGAGCTCCTGGTGCGGGTGCAGCGGGCGCTGGAGAAGCGCAAGCTGCTGGTCGACGTCGGCCTCTTCTCCGACGAGTTCCGCCGCCGCTACAAGCTGGAGGAGCTGGTGGGCCGCTCGGCGCCGATGCGCGAGCTGCTCACCAAGGTTGTGCGCATCGCGCCCACCGAGGTGACGGTGCTCATCACGGGCGAGAGCGGCACCGGCAAGGAGCTGATCGCCCGCGCCATCCACGCCAATTCGCGGCGGGCGGCGCGGCCCTTCGTGCCGGTCAATTGCGCGGCGATCAGCGAGAGCTTGCTCGAGAGCGAGCTGTTCGGCCACGTCAAGGGCGCCTTCACCGGCGCGGTGAAGCTCCGGCGCGGCCTGCTCGAGGAGGCGGGCGGGGGGACGTTCTTCTTCGACGAGATCAGCGAGACGACGCCGGCGTTCCAGGCGAAGCTGCTCCGCGTCATCCAGGAGCACGAGATCCGGCGCGTAGGAGACAACGCTTCGATCCCCGTCGACGTGCGCGTGCTGGCCGCCACCAACCAGGACCTGCGGCAGGCGATCGCCGACAAACGCTTCCGCGAGGACCTCTTCTACCGGCTCAACGTGGTGCCCCTGGTCTTGCCGCCGCTGCGCGACCGGCGCGAGGACGTCGCGCTCCTCGCGCAGCACTTCGTCGACCGCTTCAACCAGCGCAACGGCACCCGGCGCACCTTGACGCACGGAGCGTTGCTCAAGCTCACCGCCCACTCCTTCCCCGGCAACGTGCGCGAGCTGGAGAACGTCATCGAGCAGGCGGCCGCTCTCGCCCGCGCCGATTCCATCGGCGCCGACGACGTGTTCCTGGAGAGGCATGGCGACCCGGCCTCCGCGCCCGGCGCCGCCGGCGGCCCAGTCAAGACGTTGGCGGAGCAGGTCGACGGAGCCGAACGGGATGCCATCCAGCGAGCGCTCGCCCGTTGCGGGGGGAGCCTCGAGCAGGTCTCACGGGAGCTGGACGTCTCCACCACCACGCTCTGGCGCAAGATGAAGCGTCTCGGCCTTCGCCGCGACTGATAAGCTCGAGCGGCGTGCCGAAGAAGAAGCCGTTCAACAACCCGTTCGGACGGGTGAAGCTGGACAAACCTCCACCGCCGGAGCAGCCGGCCCCTGCGGCGCCCGCTGCTCCCGTCCCGACAGCAGCCGATGCGCGGCGCCCGCTGTCGGACGACGATCTGTGGACGCTGGCGGTGGAGGGAGCGGCGCCGCTCGCCGACCGGAGCGCGCGAATCAAACCGGATCCGGAGCCGATCGCCACAGCGCAGGGGCCGCTCGACCCGGAGCTGGCGGCGTACGACGAGCTGCGCGCCTTGGTGAATGGCGCGGCGCCGTTCGACATCGCCGATTCGGACGAGTTCATCGAGGGCTCGGCTCGCGGGCTCGACCATCACGTGCTGCGGCGGCTGCGGCGCGGCGAGTTCGCGGTGCAAGGGCACGTCGACTTGCACGGGCTCACCCGCGCGGAAGCGCGAGCCGAGCTGGAGTCGTTCCTCGCGCGCTCGCGCCAGGCGGGGAAGCGCTGCGTGCTGGTCGTGCACGGCCGCGGCCTGCACTCGAAGGACCAGATGCCGGTCCTCAAGGACGCGTTGAAGCGGTGGATGAGCACGGCCCGCTTCGCCGATCACGTCCTCGCCTTCGCCACCGCCCGCCCCCACGATGGCGGCCTCGGCGCCGTCTACGTCCTCCTCCGCCGCCTCTGATTTGACTCACAGATCCTTTGGTCATCGGGCGAAGGAAGTGGTGGCGGATTGGGCCAGGCGGGCGAAGGTGTCGGGCTGGATACCCATCCAGAGGACCAAGGCGGCGCAGCCAGCCAGGGCGATGCCCGCGGCGATGAGGTGGCCGCCGGCGACGGGCTCTGCCTTGGTCTGCGGCACCATGTACACGTACACGACGACGCGCAGGTAGTAATAGAGACCGGCCACGCTGGTCAGCACGCCGAGCACCGCCAGCGGGACCAGGTCCGCGGCGATCGCCGCGCGGAACACGGTCACCTTCGCCATGAACCCCGCGGTCGGCGGGATGCCCGCGAGCGACACCATGAAGAGCGTCATCGCCGCCGCGAGCCCCGGGTGCCGCTCCGACAGCCCGGCCCAGGAAGACAGGTCGTCTCCCGCACCGGCCAGCGCGTCCTTGCGCTCGATGAGCGCGACCACTCCGAACGCGCCGATCACCGTGGCGCCGTAAGCGGCCAGGTAGAAGAGCAGACCTTCCAGCGCGTCGGCCCTGGGCTGGGCGCCGGCCATCGCCGCCACCGCGACCAGCAGGTACCCGGCGTGAGCGATCGACGAATACGCCAGCATGCGCTTCACGCTGCGCTGCGGGACCGCCAGCAGGTTTCCCAGCAGCATCGTCAGCGCGGAGAGCCACACCACGAGCTTCTGCCATCCGTGCGGCCCGAGCGCCACCGACGGCTCGCCGAAACCGCCCACCAGGATCCGGACGAGCGTGGCGAAGGCAGCGACCTTGACCGCGGCGGCCATGAAGCCCGTCACCGGGGCCGGCGCGCCGTCGTACACGTCGGGCACCCACATGTGGAACGGGACCGCCGCCACCTTGAACGCGAACCCCGAGGCGAGCAACGCCGCCGCGGCGAAGAGCAGCGTGGTGGTCCCGGCCGGGCTGCCACCGGACGCCGCCAGCCGCACCGCGTTCGCCACGTCCGCGAGGCGCGTCGACCCCGTCGCGCCGTACGCGAGCGCGGCGCCGTACAGGAAGATCGCCGCCGCGAAGGACCCGAGCACGAAGTACTTGAAGGCGGCCTCCGCGGGCCGCTGGCCGCGCCTCAAGTAGGCGGACAGGCAATAGACGGCCAGAGACATCACCTCCAGGGAAATGAAGATGACGATGAGGTCGGTGGCCTGCCCCAGAAGGCACATGCCGGAAGCCGAGAAGAGCGCCAGCGCGTAGTACTCCCCGCGGGTGGCGCGGAGGGCTTCCAGGTAGCCGAAGGACACGAAGCACGAGAGCACGAGAGCGCCGCACACCACGGCCGCGATGACGCGCGCGAACCCGTCGGTGACCGCCGCGCCGGAGAACAGCGGCGCCGCGGGGTCTCCCATCTGCGCGACCGCCGCCCACAGGCCGAGCGCGGCGAAGACCGCAGCGAGCCACGCCTGGTACCGGCGATCGGCGCCGGCCGGACGCTCGGAATGCCCCTGCGGGCCCGAGCCCGAGGCGAGGGCACTGGAGGCGCGGAGGAACACCTCGGAGGTGAGCAGCACCAGCGCGCCGATGGCGAGGATGAGCGCCGGCAGCACGCCCTGCAGGTCGGAAGGATTGAAGTTCATCGCTCGCCTTCCGCTCGCGCCGCCCCAGGGAGATCCGGATCCGGGGGCCGCTGCAGCCCGGCGCCCTGCGGCCTCGCTGCCCGCGGGCGCGCCACCCGCTGGATGAGCTCTTCCGCCGGCACGCGCGTCGCGCTCAGGAACGGCTGCGGATAGACGCCGATGAGCAGGATGGCCGCGAGCAGCGGAACGACCGTCAGCCACTCGCGCAGCGTCAGATCGGTCATGCCGTGCTCGGCGGCGCGCCGCTTGGGTCCGAAGATCACGCGCTGGACCATCCACAGCATGTACACGGCGCCGAGGATGACTCCCGTCGCGGCAAGGACCGAGAGCACCTGCCCCCGCGGCAGGCTGCCCCAGTTGCCCAGCGGAGTGGTCGAGGTGAAGGTGCCGATGAGGATGAGGAACTCGCCGATGAAGCCGTTGGTCCCGGGCAAGCCGATCGACGAGAGCACGACCACCAGGAACACCGCCGAGAGGGCTGGGGCGACGCGCGCCACTCCTCCGTACTGCGACAGGTCGCGGGTGTGCGTGCGCTCGTAGAAGTACCCGACGATGAGGAAGAGCGCGCCGGTGGACACGCCGTGGTTCACCATCTGCAGCACGGCGCCGTTCACCGCCTCGGGCGTCAGCGCCGAGAGGCCCAGCATGACGAACCCGAGGTGCGCCACGGACGAATACGCGATCAGGCGCTTGAGGTCCTGCTGCGCCATGCACATCAAGGACCCGTACACGATCCCGACCACCCCGAGCGCCGCGATGGCCGGCGCGTACTGCAGCGCGGCCGCCGGGAAGAGCGGCATCGCGTAGCGGACGAACCCGAAGGTGCCCATCTTCAGCATTACGCCGGCCAGCACGATCGATCCCGCGGCGGGCGCCTCGGTGTGCGCGTCGGGGAGCCAGGTGTGCAGCGGCCACACCGGCACCTTGATGGCGAAGGCGAGCGCGAAGGCCAGGAACAGCCACTTCTGCGTGCCGGCCGCGAGCGAGGGCATCTGCGCCTGCAGCGCGACGTAGTCGAAGGTGCGGAGCTGCCCGGGCGGAGCGGAGTGGCTCCACAGGTAGAAGATCGCGAGGAGCATCAGCACGCTGCCCACGAAGGTGAAGAGGAAGAACTTCACCGCCGCGTAGATGCGGCGCTCCGAGCCCCACATCCCGATCAAGAGGTACATCGGGATGAGCATCGCCTCCCAGAAGACGTAGAAGAGCACCAGGTCGAGCGCGGCGAGCGTCCCGACCATCGCCGTCTCGAGCACCAGCAGCGAGATGCAATAGAACTTCACCCGATCCTGGATGTACTTCCAGGAGCTGAGCACCACGATGGGGCCGAGGAAGGTGGTGAGCAGGACGAGCAGCAGCGCCACCCCGTCCAGGCCGACGTGGTAGCTGAACCCGAGGTTCGGCGCCCAGTCGGTGCGCTGCTCGAACGAGAAGCCGCGCGCGGCCGGGCGGAAGCCGGCGGCGAGCGGGACGGAAAGCGCAAAGGTGAGCAGCGAGGCGAGCAGCGCCACACCCTTGTGCTGCCCGCCTTCGTCGCGGGGAAGGAAGGCGATGATCACCGCGCCGAGGATCGGCGCGAAGATCACCAGGGTGAGGAGGTGCGACTGGAGGAAGTCCATCTCAGCCCCGCACCAGGAAGACGTAGACCAGGATCAAGACGCCCACCGCCGTCACGGCCGCGTACCGCTGCACGTCGCCGTTCTGGAACCGGCGCAGCACGGAGCCGACCGACGCCACCGCCTGGGCCGTCCCGTTCACCAGCAGGCCGTCGATGAGGGTCGCGTCGACCACCCGCCACAGCGTCCGGGCGGTCGCCCAGAGGGGCTTCACCACCAGACGATCGTAGAGCGCGTCCACGTAGAGGCTCGCGGCCAGCGCCTTGCGCAGCCCCGGCGAGACGCGCGCGATGCGCTCGTCTCCCTCGAGCGCACGCCCCGGCGCGTACAGGGACCACGCCGTCGCGAATCCCGCCCAGGCAACCACCA
Source organism: Deltaproteobacteria bacterium (assembly GCA_005888115.1). GTDB lineage: Bacteria > Myxococcota > Myxococcia > Myxococcales > 40CM-4-68-19 > VBKO01. Next base: position 8,479 of record VBKO01000088.1, read on the forward strand.
GCGCGATGCCGAACGCGACCAGCTCCGGCAGGCGTTCCGCGGGAGCGCCGCCGCGGGTCCGCGCGAAGAGGCCCTCGGTGAAATGCTCCCAGGTGAACCGCAGGTCGTGGCCTGGGAGCACGATGAGCGCGCCCACCACCGAGAGCGCGGCCAGGATCCACACCGGCAAGGTCATCACCCAGGGCGCCTCGTGCGGATGCACCTCGGCGGGCCCGCGGTACTCGCCCTCGAAGGCGAGCAGGTAGCAGCGCCACATGTAGAAGGAGGTGATCAGCGCGGTGAGCGTGCCGACGAGGTAGATGGTGGGGCCGAGGAAGGACAGGCGCGGTGAGCCGGGATCGGGGAGCACCGTGAGGAAGTCGAACGCCCGGGTGTTCAGCGCCTGCGCGAGGATCTCGTCCTTGGAGAAGAAGCCACTGATGGGCAGGACGCCGGTGATCGCCACGGTGGCGACGAAAAAGGTCGCCGCCGTGTGCTTGAGGCCCGCCCGGCGCAGGCCGCCCATGCGCGAAAGGTCCTGCTCGCCGTGCAGCCCGTGGATGACCGCGCCGCTGCCGAGGAACAGGCAGGCCTTGAAGAACGAGTGGGTGATGAGGTGCGCGGTGCCGGCGGCGAAGGCACCCACGCCGACGCCGACGAACATGTAGCCGAGCTGGGACACGGTCGAATAGGCGAGCACGCGCTTGATGTCCATCTGCGCTGTGCCGATGACCGCTCCCAAAAGCGCGGTGAGGATGCCGATGGTGGCGACCACGGCCATCACGCCCGGCGCCTGCACGTACAGGAAGCTGAGGCGCGCGACCATGTATACGCCGGCCGTCACCATGGTGGCGGCGTGGATCAGCGCGGACACCGGCGTGGGCCCGGCCATGGCGTCCGGCAGCCAGACGTAGAGTGGCAGCTGCGCGCTTTTCCCGGTAGCGCCCACGAAGAGCAGCGCAGCGGCCGCGGACGCGACGCCGAGCGACAGCGGCGCGACCTTGAGCGCCTGGAACCCCACCTGGCCCGTGTAGAAGTAGAGGACGAAGATGCCGATGAGGAAACCGAAGTCGCCGATGCGGTTGACGATGAATGCTTTGCGCCCGGCGTACGCCTTCGTCTCGTCGTCGTACCAGAAGCCGACCAAGAGATAGCTGCAGAGGCCCACGCCTTCCCAGCCGACGAACATCGCCACCAGGTTGTCGGCGAGGACGAGGAGCAGCATCATCGAGACGAACAGGTTCAGGTAGGCGAAGTAGCGCCAGTAAGCGGGGTCCTCGTCCATGTACCCGACCGAATACAGGTGGATGAGGAAGCCCACGCCGGTGACCACCAGGACCAGCGTGCCCGAGAGCCGATCGAAGGTGAGGCCCAGATCGACGCGCAGGCTGCCGACGGAGAACCAGGTGTAGACGAGCTGGCGCAGCTGCGCGGACTCCCCGGGTAGCCGCGCAACCTCGAACCAGGCGAAGAGCCCGATGCAGAAGGAGAGGAGCACCACCAGGAGGGCCACGGCGTACAGCCACGCCTTGGGCAAGAAGCGCCCGACCAGCCCGTTGACGGCCGCGCCGAGAAGCGGAAGAAGCGGGATGAGGTACAGCCAGGAGACTTCCATTCCACTCCTCAGAACTTGAGCGTGTCGAACTCGTCCACGTTGACCGAGCTCCGGCTGCGGAAGACGGCGATCACGATGGCGAGGCCGACGGCCGCCTCGGCTGCGGCGACCGCGATGACGAAGAAGACGGCGGTGTGGCCGCTCAAGAAGCCTGCCTGGGTGGGCGCGCTCTTCACCAGTGGGAAGCGCGAGAAGGTGAGGAAGGTCAGGTTCACCGCGTTGAGCATCAGCTCGATGCTCATGAGCACGATGAGCGCGTTGCGCCGAAGCACGACGCCCACGCCGCCGAGCGCGAAGAGCGCCGCGCCGAGGAACAGATAGTGCAAGGGACCGACCATCAGATCTTCCCCTTGGCGACGACCACTGCGCCCACGATGGCCACGGTGAGGAGCAGGCTCGTCACCTCGAACGGCAGCACGCTGAACAGGTACAGGGCACGGCCCACCGCTTTCACCGTGCCGAAGCCGGTCGGGAGCTGCTCGACCGCCAGGTCGCGCACCGGGCCCTGGTAGGCGGTGCGCAGCGCGAACACGACGATGAGACCGACCGACGCCGCGACGGCCAGGGCGCCGATTCCCTTCCACACCGTCACGCGCTCCCGGCCGAGCTCCTCCTCCCTGAGGTTGAGCAGCATGATGACGAAGACGAACAACACCATCACCGCGCCGGCGTAGACCATCACCTGGAGGATGGCGATGAGGTGCGCCGAGAGGAGCAGGTAGACGCCGGCCAGGAAGAAGAAGCAGGCGACCAGCGACATGGCCGCGTACACCGGGTTGCGCCGCAGGATCACCTGCGCGCCCGCCACGATCACGCCGGCGAAGAAGATCCAGAAGAGGACGGTCTCCGCCATCGCTAGCCCCGCACGAGCGCGTCGAAGTCGG
>VBKO01000434.1 GCA_005888115.1 Deltaproteobacteria bacterium
ACACTTCGGCGCCCACCGTGTTCGTGGAATCGAAGAAGGCGTGGAAGTAGGTCGCGTTCACCGTCAGGCCGGGCGAGATCTGGTACCCCAGGCCCAGCGCGACGGCGGTCGAATTGGAATCCGGGATGGTGGGCGAGAGCGCCTCCGGGCGGGTGGGGGAGATGTCCCGCAGCACGCCTGCCCGCACAGTCAGCTTGGGCAGGACGTCCTCCATCTCCCCGCCGATGCGGAACGTGTGCCCGTTCTTGTAATCGCGGTTGACCAGCACCGTGGTGCCCAGGTCGCCGGCAAACAGGTCGCGCTTGTAGACGATGAAACGATCGAAGGTCCACGCGCCGGTGAGTAGCAGGTTGGGCAGCACGCGGTAGGCGATGCCCACGTTGAGCAGGTTGGGGATGGTGAGATCGTGCGTGACGCCCTGGTCCAGGGTATTCGGGCCCAGCGCCGCCGGAGCGTTCTCGAAGTGCGCGTGCCCCGTCAGCGTCTGGTCGGCCTTGTGCTTGTAGTCGATGCCGATGGTCAGCGGCACCCCGACGAGGGGTGTGATCTCGGCGGAGAGGTCGAACGAGACCTTGCCGCCCGACGTGCCCAGCGCGGCCCCGCCCTCCTGGCCGAGGAAGTTGAACGCCTGCGAGAGCTCCTCGGTGGTGCGGTAGTAGATGAGGCCGCCGCCGAGCTTGATCTGCGGCAGCGGCTGGACGCCGCCGGTCAGGTACATCCCGTACGTGCGACGGTTCACGGTGATGATGCTGAACCGCCCCGGCCAGTCACCCGGCCAGAAGACGTTGCCGCCGAAGGGGATGTTGAACCCAGCGCCGACGCCCCACCCGATGCCGTTCGACCTGCCGCTGTAGCTCGCAAACAAGGACGGAGGCCAGGCGGGCTTCAGGTTCGACTCCCGCGCGCTGTTGCCGTCGGTCGCGCTCCACGTGCTGCGGAAATCGATCATCGTCCCGTTCGCGACGACCGAGAGGCCCTCCAGTCCGGAGAGCGCCGCCGGGTTCACGTAGGCCGCGGTCGCGTCCTTCTGCCCCGCCACCGCGGAGCCGGCCAGTGAAAGATCGCGCGCGTTGGTGTTGGGGACCGCGTATCCGCCGGCGAGCGCCACGGCCGGGACGAGGAGAGCAGCGGTGAGGAGCAGATTGCGCAGGGTCGTTTGCATCACCGGTCCTCCTCAGCGGGCTGCACGGTGGTTGGGGTCGCGAGGAAATTGGCGGCGTCGACCCTCGCCGCGGCCGACAGGGCGCGATGGTTCGCGTTGAGGCCGGCGGTGGCGCCATGATCCAAGAGGAATCCGTGCGCAA
>VBKO01000089.1 GCA_005888115.1 Deltaproteobacteria bacterium
CGGATCCTGTTCTCGACGGTGGCGGTGTGCGCGCTCTGCGCCGCCCACACGGCCTGGGCCTCCGCAGCCGAGCGGCAGGCCTTGCGCAGCGCCGTCGACGCGCTGCTCTCGCAGCCGCCGCTGACGGGTGCGCGCGCGTCGGTGGAGGTGGTTTCGCTCGATGACGGCTCGGTGATCTACTCGCGCGCCGCCGACGACCAGCTCAATCCGGCCTCGAACACCAAGCTGGTCACCGCCGCAGCCGCGCTGCTGCGGCTGGGGCCCGAGTTCCGCTTCACCACCGATCTCCTCGCGGACCGGGCGCCCGACGGCCATGGGAGGGTGGGCACGCTGTACGTCAAGGGGCGCGGGGACCCTACCTTCAACACGGAGCGGCTCTATGGGCTCGCCGCGGACCTGTGGCACCGGGGCATCCGCCAGGTGGGCGAGATCGTGCTCGACGACACCTACTTCGACGCGGAGAAGTGGGGTCCGGGCTGGGAGCAGGAGACGAGCGACAAGGCATACGCGGCGCCAGTGGGCGCTCTGTCGCTGAACCACAACGCGGTGGCCATCTACGTCTCGCCGGGCACACGCCCGGGCCAGCGCGCGCGGGTCGAGCTGGAGCCGGACGCCGACTGCTTCGTCCTGCAGAACAACGTCACCACCGTGCGGGAGGACGCCCGGCGCAAGCTGCGGCCGCACACCTTCGCGGACGGCGACCGGACGCGGGTGGCCATCGACGGCCGGCTGCCCGCCCGATCCGAATCGGTGGTGGTCTACCGGCGCGTCACGCACCCAGCCATGTACTTCGGCCAGACGTTGCGGCTCGCGCTCAAGCAGCGCGGCATCCACGTGGGACCGCGGGTGAAGCTGGGCGCCGCGCCGGCGTCGTCGGCGCTGGTCGCCTCCTACGATTCCGACGAGCTGTCGGACGTCGTCCGCGACATGAACAAGGCCTCCTCGAACTTCATCGCCGAGATGCTGGTCAAGACGCTGGGGGCGGAGCTGAAAGGCGCTCCGGGCACCTGGCCCAAGGGCATCGAGGTGACGCAGGAGCTGCTCGGGGAGCTGGGCATCCCGCGGGGCTCGTACCAGCTGCGCAACGGGAGCGGGCTGAACGACACCAACCGCTTCTCCGCGCACCAGATGATCACCCTGCTCATGGCCGTCTGGAAGCGGTTCCCGGTGGCGGCGGAGTTCGTCTCCTCGCTGGGCATCGCGGCGCGGGACGGCACGATGAGGCTGCGGATGGAAGGCACCGACGCGGCGGGGCGGCTGCGCGCCAAGACGGGGACGCTCGACAAGGTCACCGCGCTCTCCGGATTCGTGCAGAGCGTGGGAGGGGAGAGGTTCGCCTTCTCGGTCCTGGTGAACGACTGGTCCGGGCGCAGCGGGCCGGTGGTGTCCAGCGTGGACCGGCTGGGAGGCATCCTCGCCTCGGCGGGCGCGTCGGAGAAGGAGCTCCTGGCCGCGCAGGCGCCGGTCGAGCTTTCGCCGGCGGAGCTGCGCGCCCGGGTCGTCACGTACGCGTCGATGGCGCAGGCGCGGGACAAGAAGAACCTGGCGTTCCTGCGCAGCGCGCTGCGCAGCGAGCGCGACCCGGTCGTGCGCGTCGCCGTCGCGGACGCGCTGGTCCGGAGCGATCCCGAGCAAGGCGGCGGCGCGCTGCTGGAGGCGATGCCGCCTTCGGCGGAGCTCTTCGCGAAGCTCCGCGCCGTCGGGCGCGAGCTGTCCCTGCCCGTTCCCGCCGTGTCGCCGCTTTTGGACATGGCCGTCGACGGCAGCGCCGAGGCCCTGGCGCGGCTCTTCGTCCTGGCTCCGCTCGCGCGCGGTCCGCAGCACGACGAGCCACTCGAGGCGCTGCTCTCCAAGGGTCTCGCGGACGTGGCCGACGCGTCGCCGGAGGAGCTGGTCTCGGCGCTGCGAGCCGCGCCGGCCGTTCAGGCCCAGGCGGCGGTGGAGCTCGCCGCGATCGGTCTGATCGCAGCGGAGTCGGACCCGGCGCGGTCGGAGCTGGCCCGATTGCTCAAGGAGGCGCGCGGCGCGGACGCCGCGCAGGCCCAGACGTGGCTCGCGGTCCTGGAGCGGCGCGAACGGGCGCCCGCCGCAGGTGCCGAGGTGGCACAAGGCCCGCACGAAGGACCGCAAAAAGTCGGGGCCTCGGAGTCCCAGCCGGCGGCCGCGGCGGGTGCGGGCGCGCCGCCCTCGGGCCCCGGCCTGCCACACCCTGCGACGCCGATCACCGCCACCACGTTGTCCCCGGTCGCCTCGGCAGCGGCGGCGGCGCTCAGTCCGGCCCAGGCCGCCGTCAACGCCAGCTACGGCCCTGCGGAGCCCGACTGGCCGGTGACGGTCATCCCCAACCCTGCCTGGTTGCCACCCCGCGCGAACGGTCCGACCAGCTCCGGGCCGGCCGCCGCGCCCGCGGGTCGCGCGGCTCCGGCGACCCAGCCACAGCCGCAGCAGGCCTGCAGTGCCGAGGTGTCGCGCTGCCCATCCCTGCGCGATTCCCGCCCCGGCGGCTGAACGCGCGGGGCGGCACGTAGCGCGTTGGACGACACGCGCACTCTAGAACGGAATGTCGTCCTCGGCGGCCTTGGGGCTCGCGCCCTCGTCCATCCCGGGAGGAGGAGAGCCGAACTCCTCGGGAGCGCTGCCGCCGCGAGAGGCGCCGCGGCCCTGGCCGCGCTCGCCGCCCGAGAGGAACACCACCTGGTTGGCGACCACTTCGGTCGTGTACTGCTTGGCGCCTTCCTTGTTGGTCCACTCGCGCGTCTGCAGCCGTCCCTCGAGGTACACCTGCCGGCCCTTGGTCAGGTACTCACCGCAGAGCTCGGCCTGCTTGCCCCACACCACGATGCGGTGCCACTCGGTGCGCTCCTGCTTCTGCCCCGACTTGTCGGTCCAGTTCTCGTTGGTGGCAATGTTGAAGTTGGCCACCGCCTGACCGCCGGGCGTGTACCGCACCTCGGGATCCTTGCCCAGGTTGCCGACCAGGATGACCTTGTTGACGCCGCTGCCCGCCATGAGTGCCTCTCAGTAAAAGTCGCGGCACGGTAACACAGGGGTCCGACACGTTGGCAAACGCATTCGGACCGCTCGGCGCCGCCGGCCGCGCCCGGCTAGACGCCACCCAAAACGCAAGAACCTATGCCTCGAGCGCGAGGCGGATTTCCGCCAGCGGCGCCGTGAACGGCAGGCGGCGGCGGACGGCCGCGACGTCGCCGTTCGCTCCGCGGGCGGCCAGCCGGATCGCGTCGACCCGCGCTTGCCCCAGGAGTCTCCCGACGTCGAGGTTGCGCCCCGTCCGGCGAAGCTCGCACAGCCGGCGCGCTACGTCCGGCGGGGCGATGCGCGTGCGATCCGCGATCTCGGCGAGCGTCGCGCCTCCCGCGCAGAGCTGCCACACGGTCTCCAGCTCGCCGGACCCCGCCGGGTCTCGCGCGACGGGCGGCTCGGGCGGCGGCGGAACCTCGAACGCCTCGTACGAAGGCGCCGGTGTGGATCCTTCTTCCGCCTGCGATCGGGACGCGCCGTGCGGCGGCCCCGCCAACGTGTCCGGCGCCGACGCTTGCGCGCGGCGCCCTTTGCGGGTCACCGCGAGGACGCGCTCGCCGTAGCGTTGCCAGCGGCTCGGACCGGCGCCCTTGACCGCGAGGAAGCCGCGCTCGTCCTGAGGAAGCGCGCTGGCCAGCTCGCGCAGCGTCGCATCGTGGAAAACGACGTAGGGGGGTACCCGCGTCTCGCGCGCGATCTCGGTGCGCAGCGCCCGCAGCGCGGCGAACACTTCCTCGTCCATGTCGGCCGGGGCCTCGATGGGGCGAGGCGAGCGCGGTAGCCTTTGCTGGCGGTCGAGCGAGACTTCTTCGGCGGCCGGTGCTCGCTGTCCCGCGCAGCAGTCGCACGCCGAGCAGGAGCGCGGCGCATCCGGATCGCCGAAGTACCGCAACAGGTTGCGCCGGCGGCATCCCTCGGTGTCGCAGAAGCGGACCATGCGGTCGAGCATCTGCCGCTCGTGCGCGATGCGCATGGCGGTGAGCTCGAAGTCGACCGCAGGCTCCTCCACCTCGGGCGTCAGCACCGAGAAATCCTGGCCGCGCCGCGCGAGGTGCCCGGCGGACTCCAGGAGCTTCAGCGCCGCCTGCGCGTCCGCGGGGTGGATGCCGCAGACGGCCGCCAGCTGGCCGGCGCCACCCGAGCCGAGCCCGCGCGCCGCGTCCCAGACCTTGCGCACCGTCTCTTCCTTGGGCCGCGAGCCCTCGATCATGCGCTTCTGCAGCATGACGTCCGCATAGTTGAACAAGAGCAGAGCGAGGCTCTGCGCGCCGTCGCGCCCGGCGCGTCCGATCTCCTGGTAGTACGCCTCGATCGATCGCGGCACGTGGAAGTGGGCCACGAAGCGGATGTCGGCCTTGTCCACGCCCATCCCGAACGCGTTGGTGGCGACGACGACCGAGACCTCGCCGCGCAGGAAGCTCTCCTGGGCTGCGCTCCGCTCCGCGTCGTCCATGCCGGCGTGGTAGCCGGCCGCGTCCACGCCGTTGGCGCGCAGCGCGAGCACGACCTTCTCCACGTTGCGCCGGGTAGCCGCGTAGACGAGACCGGGGCCACCGCGGCGCGCAAGCGCGAGGATGCGGCCGACCTTCTCCTGGTCGCCGGAGGCGCGCGCCACCTCGACGAAGAGGTTGGGCCGGTCGAAGCCAGCGACGAAAACCTGGGGATCGTCCAGCCCGAGCGCGCGGACGATGTCCTTTCGCACCTCGGGCGTGGCGGTGGCGGTGAGCGCCAGGACGCGCTCGGCGCGCAAGTGTCCGCACGCTTCGGCGAGCTTGAGGTAGTCGGGCCGGAAATCGTGTCCCCACGACGAGATGCAGTGCGCCTCGTCGATGGCGAAGAGGGGGACCCGCACCTGCGCGATGGCGTCCCGGAAGGAGCTGGACCGGAACCGCTCGGGAGCGACGTACACGAGACGGTAGGCGCCGGCGCGGATACGCGCTTGCCGTTCCCTGCGCTCCGCGTCCGACAGCGAGCTGTTCACGAAGGTCGCAGGGATGCCCCGTGCAGCGAGGCCGTCGACCTGGTCCTTCATCAGCGCGACCAGCGGCGACGCCACCACCGTGGTGCCCTCGAATAGCAGCGCGGGAAGCTGGAAGCAGAGGCTCTTTCCGCCTCCCGTGGGCAGGATGGCCAGGGTGGGACGCCCGGAGAGCACGGAGCGGATGATCGCCTCCTGCCCCGGGCGGAACCCGTCGTAGCCGAAGTGAGTGGACAGCGCCTCGCGAAGCTCCTGCATGGTTCCCCCTTATGCCACGGCGCGCTGCCGCGGCGGCTCCCCCGCCCCCGTCCGCGCGCTGTGGAACCCGTCGGCGGCGATCACCAGATGGTCGACGACCCGGACGCCCAGCGCGCGGCCTGCCTCGTCGAGCATCAGCTGGAGGCGGTGGTCGTCGGAGGAAGGGGTAGGATCGCCCGAGGGATGGTTGTGCGCGAACGCCACGCAAGGCGCCGCGTGCACCAACGCCGGCGCGAATGCCTCCCGCGGCAGCACCGAGCACTGGCCGCGATCAGATCGGGCGAGAGGAAGCGTTCCCGCTGGCGCTGTTCGGCGGACATGGCCCGCCGCCCGAGCTCGAGAGCGGCAACCAGGCGCGCCGCCTGCGCAGGGCGTATGCGCGAGTCCCGCAGCACTTCGCAAGGGGGCATGCGGCGTAGCCGCAGCAGCCCGCCTTCGAGCAGCCGCGCCGCGACCGCCTCCGGCCGCTCGCGCCGGCCGGTGCCCGCGAGCACCGCGGCGACCAGCTCCACGTCGGACACGCCGCCGGGCCCGACCTCGAGGATGCGCGACATGCGCGTTGCCATTGCAGCACACGTGCCACGGTCCGCAAGAAGGATTGGTGGCGGCGCGGGGGGTCCGAAAACAGGACACCTACGCCCAAAGCGAGTCACGGCGCTGACCAAAGGCGTTTCACGCCGAGCGCGCGGAGGAAAGGGAGGGCGGGCGCGGAGGAGATCAGGTGACCAAAGGGATCTCCGCGCTCTCGCTTTGCTCCTCCGCGACCTCTGCGCGAAACGCTCTTCGGCAACACTAGAAGCGGGCGGAAAGGGCGAAGAACGCCTTGATTTTGTCGTTCGTCTCGCGCAGCCGCGCGGAGAGCGTCCGCACGAAGGTCCAGAGCAGCTCGTAAGCCAGGTCCTTGTGCAGGAACATCAGCTGCTCGAGGTCCGCCTTCTGGATGACATAGAGCGTGCAGGCGAGGTGCGCGGTCGCGTCCGCGGAGCGAGGCGTGTCGTCGATCAAAGCCATCTCGCCGAAGTAGCTCCCGGGTTCCAGGATGGCGAGCGCCTCCTCCCCCACTCCCGGGACCATCTTCGAGATGCGCACCTTTCCCGATGCAATGATGTACATCTCGGTCCCGACCTCGCCCTCCTGGAAGACGCGCTCGTTCGCCTTGAGCTGCTTTTGCGCGGCGATCGCGCCCACCTTGTGGAGGTGGTCGGTCGTCAGGTTGGCGAAGAGCGGGATCTTCTTGAGCTGCGCGGCGTCCAAGGGGCTCCTCGCGGTCACTCTAGCAAATGCGCCCCGGCCGAGGCGATTTCTCCGCTATGCTCGCGGCGCACCGACGACGGCGCCCGGGCATCGAATGGCGGCCTGAGGAGTGATGCGCGTGGAGAAGCACTCGATCGTGGTCATCGGCAGCGGCCCCGCGGGATACACCGCCGCCATCTACGCCGCTCGCGCGAACTTGAAACCCGTGATCTTCACCGGTGTCCAGCCGGGCGGGCAGCTCACCATCACCACCGACGTGGAGAACTATCCCGGGTTCCCGACTGGAATCCTCGGCCCGGAGCTGATGGAGCTGTTCCGCGCGCAGGCCGAGCGCTTCGGGACGCAGATCATCGACGACGTGGTGACTCGCGCCGTGCTCCGTGAGCGGCCGTTCCTCATCGAGGCCGGCAAGCGGCAGATGCGGGCGGAAGCGGTCATCATCGCCACCGGCGCCTCGGCGAAGTGGCTGGACATCCCCAGCGAGAAGGCGCTCAGCGGGCACGGCGTCTCGGCCTGCGCCACCTGCGACGGCTTCTTCTTCCGCAACAAGGACATCGGTGTGGTCGGGGGCGGCGACACCGCCATGGAGGAGGCGCTGTTCCTCACCAAGATGGCCTCCAAGGTGACGGTCGTCCACCGCCGCGGAGATCTGCGCGCCAGCAAGGTCATGCAGCAGCGCGCCTTCGCGAACCCGAAGATCGGCTGGGAGTGGAACCAGGAAGTGGTCGAGGTGCTGGGCGACAAGAAGTCGGGCGTGACCGGCATCAAGACCAAGAACACGCAGAGCGGCGAGCACAAGACCCTCCCGATGAACGGCCTCTTCGTGGCCATCGGGCACCAGCCGAACACGGACCTGTTCAAGGGCCAGCTGGAGATGGATCCGGTCGGCTACATCAAGGTCCAGCCGGGCACGACCAAGACCAGCGTTCCCGGCGTGTTCGCCTCGGGCGACGCCGCCGATCCGGTCTACCGCCAGGCCGTCACCGCGGCGGGCACGGGCTGCATGGCCGCCATCGACGCGGAACGCTGGCTCGCCTCCCACGGCGTCCACTGAAGAATAGACGAAGCCTTCAACCTTTTCCGAGCTTCTTGCTGGCGCGCGGAGCCGTCGGTGCGGGTTCGCCGTCGCGGACTTCTTCGCCCTGTCGGAGCCATTCGCCGCTGCGGCCGCCGGACTTCTTCACCAGGCGCAGCGAGACCAGCTCCATCCCGCGGTCGTGACGCTTCATCATGTCGTAGACGGTGAGCGCGGCGGCGCAGGCGGCGGTCATCGCCTCCATCTCCACCCCGGTCCGCTCGATGGCGTGCACGCGCGCCTCGATGCGCACCACGCCGGCCTCCTCGTCGGCCGCGACTTCCACGTCCGCGCCCGCGATGGAGATCGGGTGGCAGAGAGGCAACAGGTGCGGCGTGTGCTTGGCCGCCATGATTCCCGCGAGCCGCGCCGCCGCGAGCGCGTCACCCTTCTCCAACCTTCCCTCGTTGAGGAGCTTGAGCGCGGCGCGGCTGCACTTGAGCTCCGCCCGGGCGACCGCGAAGCGGCTCGTCCGCTCCTTCTCCCCCACGTCGATCATCTTCATCGCGGTGCCTTTATAGCCCGCGATCGCGGAGCTGATCGTCATCCTCGCCGTTCAGGTGCCCGACCTCGTGGATCAGGGTGTCGCGCACCTCGCGGCGGAGCTCGTCGTCGTTGTGCGCCGCGCGCGCCAGGTTCTTCCGGTAGAGGAAGATGGCGGGCCTCTCCTGGTCGTTCGAGCCGTCGGCGGGCGGGCGGAACAATCCGAGGATGCCGGGCGAGAGAGGCGGATCGGTCGCCGTCAGGTCGCCGACGTCCGGCAGGTCGACCACCGCGAAGTTGGAGCGCTTGAGCCCGGCCTGGACGTCGGCGGGCAGCCGCGCGACTTCCTCCTGCACCACCCGGGCGAACGCCGAGGGGCTCGGGGCCGCCGTCGGCTTGAAGGCGTCGGCGTCGAGCTTCTGCGCCCGCGCGAAGTGGGTGGCGGCCGCGACGTCGTCCTGCGCGCGCTCGGCGATGAGGCCCAGGTAGTGCTCCGCCCATGCGTCCGGCTCCTCGGAACCCAGCTTCTCCAGCTCGGCCCTGGCTTCGTCGAACCGGCACAGCTCGAACAGAGCGACGCCCTTCTCGCGCCGCGCCTCGCGATCCTTGCCGTCCAGCTCGACCGCCTTGCTGGCGGCGGCGAGCGCGTCGCCCGGGCGGCCCAGGTCGTCGAGCGCCATCGCCTCGAGCAGGTGCAGATCCTTGAGCAGCGCCCGATCCTTCATGCGGTGCGCCCGCGGGAAGGCGCGCCGCGTATAGAGGAGCGCCAGCTCCAGGTCGTCGCGGCCGCCCAGACGGCGGACGTGCAGGTCGGCCGCGGAGCGCAACACTTCGGGGTCGTCGGGATCCAGGGCCAGCGCGCGCGCGTACGCGGTGCGCGCCTCGTCGACGTGCCCGAGCTCGGTGAGCGCCGCCCCGCGGAAGTGATGGGCGGCGACGCTCTGCGAATCGAGCCGCGAAGCCTCGCGCGCGCACTCCAGCGCGTCCTCGAAGCGCCCCTTCTCGAAGTCGCGCGAGGCCTGCTCGAGCAGATCCGGGACCGCCGGATCCCTTCCCTCGGGAGACGGGAGGCAGGGAGGTGCGGGCGGCTCGGGCTGCGGCCGCTGGGCGCCACGAACGGCGTCCGAGGCGTCGATCGGCTTGGCGGTCGACGCGGCCGGAGCGGTGACGAGCGAGGCGCTGGCGGGCGGCTTGGCAGCGGGCACCGCATCCACTGCCGGGGGCGCGCGCTTGCAGGAAAGCGGGGACGCCGCCGCGGCGGCGACGACGAGCGGCAGGAAGCGGCGGAACGAGTGGGTCATCGCTGGCCTGATCAACAGCGGGTGCCGGCGCCCGGCTTCCCGCTCGGGAGCCGGGGCGCTGAGCGCACACGGTAGCACGCGCGTGCCCAGCGGACGAGTGGCCCCACGCCTGTCTGCCCGGTTTCCCGGAGGGCGGCCAGTTTTCACCTTCTCGGGCGGCGTCGACGCAGAGCAGCGAGGCCGAGAGCGGCCGCGAGCTCGATGCAAAGCGCTGCTCCGCCGCCGGTCGCGCACCCCCAACCACCGTGCGGGAAGGAGCCCGTGAGGGTGGGCGGAGCGCCGACCCCGGCATCGGGGATGGCGCCGCCATCCGGCGAGCCGCCGTCGATGAACGTCCCGCCGTCGACCGCGGGGTCTCCGCCGTCCGGCGGAGGCGGCGGGAGCGCGGGATAGATCACCACGCCATCGACCAGAGTCCCGGAAGCGGGCTGTCCGTTGATGCGCAGGGCAGTGGTCTGCGGCGCGTAAGCCCGGAAGTCGGAGATGCCGTCCCCCGATACCGCCAGCGTGGTCCCCTGCAGATCCGCTTCGATCATCTTCGCCGAGGTGCTGGAGAGCAGCTCGCGCGTGCCGTTCTGGTCGGACAGCTTGCCTGGGCCGATCAAGACAGCGCGCGCCGGAGCGCCGGCATTGCGCGCCGCCATGCCCGCCAGAGCGGAAGTCAACGCGAGGTCGCCCGCCGCGTACCCGTCGCCTCCGGCGCGGCCGAAGATCCACCGCTCCTCCAGCGCGCTCCCCGGTGCGACAACCGCGCCGGCTCCGGTGTCCGAGGTGGACAGCGGGTCGATCCGGACGCGCGACGTCCAGGAGGCGGCTGGCACAGGGACGAGCGCGGTGAGGAACTGGACCGCGGGCGCGGCGGTCTGCGGCCGGATGCGCACCCAGGCGATGGAAGCGTCGGGCTCGAAAAGGAAGGTCAAGTCTTCGCTCTGCGCGCCAGTGGTCGCGGTCCACGCTGCGGGCGAGAGCACGCGCACGCCGAGCGACATCCCGTTGCGATTGACGCCCTGCACCCACCCGGAAGCGGTATCGACGGTCGCCCCGTCGAGGAAGTGGCAGATCCAGTCGTAGGCGTGCGAGGCGCTGGCGGCGACGTCGTCGCGAACCAGCGCGTACCGCTTCCGCGCGAGCACGACGATCCGATCCCAGCGCGACAGCCCGACCGCCGACGGGTAGAGCGAGGCGCCTCGCCCGCCCGCCACTGCGTAGTCCGCCGTCCCGGTGGGCAAGAGGAGCGGCTGCGCGTCCCTCGTGAAGAACCACGGGTTCGCGGTCTCGTCGTCCGAGGCGCGCACATCGCCGAGCTGGCCGGCGCCGTCGATGAGCAGGCCATTGTGGAACGCGGTCATGTTGGCGCGCTTGTCGAGCGCGTACCCGGTGTTGGTGCCCGCCGTGTAGCCGGCTGCTTCCGGCGCGAGCCAGGTGCCGTTCCCCCACATCCAGAAGGACATGTCGTCGTTGTGGTCGTGGCCCCAGTTGAGGTGCCCGCCCGGCGCGTCTCCCGCCTTCATCCGGTCGAAGTTCGCGCGCCCGCCATACGGGGCGGCCTTGAACGCGAGCGCGAGGTCTCCTTGGTCCCAAGAGCTGTGCAGCACCGCCGCCTGCAGGTCCGGCAACCAGGTGTCGAGGGGCAGCGTAGAGGCGTCGACCGGCGCGACGGCCGGGTCGTAGGAGAGGAACTCGAACGCCTCGTAGTACATGTCGGGCAGGAGGTGCGAGCGCGCGCCGGCGCTCAACCATCTGCGCGCGGCGGTCTCCGCCAGGCCGTCCTGGAAGCGCCCGGCGGTGAACCGGAGCATCGAGATCATCCCGCCTTCGGGCCAGCCGGTGAAGTCGCCGTGCAGGAGGATCTGCTGGCGAGGCGAGTCCGGGATCATCGCGGCCAGGAACATCTTCCCCAGGCCGCGCAGGATGCCCATGTCGGTGTAGTCGGAACCGGCCGCGCGCAATGCCATCCAGAAAGGCAGCGACACCGAGATCCCGTACTCCTGGTAGAGGATTCCCTCGTGCCAGGAACCGTCGGGGATCTCTCCCAGCACGAGGTTCACCTTGGCTAGATCGTCCTGCGCGCGCGAGAGCCAGTTGCCGGCGCGCGCGTCCTCGCCCTGCAGCGCCAGGCCGGCAAGGCCCATGCCCGCGGCGTTGATCCAGTTGTGGTTCTGCGGGTACTGGTCGACGTACCAGGCGTTGGCCCAGGCCTGGTACATGCGATCCGCCTCGGTCCCCAGCCGGACGGCGATGGCCGCGCGATCGGCGTCGGGCAGGACCTCGTAGAGCAGGTCGTAGGCGCACGACACGCCCAGCAGGAAGTGGCCGACATTCAAGTCTGGCGCCCCCAGGTCGGCGATCTCGCCGAAGCCCCAGTCGGACCAGCCGAGGTACGTCTTCAGCCGGAGCTGCGCTTGCGCCGCGTACCGTGAGTCGCCGGTCAGCTGGTAGCCGAACCCCCACGCGCAGACGTCCTGGCCGAAGAAGCGGGGATCGTCATAGTCGGTCGTGGTCGGCGCGGGGTCGTTGAAGTGCTGCGATAGGATCGAAGTCAGGTGCGAGGCGATCTGCTGGTGCGTACCCGCGGCCGCCGCGCGAAGCGCCGCGACATCGCCCGAGCGGAAGAACAGGTGCGGGTGCGCCGCTCCGACCACGAGCCAGGCAGCCATCGATGCTGCAGCGAGCAAAGCGCCTCCAGGCGGCGTCGCTTCCGCACGGCTCCGGCTCTTGCTGCGGGCCGCCACGGCCCGCCGAGCGCCTGGCGCAGCCCACCGGCGGCGCCACCCCATCCCAGCCGGGCGGGCCCTCCAGTGGATCGGGAGTGGCGCGCCGGTCGTAGGGAAACCGTACGAGCGGTCGCAGGCTTGCCTCAATGTACGAAATTGACCACCCGGCAGCCCGCCATCCGGGCGCGCAGGCAAGCGCCTTCCCAACAGATGACCAGGCGAGCTGATTTCCGCTCCCTCGGTGAGGGCTACGGGCGGGTGGGCGAGGCTCCGCCGAAGGTGCTAAGAGCGGAGCTGCGACGTCCGTCGCGAGGGGGACACGATGAAGCCGACGTTGATCGTGCTCGTGGCGGCGCTCGCCGGGGCCTGCGGCGGAGGCGGCGGAAGCGGCCCCAGCACTGCGACGAAGAACCTCGCCAACTTCGAGGGCGCGGCTTGGACAGGACCACTGACGGTGACGCAGAACTGCGCCGGAAACGTGGCGACCGCGCAAGGCCAGGCGTCCATCACGCTGCTTCCCGGGTCGGATACCGACCTTCAGTTCTCGACGCTGCCTGGATGCACCTTCAAGTTCAACGTCTCGGGCAATACGGCGACATTGGCGAACGGCCCGGTTTCGTGCTCCGGGTCGGACCAGAACGGTCCCTTCACGACGACGGTCACGCGCTATACGCTCAGCACGGCCGATGGGCACAGCATGAGCGTCGACACGGCGGCCACCGTCCTCACGGGCGGGCAGAATTGTTCGTTGGCACTCGCGGGCACGCTCAAGCGGTAGCCGGTGGAACCGGCCGTCTAGTCCCCGGCGAGCCCGAGGAAAGAAAGCGGACCCTCGTACAAGGCGCGGCGCGCGAGGGCGTCCGACAGCCCCGCCTTGCGCAGGGCCTCCGCCGCGCGCGGCAGCGCGAGCAGGTCGCTCGCGCCCTCGCCGATGTCGCTGGTCAGCACCACTCCCTCCGCGCCGTTGCGGGAGAGCAGGCGCGCCGCGTCGTCCGGCTCGAGCAGCCCCGGCTGCAAGGTCAGGCCCGCGAAGTGGCCGCAGCCACGCACCAGGAGGAAGGTTTCCTCGGTGACGTGGTCGACGAGGACCCGGGTGGGTTCCAGGCGCGACTCGCGCAGCACCGCGAGCAGCCTGCGCGTGACGGGGAGCTTCCCCTGTTCCGGCGTGTGCACGATCACCGGCTTGCGCAGCGCCAGCGAGAGCTCGAGCTGGCGCGCGAGCAGCTCCTCCTCGCGCTCGCCGCCTTCGTGCAGGCCCAGCTCGCCGAGAGCGACCACGCGCGGGTCGTCGAAGTAGCGCGGCAGCCGGTGGAGAAGATCGTCGACGCCGTGCCACGGGATGCGCGCCGGATGCACCGCGAGCGCGACCCACGGTCGGATCCCAGCGGCGCGCAGGCGATCCGCCTGCACCGTGACGAGGCCGTCCCAGTGCCGCCGCACTTCCTCCGCGCTGGAGGCGCCCGCGTCGTTCGCGCAGGTCACCGCGGCGCTGAGCCCGAACCAGGCCAGGGTGGTGAGGTCGGCGTCGCTCACGCCCTCCGCGTGGAGGTGCAGGTCAACGAATGGCGGCGGCCCCTGCGCCATGCGATGACGCTAGCATGGCATGCGTTTCGCACGCGGGATTTCCAAAATGCGCCCTCGGCACGGGCGCGTCCGCCGGTTGACGCTGCCGGACGCGAGACCTACCAACAGTTGCCTGGTGGCCGCGCGGGCAGGCGGTTGGAAAGTGGACGGGAAGGAGCACGGATGGACGCCATCGCAGCCGTAGTCCTCGCCGCCGGCAAGGGCACTCGCATGAAGAGCGACCGCGCCAAGGTGCTGCACCAGGCGTGCGGACGCCCGCTCGCCTACTTCCCGATTCGCGCGGCGTTCGCGCTCGATTGCGCACCTGTGGTCGCGGTGGTCGGCCACCAGGCCGACCTGGTGGAGAAGGAGCTGTCCCAGCTGTTTCCCGGCGCGCCGCTCGAGTTCGCCCTGCAGAAGGACCAGCTCGGCACCGGGCACGCCGTGGCTTCCGCGCAGGCCGCGCTGAAACGATCTGGCTTCTCCGATCGCGGCAGCGTCCTCTTGCTCTGCGGCGACACGCCGCTCGTCACGGCGGAGACGCTGCAGCGGCTGGTCCGGGTCAAGCGGGAGGCCCGCGCCCCGCTCGCGTTCATCACCACCCGTCCGGCGGACCCGAAGGGGTACGGCCGCATCGTCCGCAACGAGAAGGGCTCCCCCGAGCGCATCGTGGAGGAGAAGGACGCCTCGGCCGCCGAGAAGAGGATCGGCGAGGTGAACGCTGGCATCTACCTCGTCGACGCTCCTTTCCTGTTCAAGGCACTGGGCCAGGCCAACCGCAACAATGCGCAAGGGGAGTACTACCTGACGGATATCGTCTCCGCGGCGGCTGCGGCGGCGCGCGAAGGCCGGGCACCCTGGTCCGCCACCATCGAGGCCAGCGAGGAGGAGGTGAGCGGCGTGAACGATCGCGCACAGCTCGCCTGGAGCGCGGCGCGCCTGCGCGAGCGGCGCCTGTCCGCGCTGATGCGCGACGGGGTGACCATCGTCGATCCGGCGGTCACCTACGTGGACGAGGGCGTGGAGATCGGCACCGATACGGTGCTGGAGCCTCTCGTCAGCCTCCGCGGCAAGACGCGGCTGGGGCGCGGAGTCGAGGTCGGCCAGGGCTGCGTCCTCGTGGACATGGAAGTGGCCGACGGGGCCCGCATCCTGCCGTACAGCCATCTGACGGCCTCCCAGGTGGGCAAAGGCGCCATCGTGGGCCCGTTTGCACGGCTGCGCCCGGGTGCGCAGCTTGGGGAGGGGTCGCACGTCGGCAACTTCGTGGAGATCAAGAAGACGGTGCTGGGCAAGGGGAGCAAGGCGAACCACCTCTCCTACCTGGGCGACGCGGTGATCGGCGAAGGGGTCAACGTCGGCGCGGGCACCATCACCTGCAACTACGACGGCAAGAAGAAGCATGTGACGACCATCGAGGACGGCGCGTTCATCGGCTCCGACACGCAGCTCATCGCGCCGGTGACGGTGCACAAAGGCGCCTACGTGGGCACCGGCACCACGGTGCGCGAGGACGTTCCGCCGGGGTCCTTGGCGGTGAGCGCGGGGAAGCAGCGCAACATCGAGGGATGGGTCGAGAAGAAAGGCAAGAAGTAGGCAGTCGGAGCTCCGGGGCGGGGTTGGATAGAGGCGTTCGGGTGCAGCGGAGGCGGTAAAGCATGTGCGGCATCGTGGGATACGTGGGCGACGAGGAGTGCGCGACCCTGCTGGTGGACGGGCTGCGCAAGCTCGAGTACCGAGGCTATGACTCGGCGGGCGTGGCGGTACTGGGCAAGGAAGGGCTCTCCGTCGTCCGGGCCAAGGGGAAGCTCGCGAATCTCGAGAAGCGGCTCGGGGAGCAGACGCCGCGCGGGATGACCGGCATCGGTCATACCCGCTGGGCCACGCACGGCAAGCCATCCGACGAGAACGCGCACCCGCACAAGTACGGCGGCGTCGCGGTGGTGCACAACGGCATCATCGAGAACCACCTCGAGCTGAAGGAGACGCTGGCCCGCGCCGGGCACAAGTTCGCCTCCGAGACCGACACGGAAATCTTCGCGCACCTCATCGCCGACGAGGAGAAGTCGGGGAAGACGTTGCCGGACGCGGTCCGCGGGGCGCTCGCGAAGGTGAAGGGAACCTATGCGCTGGCGGTGATGAGCGAGCGCTCGCCGGAGATGCTCGTCGTTGCGAAGAATGCCTCGCCGCTGGTGCTGGGCCTGGGCGAGACGTGCAACTTCGTGGCGAGCGACGTGCCTGCCATCCTGGCGCACACCCGTGACGTGATCTTCCTCGAGGAGGGGGACTTCGCGGTGATCACCAAGAAGGGCGTCCAGCTGACCGACCGCGCGGGCAACAAGCTCGCCCGCGCCGTCCGACGCATCGACTGGACCCCGACGATGGCCGAGAAGAACGGCCACAAGCACTTCATGCACAAGGAGATCCACGAGCAGGCGCGCGCGTTGACCGACACCATCCGCGGCCGGGCTTCGGTGGAGGAAGGCGACGTCTACCTCGACGGCTGCAAGCTGGACGCGAAGACGGTCGCGGGCCTGAACAAGGTGCACGTGGTGGCGTGCGGGACGAGCTGGCACGCCTCGCTGACCGGCAAGCTGATGATCGAGACGCTCGCGCGGATGCCGGTCGAGGTCGACCTCGCGAGCGAGTTCCGTTACCGCCAGCCGCTGGTCGATTCCCGTACGCTGTGCGTGGCGGTCTCGCAGAGCGGCGAGACGGCCGACACGCTGGGCAGCTTCCGCGAGGCGAAGTCGCGCGGAGCCCGGGGGCTGGCCATCTGCAACGTGGTCGGGTCGGCCATCGCCCGCGAGGCGGAAGACGTGCTCTACACGCACGCCGGACCGGAGATCGGCGTCGCCTCGACCAAGGCGTTCACCACGCAGCTGGCCGCCTTCTTCCTGCTCGCCGTGCGGCTCGGGCGGCTGCGCGGCACGCTCGACGCGCCGACGGCCCGCAAGCACCTGGAAGCGCTGCGCGAGCTGCCGATGCTGGTGGAGCGCACGCTCAAGCACGAAGCGGAGATCCAGCAGGCAGCGTACAAGTTCTCCGCCTCGCGCGACCTCCTCTTCCTCGGACGCGGTCCGCAGTTCCCGGTGGCGCTGGAAGGCGCGCTCAAGCTGAAGGAGATCTCCTACATCCACGCCGAGGGGTACGCGGCGGGCGAGATGAAGCACGGGCCGATCGCGCTGATCGACGAGAACATGCCGGTCATGGTGCTCGCGCCGCGCGAGTCGGAGACCGAACCGGGCGTGAACTACGAGAAGATCCTGGGGAACATCCAGGAGGTGAAGGCGCGGGGCGGGCGGGTGATCGCCATCTGCAGCGAGGGGGACACGATGGTGCCCGACCTCGCGGAATGCGCCATCGCCATCCCGCAGACCAACGCGCTGCTCCAGCCGATCATCTCCGTGATCCCCACCCAGCTGTTCAGCTACCACGTGGCCGACCACCGCGGGACCGACGTGGATCAGCCCCGCAACCTGGCCAAATCCGTCACCGTCGAATGACGAACAGATCACCGCGGAGACGCGGAGAACGCGGAGGATTGGGTTGGTGAAAAACCCAATTGTCTCCGCGATCTCCGCGCCTCTGCGGTGAGCTTTTGGGCCGCTCGCGTCATAGCCATCGGGAAAGTGGATCGGTTGGTGGGGGGTCCGGTAGGCTCGGAGGGTGGGGTTCCCGATCAAGCTGGCGGAACGGCGGCCGAAGGCGCCGGAGGCGGCGCTGCTCGGGCTGCTTCGCGGCGTGCCGCTCCTGCCCGGCCTGGAGAAGAGCTGGCCGGAAGTCCTCGACCTGGCAGAGGGGCACGGAGTCGCGCCTCTCTTGCATGCCGTCGCGCCCGAGCTGCCGGACGAGGCGCGGCACGATCTGCGCAGGCTGCGCGCAGCGGCCCAGGCCGAGCGGGGCTGGCAGCAGGCCGCGCTGCTCCGGGTCGGAGGAGCGCTGGAAGGTGCCGGCGCGCTGGTCGTGCACGCGGCGGCGTACGCGGAGGACCTGTACACTGCGCCCGAGCTGCGGCCGGTCCGCGCGCTGGAGATGCTCATCGCGCCCTCGCGCACCTTCGCCGCGCTCGAGCGACTCTCGCGGCGCGGGTACCGCATCGAGGAACGTCCCGAAAAGGGGTGGCTCCTGTTGCGGCTGCGCGATCCGCGAGAGCCGCGGGCCCTGATCCATCTGCGCCGCGGCTTTCCCCGGCCCCCCGGGACGGGCGAGGCGCCGCGCGCCGGCACAGGTCCGGAGCCCGAAGTGAGGAGCGCCATCCCCGTCGGCGCGCTCTGCCTGCGCGCCCAGGGGACCCGCCTCCATCCCGACGACGCTCTCCTGGTCCATGCCCTGGCCCTGGCCGAACAGGGGATGCGGGGAAAGCTGATCGAAGTGGTCGACCTCGCGCACCTCTTCCGCCGGTGCCACCCGGCCACGGCGGTCGCCCGCGCCCGCCAGGCGCGGCTGTTGCCGCAGCTCGGCGCGGCGTTGCTACTGCTCGAGCGGTGCGCAGCGGCCTCGCGGCGGTTCGGCGGGGCGGAGGTCGATCCCGCCCGCTTCCCTCGGCTCGATCTGCCGCCGGACGTGGAGCGCGCGGTCGACGCCTACGAGCTCTCGGCCGAGCCGGACCGACCGGGGCCGCTCTTGCAGGTGGCCCGGGCGCTCGGACTGGTTGCGGAGCAGGGGAGCGTCGAGTAGGGTCGCGCGCCTTTTGAGGGAGCTGCAGGCGCATGCGAATCGCAGTGGTGGGAACCGGGTACGTCGGCCTCGTGGCGGGCACCTGCTTCGCCGAGACGGGCCACCTCGTGACCTGTGTCGACGTGGACGAGGCCAAGGTGCAGACGCTCCGGAGGGGCGAGACGCCCATCTACGAGCCGGGCCTCGAGGAGCTGCTCGGGCGCAATATCGCGGCCGAGCGGATCTCCTTCACCGCCGACCTGCCCGGGGCCGTCCGAGGCGCGGAGGTGGTGTTCATCGCGGTAGGGACGCCGCAGGGCGACGACGGCAACGCGGACCTGCGCGTCGCGATGAAGGTGGCCCACCAGATCGCGGACGCCGCCGAGCGGTACACGGTCATCGTCAACAAGAGCACCGTCCCGGTCGGCACCGCCGCGCGGATGCAGGCCGAAGTCACCGCCCGCACCAAGGTGCCGATCGACGTGGTGTCGAATCCCGAGTTCCTCAAGGAGGGCGCCGCGATCGATGACTTCCAGCGCCCTGACCGGATCGTCATCGGCGCCTTCAGCGACCGCGCCCGCGGGGTCATCGCCGAGCTGTACGCGCCGTTCGTGCGCACCGAGAGCCCCATCTACTTCATGGACCCCGCCTCGGCCGAGCTGACCAAGTACGCCGCCAACGCCATGCTGGCGACGCGCATCAGCTTCATCAACGAGGTGGCGAACCTTTGCGAGCGCGTCGGCGCGGACGTGGACGCGGTCCGAAAGGCCCTGGGCGCCGACAAGCGCATCGGGCACCCGTTCCTGTTCCCCGGCGTGGGCTACGGCGGGTCGTGCTTCCCCAAGGACGTGAAGGCCCTCGTCGCCACCGCCCGCAGCCAGGGGCTGGACTTCGCGCTGCTCGCCGCCGTCGACGCGGTGAACGATCGGCAGAAGCGCCTCCTGGCGCAGAAGGCGCGCGCACACTTCGCCGCGGATGGCGGGTTCCGCGGCCGCAACCTCGCGGTGTGGGGACTCGCGTTCAAGCCGAAGACCGACGACATTCGCGCCGCGCCCGCCCTCGCGCTCATCGAGGAGTTGCTCGCCGACGGGGCCATGGTCACTGCCCACGATCCGGTCGCGCTGGAGCCGGCGCGGCGAGTGCTGGGCGACCGCATCCAGTACGCGGCCAACCCGTACGCCGCCGTTCAAGGAGCGGAAGCGCTCTTCCTCGTGACCGAGTGGAACGAGTTCCGGCAGCCCGACTTCGCGCGCGTCAAGCAGCTGATGGCGAAGCCCGTCGTGTTCGACGGCCGCAACATCTGGAACCCGGAGCGGCTGGCCGGGCTGGGGTTCACCTATCACGGCGTCGGACGGCGGTTCGCACCCAAGCCGGCGCTCTAGAAGCGCAGCATCGCGGTCTTCGGCGGCGACTGCCCTAAGGTACGTGTGCGTCGATCTCGCGCCACAGGCGCGGCAGGTCGGCGGTCAGCTCGTGGGCGTCGTCCAGCAGGACCAGGCGCGCCTCGCGCCCGTGCTCGCGCATCCGCCGGACGAACTCGGAGGCGAGATCCGGCATGACGACCTCGTCGCGCCTCCCCTGCAGGACGAGCGTAGGCGCATCGGGCAGCGGAAACGGGTCGTGACGGTCGGCGTCGTCGAGAAAGCCGATCGAGAGCGGCTCTTTGCGGCCCCACGCATGGTGATCGAAGAGCGCCTCGCCCCGCTCGCGCCAGCGACGCAGCTCGTCGACCCCTGTCCGTTCCTTCCAGCTCGCGGCGAGATCGAACGCCGGCGCCAGCAGGACCAGCGCGCGGGTCCGTCGGGCATGCAGGGCGGACCAGAGCGCCGCCGTATAGCCGCCCAGGCTGGACCCGAACAGCACCGCCGCGTCGTCGTGGAGCAGCGCGTCGATCTGGTCCAGCATGCGCGACACCGTCAGCTCCCGGAATGCCGGCTGGTTCAGGTCCGGAACCTCCAGACCGACGCCGCGCTCGGCCAGGCGCTCGCGGACGAACCGGCCCTTGCTGGATTGGGGCCCGCTGGCGAACCCGTGCAGCCACAGGTAGCGCATCTGTCCAGGAAGCAGCGGAATCGGAGGTTGCGCAAGCGCAATCCGTGGTAGATCGCCGCGGCCATGACCAGCCGCGTTGTCAAGCTCTTGCCACTTCTCGGCTGCGTGCTCACCCTGACGGCAACCGCCGGCTGCGGCGACCCGTGCAGGGACCTGGCCAGCCAGATCTGCACGTGTTTCCCGGACGACGGTACCAGGGCGGTGTGCAACCAGAGGGCGAAGGACGCGGAATCGAGCTTCACGATCAGCGCGCAGGACAAGGAGTACTGCCAGCAGAAGCTGGACTCCCACTCCTGCGACTGCCGGAACCTCGCGACACCGGAGGGAAGGGCCGGCTGCGGTCTGACGTATCCGTGACTTTTGCCCTCCGTGTTGGAGGGGGCGAATGGGGAAGGTCTGCGTCACCGGGGCGGCGGGTTTCATCGGCGGGCACCTAGCGGAAGAGCTGCTGAAGCAGGGCCACGAGGTCGTAGGGCTCGACGACTTCTCCACCGGAAAGCGCGACACGGCGGCGCAGCTTTTGCGTCATCCGGCATTCCGGCTCCTCGAGGGGAGCATCGCTGATCCCTACGCGGTCGCCCGGGCCGTTTCCGACGCGAAATGGGTGTTCCACCTG
>VBKO01000090.1 GCA_005888115.1 Deltaproteobacteria bacterium
GAACTGCGTCTCCTCCTTGCCGCGCCCGCCGAGATCGACTTCGCCGTACCCACCCCGGCCGCCGCCGGATCCCTTCGTGCCCAGGCCGCCGATGCCGATGGCGGTTCCACCGCCGCCCTGGCCCGAGCCGCGCGACCCGAGCCCGCCGACGCCGTACGCATCGCCCACGCCGGCCCGGCCCTTCACCCCGCCAAGCGCCGTGTTGATGCCGGTGCCGAGCCCTCCGGGCCCCAGCACGTTGGACGCTCCGCCCGCCGTCGCGCCGATCTTCGACAGGGCGGCGACCAGCCCGAGCCTCATCACCTTGCGCCGGTCGGACTCGCGCTTGTCGGCGTCGACCACCGTCGCCCCCTTGCGCGACGGGGCCGCTTCCCGCTTCTTCGCCTCGCGCTTGCCGAGCTTGCCTTCCTCGTCGCGAGCCTTGGCGCCTTCCGGCACGCCGGAGATCTCGCGCGGCTTGGGCGGCTCCTCGACCGGCTTCTCGCGCGGCTTCACCTGGTACCGCGCGATGCGCTGCTGGTTGCCGGCCAGGTCGTCGGTGACCGTCTCGTCGTGGTGCGGAGCGATGCGGACCATCAGCCAGAACAGGGCCAGGAAGAGGAGCGCCACCGCGACCGTGCTGGCGAAGCCCACGTCGAGCGAGGCGAGCACGGATCGATCGCGCTTCCGCTCCGCCGGGACGTAACGCGCCACCAGCTGGAGCTGCGGCGCGATGCGCACCACCACGCGATCGTGGGCGGCCAGCCGGTGCGCACGCCCGGCGAAAGGCGCCTGCACGGGCCGCGCGCCGGCCTCGTCGAAGCTCCTGACCGCCTTGCCGCGGTGCACTTCCGCATGCAGCTCGGCCGGCACGGTGAAGACGTGCCCGTCGCCGTCCGGCTGCACGATGCGGAACTCCGGAGGCAGGCCACCGGTGGGCAAGTCGAAGAGCTTCCCCGCTCGGAGATCGCTCCCTCTCGCCACCTGCTCCAGCTCGATGAGCGTCTCCTGCCCCCAGATCAGCCCCACCAGGAGGATCCGGTCGCCCCGGCGCGTCCCCGCGTCTTCGGGGACCTCGTCGAACAGGAGCCGGGCGGCGGCCGCATCGCCGGCCCCCGCCGCGCCGACCAGCCCGCCGTCGTCCAGGTCCGGCGGATCGGTGAGGGGTACCGCGAAGACGGGAGTGGTGAGCGGCGGCAGGATCTTCTGGGGCGGCTCGACCGGCAGTGGAGGCGGCTCCGCCCTCGCCGCCGCCGACGCTCCCTTGCCACCCTTGTGGTTCTCGTTCGCCATGTCGCTCGCCTAGAGGTTGTCGGCCGACTGCTGCAGCTCGGCGTTGAAGTCGTCGCGCAGATGGATGAGCGGCTCGAAATGCGTCTTGTTGCGGTGGAGCAGGTAGCTGCCCTCGGGCTTGAGCAGCTCGCCCTGGACGGTCACGTCGTTGAAGTCGACCACGGTCTTCTTCCGGACGACGATCTTGTCCGGCTCCTGCACCACCTTGACGCCCTTGGGAGCATCGGCGGCGCCGGCGGGCACGGCCGCGAGGAGCGATAGGACGATCAGGGCGCGCATCGGCGAGAGCCTCCGGCTCCACGATTTGCACTGCCGGTCCTCCAGCCAACCGCCTCGCCGCCCGGCCGGCGAGCTGCCTGCCGGAATCGGACATCCGCCCTGCACGCGCGTTCTCTTCATCTGCCGCTCCCGGTCTTCGCCGCGGCGGATTCCGCCGCTGGCGCCGCGCGCGCGAGCCGCAGCTCGATGGAGGCGATCTGCGCCCGGGCGTCTTTCGCGCGCGAGCCATTCGCCAGCCCGACGAGCTGCTCGAAGGCGGCCTTGGCCGCGGCGAGCTGGTTCGCAGCTTTCAGCGCCAGGGCGCGCCCGAACAGGGCGTCTTCTTGCTGCGGCCTCAGCGCGAGCACGATCTCGTACTCGGCGAGGGCTTCGGCCGGCTTCTTCGCTCCCTCCAGCGCCCAGGCTCGGCCGAGGTGCGTCTCGTAGCGGCCGGGATCCAGCGCGACGGCCTTTGCGTACGCCTGCTCGGCGGCGGCATGATCGCGATAGGCGAGCGCGACGGCGCCCAGATTCGCCCACGCAGCGGCGTAGGTCGGGTCGAGCTTCACCGCCTCGGCGAAACGCCCCCGGGCAGCCGCCGGATCGCGCTTGCGCATCGCGAGGATGCCGAGGGTGTTGGGGATGCCAGGATCGGCCGGATCCAGCTTGCGGGCGCTCGCGAGCGCGATCTCCGCCAGCCGCACGCGGCCACGGTCGGCCTCGATCAGCGCCAGGTTCTTGTATGCGCCTGCGTCGCGCGGGTGGCGCTGCAGGACGCGGCGCACGACCGTCTCGGCGGGGTCCAGCTTGCCTTGCTCGCGCAGCGAAGCAGCGAGCGCGTCCAGCAGGCGCGGCTCCTCGCGCGCCGCGCGGAGGGCTGCGTTGCAGACCGCCTCCGCCTCCGCGGGCCGGGCGGAAAGGCGCAGCAGCCTGGACAGGTTGAGGGCGGCTCCGATGTGCGCCGGATCGGCTTGCAGTGCCGCGGCGTAGTGCTTCCGCGCCCCGTCCGGATCACCCCGCTGCTCGTCGGCCCAGCCTGCCTCGAAGAGCGCCGCCGGGCTGGGAGGCGAGGCCGGCGGGCTGGGCGGTCCGGCCGGCGGGCCAGGCTGCGCCGCCGCGGCGCGAGGCGCCTCCTGCAATGCAGGCGGAGCTTCGGCCTTCACCACCTGGCGCGCGCAGGCGCACAGCCCCAGCGCGAGGACGATCCCGGTTCGAAGATGCTTGCTCACTTCCCCTCCCCCGCGACCGGAGCGGAAAGCGGCTCCGGCGCGACCGCCTTTGCGGCAGCGCTGCTCAGGAGCGCCGGCTCGCGACGGTCCGCCACTTCGTCCGGCCGGTATTCCCGCAGGCGCTCCTGCGCGCGCAGCGTCCACTCCGAATAGTTGCTGGTCCGGCCGCTCGTCTCGATCGCCTTGCGGAACGCATCCACCGCCTTGTCCTCGAGCGGGAGCGCCTGGTTCTCGAGCGTCGTCCGGTACAGGTCCCGCTGCTCCGCATCCAGGCCGCGCGGCGTCGGCGCCTGGAGCAGGCCCTTGTTGAAGTCGCGGTAGGCCTCCCCCAGGCGGGTCAGCGCCGCCTGGCTCCACGTCGGGCTGCCCGCCGCGATCACCTCCGTGTAGGCGGCGAGGAGCTTCGCCATCCGCGCGTTCTTCGCCTTCAGCGCCGAGACCAGCTGCGCCTGGCGGGCGGTGGTGAATCGCACGGATACGAACTCGTCGAAGGCGGGCTCCACCAGGAGGAACCGCGCATGCGCCGCCGCGTCGATGACGGCGGAGGTCCGTTCCGCCTGCGGCAGGTGCGGGAACCGCTGCGCCACCTCGGCGAATGCGGCTGCCGCGCCGGCGTCCCTGCGGTTCACCTCGCGGCGCGCCAGGCCCTCCTTGTACCGCGCCAGCAAGAGCTCGCCGGGCGAAGCGCTGCGCGCGTATCCGCGCTGGAAGTCGCGCCAGTGCTCCGCTGCCTTCCGCCACTCCTTCTGCCGCTCGAGGAGCAGGCCGATGTTGAAGGCGATGCGTGCCGCATCCGGCCGGGCGCGGTAACGCTCGACGTATCGGCGCCAGTCGGCGAGCGCCCCCGCGTCGTCGCCCAACCCCTCGCGCCAGAGCGCCGCGTTGAAGAGCTGGTCGGGCGCCTTGGCATCCGCGGGCCAGCGCGCGGCGTACCGCTCGTACCAGCGCACCGCGTCGGCGAACCGCGCCGATCGCTCGTACGCGCCGGCGAGCGAGAGCGTGGCCGGCTTCTGCAACGCTTCGGGCGCACCCGGGTACTCGTTGAGGAGCTGCTCCGCGGCGGCGATCACCAGATCGAGCTGCTCCGCCTTCTCGGCGATCACCACCGAATCGTTCAGCGCCACGGGCGCGTACTCGCTGCGCGGGTACCGGGCGACGAAGTCGGTGAACTCCTTCGCCGCGAGCACGGGATCGTTTCGCTTCTCGTAGATCTCGAGGGCGTGCTTGAAGCGAGCGCCCTCGGCGATCTTCGCGACCCGGCGCTCGAACTCGCTGCCGGGCGGCGAAAGGCGCGCGTCGGCGTGGAACTTCTCGGCCATCTCGCTGAGCGGCAGCCATCGTTCGCTCGCGTTGAGGACGTCGAGCGACAGGTCCGCCGCTTTCTGCGCCAGCGGATCGGCCGGCCAGCGCTCGACGATCTCGCCGAAGCGCCGTCCTGCCTCCGCGTAATGGCGGTGCTGGTAGAGGACGTATGCCGCCTTGTACCGGACGAGGGCCTCGTCAGGCGCCTTCGGCGTCAGCCGCAGGTACCGTTCGCACGCGCCGATCAGCTTCTGCTCGAGCTGGGGGACGGGCTCTTCCTGCCCACCCTTGGACGCGCCCACGCGCTCGGTGCCGCCCTGCCCGACCCGCCCTTTCTCCTGGTGCTCGTCGATCCGCGCCGCGTCGCGAAGCTCCCGCTTCTGCAGCTTGCCTTGCGCGATCGCCACCGCCTTTTCCAGCGCGAGGACCGCGTCGTAGGCCGCCTTCTGCGCGTAGTCGCCCTTCGGATCCGCGTCCGCCACCCGGGCGTACTGGTCCCCCGCGGGCTCCCACTCCTCGAGCGCGTAGAGGATCTCCGCGTAATAGAAGCGGAGCCGGTAGGCGCTCTCGCTGTCGGGGAAAGCGTCGAGGTAGCGCTTGTAGATGTCGCGCGCCAGCCGGTACGTTC
Organism: Deltaproteobacteria bacterium; assembly: GCA_005888115.1. Lineage (GTDB taxonomy): Bacteria > Myxococcota > Myxococcia > Myxococcales > 40CM-4-68-19 > VBKO01. The sequence goes on from VBKO01000090.1 coordinate 4,690, forward strand.
CGGCGTTCTTCGTCTTGATCGCTTCCTGGTGGTAGTCCTGCACCAGCTCGCGCAGTGCGCTCTCCGTCAGATCGTGCGCCTCGTTCAGGGCATTCGCCCGCCCTGCGTTGGCGCTGGCCCAAGCGCTGCGCGGACCGTAATCCGCCACCAGGCGCTCCATCTCCCGCGCCACTTCCTCGCGGCGGTTCAGCTTGTCGTACGCGAGCAGGATCTTCTGCTGCCAGGCGGCGGCGCGGGCATCCCGCGGCGCCTGCCCGGCCAGCAACCGGTAGACGCGGATCGCTTGCTCGAACTTGCCGCTGTCGAAGTACGTCGCCGCCAGCCGATCGATCAGCTCGACGCCCCGGGGGCCGCCCTTCTCCGTCAGGTACGCGGCCGCGCCCTCCACGGCATCGAGCTGCGCGAACGGCAGCACGACGTCCTTGAGCGCCTCGTTCTTGAGCTGGATCCGGTCGCGGTCCTTCCCTTCCGCTTGCCGGTCGGAGTAGTCGACCACTTCCTGGAACCTGGCGATGGCGGAGCGGAAGTCGTGCGCGTTGTAGTCGCACCACGCCAGCTTGTAGACCGCGAATCCGTAGATCTTGGGCAGGTGGAACGAAGCGGCCTTCTCGAACGCCGCTCGCGCGCGCTGGAGGTCGTTGTGCTGGAAGTGGTGCTCGCCCAGCTGCACGTAGGCGTCGGGCACGAAGCGCGAGCCGGGGAACTGCTCGATCAGCGCCTGGTAGCTGCGCAGCGCTCCCGTCCGGTCGCCGATTTCGTACTGATTGTAGGCGAGGACGAAGAGCAGCTCGTCGCGGCGCGGGTAGTCCGGGGAATCGCGCAGGATGGCCTGGTAGAGCGCGAGGGCCTCCCGGCGATGGCCGTCGCTCGCGCCCGTCGACACCTTCGGCTCCGGGCCTTCGGACTTCTCGTCCTTCTCGCGCGCCGCGAGCCAGGCGGCATAGCGCTGGTCGTACTCGCGCACCTCGCGCAGCGCGACGGACTTCGCCTTCTCCCACCACAGCTCCGCGAGCTGGAAGGAGAGGTCCGCCTTGCGCGCACCCTGCTCCACCTTGGGGAGGATCCGCTGGAGCTGCGCGATCATCTCGTCGCGCTTCCGCTCGATGGCCACGTCGTGGGCTGCGTCGTCGGAGGTCGGCTTGGGCGCGACGGGCGCCGCCGCGGTGCGCTCGGCGCTGGGGCAGGCGTCCTTGACCGTGTACCGGTAGTAGCCGACCTCGTCGGGCCAGTACTCGCCGTCGAACTGCCAGTACTCCTGCCCGCCGCCGCTCAGCGCGGGCCGGTACAGCTTCTGAGCCGCGAGCAGCGCCTCGAGATCGATCCGCTCCTCGAGAAACTCCTTCTCTCCCTTGAGGGTCTCGAACCCGACGATCTCGATGTCGCCGTCGAGCGCGTCGGAGAGGCGGGCGAGGCCCGCGAGCCGGCCCCGGATCAGGTTCCCCGCGGCGTCCGCCATCGCTGCCTGCTGCTTCCCGAGCGCGTCCAGCAGCTCGGGTCCCAGCGCGCTGCGCATCAGCTCGGTATCTCCCGCGACCTTGCGCCGTTCGGCATCGGTGCGCCCCAGCTCCGCGAGCATCGCCTCGACGCGCTCGTTCTTGCGCACCCGGCGGCGGACCGGCGCTGGCAACCAGTCGCCGCCCTCCACCGCTCCGGCCAGCTCTCCCGGCGTCGGGTTCCGCGCGAGGAAGGACTTCACCCGGTCGCGCATCGGCAGGTACCGTGCCGCGAACTTCGCCAGGGTTTCCCTGACCTGCGGCCACAGGCAGTTCCGGTGGTAGATGACTGCCGCCAGGCTCTCCGCCTCCGGCGTGTACTCGTCCGACAACTGCGGCGAGCGCAGGCTGTGCAGCTTGCCCAGCGCGGCGCCCGGATCGCCGCGGCGCACGTCGGCGTAGGCACCCTCGAAGAGCGCCTCGTCCCAGTGGCGCGAGAAGCGCGGCACCGACGCGTACGCGGCCGAGGCCTCCCCATACCGGCCGAGCGCGAACAAGGTCCGGCCCGTGGCGAGCTGCGCCAGCTGCTTCACCTCGGCGAGTCCGGCATATCCGTCGCCTTCCAGCGCGCCGATCGCGGCGAAGATGCCCAGCGCCTTGCCGGGATCGCTGCGCTGCGAAACCAGGCCGGACAAGTAGTGGGCCCGCGGGTACACCGGGCTGCCGGGCGGAACGCGGTCGGCGAATCGCGCCGCATCCGCATACCGTCCCTCCCGGTAGGCCGACAGCGCGAGCGAAGCGGCGAGGCGCGCGGCGAGGTCCGGCTGGAGTCTGGCGACCGTCTCGGCCGGCGCCTTCTCCAGCGCGGCCGCGGCGGGACCGTCCAGCGGCTCCACGGCCACCGCGCCCTCCAGCGCGCGCGCGTAGAACGGATTTCCCAGGCCTCGATCGAGAACGCGCAGATAGTAGACGGACGCGGAGGCAGGCAGCCCGGACCGCGCCAGCGATTGCGCCAGGAGGAGCTCCGCCTGCGCGCGCTCCAGGCCTTGCAAGCCCTGCAGCGCCTGATGGAACGAGATGGCCGCTCCGCGGGCGTCGCCGTCGATCTCCCGGTCCTGGGCCCTGTGGAGCGCGTCGCCCGCCGCGGCGTTCGCCGCGGTCGCCAGGAGAGATGCGAGGAGGACGGGGATTCGCATCGTTGCCTCGTCTAGAAGAGCCAGCTCACGCCGCCCTGGAACGCGATGTTGTTGATGACGCTGGACGACGGCTCGCCGAGCTGGATGGCCGCGCTGCCCGCGCCGCTCTTGATCTCGTCCTCGCTGCCGCCGAACGAGGACGCGCTGCAGCCGGGGCTCAGCCCCGTGGCTCCCGAGCCGCCGCCGCGGATGGCACGGGCGTCCTGCACCGTGCAGCCGTTCACCTTCGAGACGTACGCGGAGTAGACGCGGTCGCGCAGCTCGAGGCGCACCGTGAACCGGTCGCCGGCGAAGATCCGGGCACCCACGCCGAGCCCCGCTTCGGGCCGGAAGCCGGTGTCGCCGAAGGATCGGCCGCCCACCGCGTCCGAGGGGCGCAGCTGCAGCCGGGTCTTCGCCACTCCGAGGCCGGCGTTCACGTACAGCCCCAGGCGGAGGATCGTCCGGTCGAAGAAGCTGATCTTGCCGTAGATGGGCATCAGCTCGAGGCCGGCCAGCGCATCGGCCTGCAGGAGCAGCGCGCTCGCCGCCAGCGGCTGCTGATCGACCTTGGCCGCCAGCTCCTCGGTGAGCGAGCTCTGGTGCGCGAGGGCGTTGTAGGTGACGGACGCCAGCGCCGCGAGGTTCTCGCGCAGGTGGTACGAGAGCTCCACGCCGACGCCGGCGTGCACGGTGAAATGCGGATTCACCTGGCCGAGGCCGAAGAGCGTCAGCTCGGCGCGGTTCGCCTCGCTGAAAGGACGCCGCTCGACGACATGGACGCGTTGCACCTCGCGATCTTCCTGGGCGAGGGCCGCGGGAGCGAGGAGCAGGACTGCGAGGAGGAGGCGCATGGCGATTCGCTCGGGTCAGAAGAGCGCGGACGCGCCCAGCCCTACGGTCGTGATCCGGCCCAGGTAGCGCGAGCTGGTTCCCGTGCCGGGTTGCGTCAGGTCGGCGCCGCGCAGGACCGACGCCGGGTAGAGGAACGCGCGCACCTCGGTCCGCAGCGACCAGCGCTGGCCGAGATAGACGCGGAGGCCGCCGCCGACCTCGCCGACCGGCTTGAGCGAGGTCGTGGTCTGGTAGTCGCCGGCCGCGCAAGGCCCGGCGCCCGGCGAGGCGCACAGGTTGACGGACTCGTGCGTGAACGCCGCCCCTCCCGCCCCGGCCAGCAGGAAGACCTGGAAGTGCACGGGCAGCTCGGCGGCGAGGTTCAGCTTGCCGTAGATGGGCGCGATGCGGGCCATCACCAGCGCGCCGCCGCGCATCTGATCGGCGCCGCCGATCTCGTCGTCCGTGTTGGGCTGCCCGGTCGCGGGGTTGGTACGGGACGGCAATTTGTCGCGGATCTGGCCGGAGAGGCTGGAGATCCCGGTGCGGTTGGCCAGCACGTCGACGCCGACGTCCACCCATTCGTTCGGGTGGTAGCTGACGGACACCAGGCCGCCGTACTGGTCGATCAGCGACGCATTCAGAGCGGTGCCGAACGTGACCCCGACTTCCCAACGCCGCGACACCTGATACAGCTTGCCCTGCACCCGCGCAGCGGCGGGGTCGTAGAGAGTGTCTTCCGCCAGCGCGGGCGTCGCGGCGGCCGACAAAACCGTGAACAGCAGGACGATCCGGGTACGTCGTTCCACGGTTGGCCGCTCCCTCGGAAGGGAGGGACGTTGCCCACCGCCCGCTCGCCGCGCAACAAGCGTGCACTCCACAACAGCCCCGCCGGACAAGGCGTCGCCGCGCCTTTTTCGCGGGCGCATCGGCCACCCGGACGGCATGGGAGGTATGCTGGCGAACGCGATGGCATCGGTGCGCCGGCCGGCGGTGTCGGGAACGTTCTATCCGGACGATCCGGGCGAGCTGTCCGCGGCGGTGTCGCGGTTCCTCGAGTCGGCCCCGCCGCGCGAGTGGGCGAAGGCGATCGTCGCGCCGCACGCCGGATACGTCTATTCCGGGCCGATCGCCGCCAGGGCGTTCCGCTGCCTCTCGCCCGAGGTGAGCCGGGTGGTGCTCCTCGGACCGTCGCATTTCGCGCCATTGCGCGGCCTCGCCGTCCCGAATGCGGCAGCCTTCGAGACGCCGCTCGGCCGCGTCGAGCTCGAGCTCCCCGGCGATCTGCCACGCAGCGATGCGGCACACGCGCGCGAGCATTCGCTCGAGGTGGAGCTGCCCTTCCTGCAGCTCGCGCTGGGCGAGCTCCGCCTGGTGCCCATCGTGGTCGGCCACGCGCAGCCCGCAGAAGTGGCGGACGTGCTCGCGCGGCTGTGGGGTGGAGCCGAAACGGCGATCGTGGTGAGCAGCGACCTTTCGCACTACCTGCGGTACGACGATGCCCGCCGCGCCGACGAGGAGACCGCCCGGCGCATCGAACAGCTCGTCCCGGTCCCCGACCACGCCGCCTGCGGGGCCGCGCCGCTCAACGGGCTCCTGTTCGAGGCAGCGCGGCGCGGGATGCGCTGCGAGCGGCTCGACCTGCGCAATTCCGGCGACACGGCGGGTGACCGGAACCGGGTGGTGGGATACGGCGCGTTCGCCCTGCGCGAGGCCGCATGAGCTTTCCGGGGCGCTACTTCAGCAAGCTCGCCGACGGACGCATCCGCTGCGAGGTATGCCCGCGTTACTGCGCCTTGCACGAGGGGCAGCGCGGGATGTGCTTCGTCCGCGCGCGCGAGGGCGAGAGCGTGGTGCTCACCACGTACGGACGGTCCAGCGGGTTCTGTGTCGATCCGATCGAGAAGAAGCCGCTCGATCACTTCCTCCCAGGCACGCCGGTCCTCTCGTTCGGGACCGCGGGCTGCAACCTCGGATGCCGCTTCTGCCAGAACTGGGACATCTCCAAGTCGCGCGAGGTGGATCGGCTGACCGACGCGGCGAGCCCGGAGCAGATCGCGCAGGCCGCCCTCCACGCCGGGTGCAGGAGCGTCGCGTTCACCTACAACGATCCGGTGATCTTCCTCGAGTACGCCGTGGACGTCGCCAAGGCGTGCCGCGCGCGCGGGCTGAAGACGGTCGCGGTCACCGCGGGGTACGTCTGCCCGGAGCCGCGCGCCGA
>VBKO01000435.1 GCA_005888115.1 Deltaproteobacteria bacterium
CCCGTATCCGCCCGCCCCGATCAGCGCGCCCAGGGTCGCCGTCCCCACGTCGATCACCGCCGCCGTCTTGATGCCCGAGAGGATCGATGGCGCCGCCAGCGGGAGCTCGATGCGCCGCAGCACCTCGCTGCGGGGCAGCCCCAGCGCTTCCGCCGACTCGCGCAGCTCCGGCGCGATCCCGGCCAGCCCCGCATGCGTCCCTCTCAGGATCGGCAGCAGGCTGTAGAGGAACAAGGCGACGATGGCCGGCCCCGCGCCGATCCCGAGCAAGGGGATCATGAACACCAGCAGGGCGAGCGAGGGAATGGTCTGGATCACCCCCGCCGCGGCGAGGATCGCCTGTCCGGCCCTCGCATGTCGCCAGGCGAGGACGCCGAGGGGAATGGCCAGGGCGATGGCCGCGGCCAGCGAGACGGCCACCAGGAAAAGGTGCTCGGCCGTGCGACCCGCGACGCGCCGGAGCGCGCCTCGGGATGCCCCCGACGAGGCGACGCCCAGCTTGGCCCGCAGGAAGTCGGAGGCGACCTGCGCCTCGGGAACACGTTCGATCAGGGCGCGCGCGTTCATCGCGATCATCTCGCGCGCCGAGATGGCGCCCTCGAGGCGCGCCAGTGCGCGCGCCGCAGCGTCCGGGAGATCGGCCCGGTGCAGCAGCACGGCGTCGTAGCGGGGAAAGGCGCGGCGATCGTCTTCGAGCACGATCAGATCGCCCGCCTGGATCTCCGCATCGGTCGAATACAAGTCCGTTGCCGCGATGCCGCCGGTCCGCAGGGCTCGATACGCGAGCTCGTGCTGCATGCCGCGGACGTGCGCGTCGGAGAAGCCGTACACCTCCCGTAGCCGCGGCCAACCGTCGCGCCGCCGCACGAATTCGTTTGTCAGCCCGATTTCGAGATTTCGCTGTCGCGCCAGATCGGACAGCGATCGGATCCCGAGTCGCTCGGATTCCCCGCGGCGCATGCCGATCGCGTAGGTGTCCTCGAATCCGAGCCCGCCGCCGGCGCGCATCCCGAGCCTGTCGAGCGCGCCCGCAAGATCGCGCTCGCCTCCGAGCAGCTCCTCCACGATCGTTCCGGTGTACTCGGGATAGACGTCGATCTGGCGGGCGCGGAGCGCCTCCCAGAGCACGCGGGTGCCACCCAGCTCGCGACGGTGGTTCGCTTCCACACCCGCCGACCGCAGAGCCTGCACCGTGATCTCCGCGAGGATCACCGATTCGGTGAACTGCTTAGACCCGACTTGCAGGGCGATCGCCAGCGCCAGTCCGATCACGGCGACCGCCTGTGGGCGCGCACGAACCGGGCGACGAACTCGTCGGCCGGCGCGCGCGCCAGCTCTTCGACGGGGGCCTGCTGGGCGATGCGCCCATCGCGGAGCAGGACGGCTTGCGCAGCGAGGAAGGCGGCCTCCGCGAGATCGTGCGTGACCATCACCACCGTCTTCTTCAGCCGCGCAAAGGCGTCCCGCAGATCCTCCTGCAGGTCGAAGCGTGTCATCGGGTCGAGCGCGCCGAGGGGTTCATCGAGGAGGAGCACGTCCGGGTCGAGCATCAAGGCCCGCATCAGGCTCACGCGCTGCGCCTGCCCGCCCGAGAGCTGGCGCGGGAGCCGCCTCAAGGCGTCGCGCGGAAGGCGCGCGATCGCGGCCAGCTCTTCGATGCGGGCGGCGATCTTGGTGGGGTGCCACTGGAGCCAGCGCGCCACCAAGGACACGTTGTCCCGGACGTTCAGATGCGGAAAGAGCGCTCCCCCTTGGACGACATATCCGATCTGCCTGCGGATCTCCTCTAGCTCCCTTGTCGCGAGCGGGCGTCCGCGGAAGCGCACGGTTCCGGAGTCCGGCCAGATGAGCCCGTTGAGCATGCGTAGCAGCGTCGACTTGCCGGCCCCGCTCGGTCCGATCAGCGCGGTCGTCGTCCCCGGGGGCACCGAGAAGTCGATGGGGCCGACTACGAAGGCCCGGCCATAGCTCTTCATCACTCCGCTCGTTTCGAAGACGGCAGTCACGGCGCCGAACCTAGCCTGCGCGGGCCGTCCCGGCGAGCCCCGCCCCGGCGGCACCTCGCCGGGGGCGCCGCAGGGGCCCACCTTCGAGGTGGAGGACTTGCAATGGAAAGCATCAAGCATGCGGTGGCCGAAACCGCGGGCAGGGAGGTGCTCCGCCTGCTCAATGCCGTGGAGCGCGGCGATCATGACGCCATCGACGGAACGCAGGCGCTGGCCCAGTTCGAGCGGCTGACGCGCGATCTCCATCCGGTGCCGTTCCTGGAGGTGGCGCGCGAGGCCCTCGAATACCTCTCGCGCCCGCAGCGGCTCGCGCTCGCCGAGCTTCTGCAGGCGCGCGCCCGTTACAGCGACCTGACCGCCCCGGGGCTGATGAAGCAGGGATTGCAGGATCCGGGTGAGATCGCGCTCGCCCTGCAGGCGCTGCACCGCGAGGATCCGGAGCTGGTGGTGCAGCTGCTCGGGTCGGAGTTCCGCGATCTGCCGGTCATGAAGCTGACGCTGGCGGCGCTCGCCGGTGTCGCGGCACGGAGGAGCGTAATTCCGCCCGACCAGCGCCGATAACGCGCTTGAGATAGCGTCCGGTCCGTGTTTCGCTCGTGGTACGCGACCTGTCCGCGCGGCGCCGAGGAGGCGCTCGAGGGCGAGTTGCGTAGCGTCGGCGCGAAGGGCATCCGGGCTGGACGCGGCGTCGTGCGGTTCACCGGAGAGCGCGACATCGCTCTGCGCGGATGCCTGGAGCTGCGGACGGCGTTGCGCGTCCTCGAGCCCGTCGGGGAGTTCGGCGCGACCGATGCGGAGCAGCTCTACGCCGGCACCCTCCAGCTGCCCTGGCCCGATC
>VBKO01000436.1 GCA_005888115.1 Deltaproteobacteria bacterium
CAAGCCCATCGGGGTGTGCCCCGTCACGGAAGGCGCCGCTCGCGCATTCGTCGAGGAGAACATCCATTCTCCCAAGCTGCTCGATCACCTGGACCGCGAGGCGCAGCTCTATCGGGCGATCGTTTTCGCCCCTTACCTGTACGGACCCACCTTGCATGGCGTCGAGCGGGCGCGCGGGCGCGCGTTCCTGCAGCCGATGCTGCACGACGAGACGTACGCCTACCTTCCACAGGTCGAGGCGATCTTCCATTCGGCGAAGCGCGTGCTCTTCAACTCGGAGGGAGAAGCGGTGCTGGCGGCGCGCTTGTACGGGCCGTCGATGTGGCGGAAGGGAGTGATCACTGGCGAAGGAGTCGAGGTTCCCGAGGTGGCGCTGCCGTCCGCCGACCGGCGTGTCGAAGGCGTGGCGCAAGGCTCGTACGCGCTCTACCTGGGCCGCCGCGACCGCACGAAGAATACGGATTTCCTCATCCGTGCGTTCGAGCTCTATCGGGCGTCGCACCCCGAGGCGGACCTGCAGCTGGTGCTCGCCGGTCCCGGCGACCGGCCTGCCAGGGACGCCAGACGGCCTTGGCTCGTAGACCTTGGCCTGGTCAGCGAAGCAGAGAAGAGCTGGCTGCTCGCCAACTGTCGCGTGCTGGTGCAACCCTCGCGCAACGAGAGCTACTCGCGGACCGTCATGGAAGCGTGGTTCCACGCGAAGCCTGTGATCGTGCACGGGGACTGCCTGGCCACGAGCCTCGCCGTCGATGCGGCGGGCGGCGGCTGGACCGCGGCAACCGAGGCCGAATGGGCGGACCTCTTCCACGCGGTCGAACCGGGCTCGTCCGGCGAGCTGGAGGCTCGCGGGCGGCGCGGCCGCGCATACGCGCGGGAGCACGCCGATTGGGACAAGGCGCTCGACCGCTATGAACAGGCGCTGGAGCTCCGGTCACCAGCCGCCCGCGCCGGGCAAGTCGTCCACCCTCGATTGCGCGTCCGCGCCATCCACCAACTGCTGCCCAACCTCGTCCATGGCGATGCGATCTCCAACCAGGCGACGTTCATCCGCGAGGCGCTCCGCGATCTGGGCTACCACTCGGAGATCCTGGTCCAGCACGTCGACGACGCGATGAGCGAGCTGGGCAGACCGTTCGAGCCAGGAGCCCTCGCGCCGGGGGACGGCGTGCTCTATCATCACTCGATCGGAACCGCGCTGACGGCTCACGCCATGCGGCATGCCGGACCGAAGGCGCTCATCTACCACAACATCACGCCCGCCTCGTTCTTCGAGCCTTGGGATCCCGCGTTCGCGCGGCTTCTCGAGGCCGGACGCCGCGATTTGCAGAGGCTCGCGCCGGCGTTTCCCATCAGCTGCGGGGACTCGGCCTACAACGCCGCGGAGCTCCAGCAGGCGGGATTCCGCGATCCCGGTGTGCTGCCGATCTTCGTCGACCCTCTCCGCTGGGCGCAACCTGCGGATCCGGCGTGGATGAAAGCCCTGCAGGACGGGCGCACGAACCTGCTCTTCGTCGGCCGCGTGGCTCCGAACAAGTGCCAGGATCACCTGCTGGAGGCGTTCAAGGAATACCTTTCCTTCGACCCCGAGGCTCGATTGATCCTGGTCGGCAGCTGGAAGGACGGCGACTCCTACGCCATCCACCTGCGCGAGCTCGCGCAACGGCTGGGAGTCACTGCTCACGTGGTGCTCGCGCGCTCGTGCACCGACGCGCAGCTGCTCGCCTGCTACCGCACCGCGCACCTGCTCTGGAGCATGAGCGAGCATGAAGGCTTCTGCGTGCCGCTGATCGAGTCGATGTGGTTCGACGTGCCCGTGCTCGCGTACAGCTCCTCCGCTGTCCCGGAGACGCTCGGCGCCGCCGGCCTCCTTTTCACGGAGAAGAGATGGCCCGAGCTGGCGGCGCTCGCGCACCTGCTCGTCGAAGATCGCGCGCTCCGCGCCAAGGTGATCGCGGCGCAACGCACCCGCCGCCTCGACTTCCTTCCCGAGGCGTCGCTGCCCGCGTTCTTCGAGATGATCCGCGCCATCACCGG
>VBKO01000336.1 GCA_005888115.1 Deltaproteobacteria bacterium
TCCAACTCGCCGACGAACTTCTATCTGTTCGGCGGCCGGAGGACGAACGCCGGGACCCCGGCGCTGATGAACGACGTGTGGAGGGCGACGATCACATGTCCTCCGTCCGCCGCCATTCCGCCGGCAGCCTGCACGACGACGACCAGCTGGACGCAGTTGTCCATCGGCGGCGTTGGAGCGGGATTCCCGACGCCGCGAGCCGGAGCAGGGGGGGCCATCTGGACCCAGGGCAGGCTCGCCATCCATGGCGGCACGGACGCGAACGGCGTCCAGAACGACCTCTGGGAATGGGATTTCGGCTCGAGCACCTGGCGGCAGGACGCCCTGGACTCCACCGCAAGCGTGATGGCTCCATCCGCTCGAACGGGATTCGCCATGATGGGGGACCAGAGCCAGCAGCGAATCTTCGCATTCGGCGGCGCCGTGGCGGGCGGCGCGGTGACCGACCAGGCGTGGTTGGCGGGGCATGAGGCCGCCGCGAAGCTGGTGGTGAAGTTGCCGTTCAGCCTGCCGGCGCTCGACCAAGCCAAGAACGTCGTGCTGAGGCTCGACGCATTGGGCATCTCGGGCGAAGAGCAAGCGTTCATCTGGGACGGAACCTCCTGGAGGTTCTTCGGCGCATGGGATTTCACATCCTCCGTGCCCCACGTGAGGGCGTCGACCTCCGGCTCGGCGACGGGCCTCCTGCAGCCCGACGGAAACATCTACCTGCTGTTCATCCAAGCGAGCCGCGCGCAGTTCAACTTCGGCGCCGGCTTCCAGTCGCCCGTCTCAATCGACCGCTTGAAGGTGACGGTCGACTTCAAGTGACCGAGCCGGTAGAACGCGGCCGGTGATGCACCGCTGCGGGATGCTCCCCGAGCAGTACGAACGACTCGGGATCGGTGAAGAGGTCGGGCGCAAGCTGCTCGCCGCGGCGGTGCAGCGCGGAGAGCCCGATCTGCGATCCGTGCGCGGAGTGCGCCGCGCGGTCCTGGAGGCGGTCGATTCCGCCACCAGCGCCGCGCCGATCCGCGTGCTGCGCCGCCAGGCAGCCTCGGACGGCTTCGTGAAGTACCTGTTCGAGCTGGAGGGCGGGGCGCAGGTCGAGGCGGTGCGCATTCCCATTCCCTGCGAAGCGCCTGGCGCGGACACGAGCGCGTACGCCGGCAAGGAGAAGAAGTACATCGTCTGCGTCTCGAGCCAGGCGGGGTGCGCGCTGGCCTGCGCGTTCTGCGCCACCGGCGGGCTGGGCTTTTCGCGCAACCTCCTGGCGCACGAGATCGTCGGCCAGGTGCTCGCGGTGCGCGGCGAAGCGGACCGGCCCGTCCGCGGCGTGGTGTTCATGGGAATGGGCGAACCGTTCCTCAACTACGACCAGGTGATCGCCGCCGCGCGGATCCTCAGCCACCCGTGCGGCGGTTCCATCGACGCGCGGGCGATTACCGTCTCGACCGCGGGCATCGTGCCCGCCATCCGGCGGTTCACCGCCGAGGGACACAAGTTCCGGCTCGCGGTCTCGCTCACGCACGCCGACCCGCGGAAGCGGCTGCCGCTGATGCCGATCGAGCGCACGCATCCCACCAGCGAGCTCGTCGCCGCGCTCCACGACCACGCCCGCGCGCGCCGCACCCGCGTCCTCGTCGAATACGTGCTGCTCGGCGGCGTGAACGACTCGCCCCAGGACGCGGAGCAGCTCGGGCGGCTGCTCGATCCGAGCCTGGTGAAGCTCGACCTGATCGACGTGAACGGAGAGGAGGGCGGTTTCCGCAGGTCCTCGCGCGAGGCCCGCTCCGCGTTCCTCGATGAGCTGGCGCGCGCCCGCATCCCGTTTGCGATCCGCTACTCCGGCGGCCAGGAGGTGGCGGCGGGGTGCGGGCAGCTCGCTGCTTCGGACGGCCGGCAGGGCTCGCGCATCGTATAATCCGTGCCGGGTGGCCGAGCAGGCGCCCGGAGGGTCGTTCCGACGTGCGGCGCAGCGCAATGCTCGCTTTCTCGTTCGTCCTCGCGACGGCTGTGGCCGCTGGCGCCGAGGACGCGTCGCCGCCCGCGAACGCCGCCGCTCCCCGCGCGGAGATGAGCGCGGGCGCGGCCGAAGCCGGCGCGTCGGTCTCCGCGCAGGCCGCCCCCGGCGGGCCGGCAGTCCACGGTCGAGTGGTGATCACGGGCAGCACGGGCTCGCACTGGGGGGACCTGTTCTTGAACCTGCTCACCCTGGGCGTCTACGCCGCCGCGGTGAACGACCACATCGAGGCGCACCACGACGCGGTCGAGGACTCGTGGGGGCGCGCGCTGGAGCGCGGTCCCGACGGCGCGCCCGCGCCCGGCTTGCAGCAGCGCCGCTACGGAGCGGTCCGCCGCGACGCGCGCGAGGGATTCCTCTTCAGTTTCGGCGTGGGCGGCGGAGCGGTGCGCTTTTCGGACCCGAGCTACCTTCGCGGGAGCGCGCTGAACTTCGGCCTGCGCATGGGATACGGGTTCTCGGATCGCTTCCAGCTGTTCGGCGACTTCAGCGCCGACGCGGCGTTCTACTCGCAGAGCCGCGAGCTGACGAACTGGCTCGTCACGCTGCGCGGGCAGACGGTGCTGATCGGCGACACGCTGGGAAATGGCCTGAACCTGAACCTCGGTTTCGGCCTCGGTGGCGTCACCATCAACAACAACGGCTTCGGCCCCGACGTCAGCCTGGGTGCCGCTCCGGCGGTGGTGGCCGGGCTGTCGTACGACGCGCGCGTCGGCCGGCATTTCGCGGTGAGCCCCGAGCTCTACTTCAGCTATCACCAGGTGCCGAACGGGCCCGGGTTCGCCGACGATCAGCTCTGGTCGACCGGGCTGCGGCTGAACTTCCTCTGGTACAGCCCCGTCTACTGAAGCGGGAGCAACTCCAAAAAAAGGGCCGCCCTGAGGCGGCCACTGAAATGCCCGGCGCGGGCGCGCCGGGCGGTTCCGGAATCTGTCGGGAGCCCTGTTCTCAGCTCTTCCGGACGTTCGCTGCCTGAGGGCCCTTCGGTCCCTCCGTGACCTCGTACTCGACCTTCTGACCCTCGGCCAGGCTGCGGAAGCCCTCCATCTGGATCGCGGTGTGGTGGACGAACACGTCCTTGCCGCCGCCATCCGGCGTGATGAACCCGTAGCCCTTCGCGTCGTTGAACCACTTCACAGTGCCAGTCGCCATCCTTCTGCCTTTCTCTAGCGGCCCCCGTCCGGGAGACCGACCTCTGCAGTAAAGCCGTCAACGTCCCGTGAATACGAAACTCCGGGACATGGGTCAGCATAGGTACCGACGCTCGACGGGATCAAGGGGGCCTGCGGGGGCTCGTCGGCTCCCCGAGTAGGTGCTACTGCCCCTTGCGCGCAGCGGCTACCGAAACCTGCTCCGCTGTGGGGCAGCCCAGTGCCCAGGCGCCCGCGGGATGGCGCATCAGGAGTCGCGCTTCCTCCGCGGTGAGCGTTGCGGTGCGCACCACGGCCATGTCCCGGTGCCGCAGGATGAGCTGCACTCCGCCGTCCGGCAAAGGCCGGACGCGGGGCGGCTCGCCGCGCTCGCGCAGCTCGGACAGCCGGGCCTCGAGATCGCGCAGGTGCCGGTCGATGCGCAGCGCGCGGCGCGAATCGGCATCGCCGAAGGCGTGGAAGTGCTTGTTGCGCGAGAGCGGGCGCGCCTCGTCGTGGAGGCGCTGCACCAGCCGGTAGAGAAACTCGCGCATACCAAACAGGCTAGCATCAGTCCCGCCGGGCGCCAGCGGGTGCAGCGCGGATTTTCGGCGCGCGGGGCTTGACTTCGCGCCCGAGAAGCGGTTGCGGGACCGGGGGGTTGACTTCGCGCGCAGGAGTGCTCAGCGCGCGCGTTGCGCCCTCGCGGCGACCTCCTCGGCCAGGGCGTCGCGCTTCGCATCGGTGCAATCCGGGTCGTAGCACCACGCCTGGACGACGAGGTGCGCGGCGCCGTCTGGCGCGGTGAGCACGACGGTCGGGTTTCCCTCCGGATCGTTGGTCGCGAGCTTCGACCAGGTCCGGCCTCCGAGAGGGACGTCGTGGCCGCCCTCGATGCCGCCTTCCAGCCGGCGGAGCACCACGTCCACGCCTTCCGCGGACCTTGCATGCCCGTCGGGCCCAGGGACGAGGTCCCACGGGACACGCGCCTGTACTGCTTGCCCCCGCAGCGTGCGCGGGTGCGGATTGACGGCGCGCGCGATCGCGGCACCCTCCATGCCGGCGAGCGCAAAGGACGCGCCGATCAACAGCACGAAGGCCGGGCGGCTCCAGGGCCGCGGCGGCAGCACCAGCGACGGCGCCAGCAGGCCCAACAGGATGCCGGAGAGGAACCCCCCGGCGTGCGCCGCGTTGTCGAGCGGAAAGTTCGCCGCCTGCGCGCCGACCGCGAGCGCGAGATTGATGAGCAGGTTGAAGATCAACGTGCGCGCGGCGGCCCTGCGCGCTTCGGGCGCGAGCCGGTGGCGCAGGCGCCAGTACAGCGCCACGTGGGCGCCGAACAATCCGAAGATCCCGCCCGACGCGCCGACTGCCTGCTGCCAATCGTTGTGCCTGAGCGTGGCCGCGGCGATGCTGGCGCCGCCGCCTGCGATGGCGGTCGCGGCGAAGAGGCCCAGCGCCACCGCGGGACCGAACAACGACTCGATGGGCCGCATCAGGATCCACAGCGCGTAGGCGTTGAACAACAGGTGCAGCGGGCCACCGTGCAGGAATGCGTAGCTCCCCAGGCGCCACCAGTCTCCGTCGCGGACCGCCGCGGCCGAGAGCGAGCCGAGGCGGAACAGGGCCACGGGGTGGGGGTCGAGCCCACCGCCCAGCCAGACCTCGGCCAGGAACATGACCCCGAGCAGGGCGAGCAGAGCCACCGTGGTCGGCGCCGGCGGGCCCCGGTGCGTCTCGGCGGATCGGACCTCCGCCGATCGGTCCTCCGCCGCCGCGGGTTCGCCGGTCTGCGGCAGCCCGCCGAGCGGATCCAGGTCGCTCACCGCGGGAGCCCTTGAGCATCGTCGACGGCGGCGGCGAGCCGCTTCTCGATGCTGGCGATCGGTCCCACGGTGCAGGCGACCAGCCCGTCGCGGTGGAAGGTAGCGCGCGCGACGCGCCGCAGGTCCGGCGCGGTGACCGCTTCGAGCTTAGCCACGCGCTCCTCGAATCCCTCCGGCGCGCGGAACAGCTCGGTCCCGCCGAACCAGCCGATCATCTCGCCCGCGGAGTCGAGCGCGAACTCCAGCCCGATGCGGTGGCGCACCTTGGCGCGGCGCAGCTCGTCGCTCGGGACGTCCTCGTCGCACAGCTCGGCGAGGAGCCGCAAGAGCTCGGCCAGGACCAGCGGCACCTTGTGCGGGGCGCAGGCGGCCTCCACCTCGAAGACGGAACAGTCGCTGAAGGTGTCGATCGACCCGTGCACCGCGTAGGCGAGTCCCTTGCGCTCGACCACGTTGAGCTGCAGCCGAGCCGCGAGCCCGTCGTCGAGGATCCGCCGGAGCAGGAGGAGCGCGGGGAAATCGCGGTGGTCCTCCGCCGCGGCCGCGAAGGAGAGGCGCACCTCGGTCTGCGACTCGCGGTGCTCCACGGCGACGAGCCTCGGCCCGCGCGTGCCGCGGGACAGCGGGGTATCGGTCACGACCGTCCCCGGCGGGAGCTGCCCGAACGAGCGCTCGGCGAGCCGCACCACCTCCCGGTGCTGCACCGGGCCTGCCGCGCACACTACGAGATTCCGCGCTCCGTACGCTCGCGCATGGTGGGCCCGCAGGTCGTCCTCGCGAAGCCCGCTGACGGTCTCGCGCGTGCCGGCGATCTTCTGCCCCAGCGGGTGGCCCTCGAATAACGCCCGCTTGGACAGGTTGTCCACGTCGATGTCCCGCCCGTCCTCGTCCACCTCGTCGAGGATCTCCTCGAGGATGACCTCGCGCTCCAACTCCACTTCCTTGAAGAGCGGCCGCGCGAGCATGTCGCCGAGCACCGCGAAGGGAAGCTCCATCCGACTCGGATGGACGGGCGTGTAGTAATAGCCGTGGTCCCTGGTGGTGACGCCGTTGAGGTTCCCGCCCACGTCCTCGACCAGCGAATTGAGCGTGCGGCCGTCCGGATAGCCCGCGCTGCCGCGAAAGAACAGGTGCTCGAGGAAGTGGGACACGCCGTTCACGCGCGGGTCCTCGTGCCGGGATCCGGCGCGCACGTACGCGGCGAGCATGCCGGCGTGCAGGTGGGGCAGCTCGACCGTGACGACGCGGAGCCCGTTTCCCAGCACGCTCTTGTGCACCGGGTCTTTCATCGGGGCGCGCAACATAGTCGCCGCCGATGGGGCGGCGCTACGTTTTTTCCGTGGAGGGGACGCCACGGCATCTTCTTAGGCGGACGATCAGGAGTGCGCAATCGCGGCGACGGGGGTGCGGCTGCGTGCGCGCTCGTCCGGCACGCCCGGCAGGCGCAGCGTGAAGGTGGTGCCCTGTCCGGGAATGGACGCGCAGGTCAGCTCGCCCGCGTGCTCCTGGGCGATCTCCTGGGCGAGGGCCAGCCCCAGCCCCGTGCCGCGCTCCTTGGTGGTGAAGAACGGGTCGAAGATGCGCGCCAGCCGCGCCGGCTCGATGCCCGGGCCGGTGTCGCGCACCTCGACCAGCGCCGCTCCGTCGGCCGCGCGGGTGCCCACGACGAGGGCGCCTCCGCCCGGCATCGCCTCCCGCGCGTTGCGCACCAGGTTGAGCAGGAGCTGGCGGATCTGCGCGACGTCGGCCGCCACCTCGGGCAGATGGGCGTCGAGGTGCTGGTCGAGCCGCACTCCGGCGGCGACCAGCTCCGGACGCACGAAGTCGAGGAGGTCGCGCACGGTCTCGTTCAGGTCGGCGCGCACCACCTGCGGCTTCGGCACTCGCGCGTAGCGCAAGTACTCCTCGGTGACCGCCGCGAGTCGGTCCACCTCGCGCACGATCGCGTCGCAGAGCGCCGCCGCGGCGTCGCCGCCCTCCGGCGGCTTCTCGCGCAGCCGCTCCCCCAGCTCCTCGGCGTTGAGGCTGATCGAGGAAAGTGGATTGCGGATCTCGTGCGTGATCTGCGCCGCGATCCGCCCGATGGCGGCCAGCCGCTCGGAGCGCACCAGCGCTTCTCCCTGCGCGCGCAGCTCGCGCTCGCGCGCGGCGAGGCGCTGCGCCATCGCGTTGAATTCCCGGGCCAGAACCGCCAGCTCGTCGCCGCCCCCCTCCGGCACGGCGACCGCGTCCGGAGCGCCGCGGCCCAGGCGCTGCGCCGCCTCGGTGAGGCGAGCGATGGGCGCCAGCGCGCGGTTCGAGAGCCAGGTGACGAGGAGGCCGACGCCGAGCGCCAGCAGCGACAGGCCGATGATCGCCCAGCGGGCGGTGCGCTCCTGGCGCTCCGCCTCGGAGAGGCCGCCGTTCATCTGCTCCTGGATGACGTTGAGCAGGGTGCGGATCTCGTGGTCGACCCGGCGCTCGCTCGTCTTCAGCCGTGCGATCAACTCCTGCGCGCCGGGCAGGTCCTCGGCGGCGACGCGGCCTTCCCGGGCGAGGAGCTGCGCCAGCATCGAGGCGGCCTGGTCCTCCTCGGCGATCCGCGCCGAGAGGAGTTGCAGCCGCGCGTCGATGCGCTCGAGCGCCGCGCGGTCGCGCGCGCTGGCGCCCTCGCGGGCAGTCTGGATCTGTTCGCGGGCCCGGGCGAGACGCTCGTCCGCGATGCGAGCGAAATAGGTGCGATCGAGGGCGATCAGGCTGGCGCGCTGCGCCGGGTCGGCCTCGGCCAGCAGGCGGTCGGTGGAGCGCTCCCGCTCTTTCTGGAACGCTTCCAGGCTGCCCGCGATGCGCGTCAGCGGGAAGTAACCGCTGGAAACGAGGCTCAGACCCTGGCCGATGCGGTGCATCTGAACGATCCCGAACAGGGACACCGCGCCGCTCATCACCAGCACGGCCGCGAAGCCGAGGAATACCTTGGTGGCGATGGACAGGCGCATTTCCCTACATCCTATCCCGAGAAGCAGCGCGCGCCGCCGCAGATCGTGTACAACTTGGGGGTGATGCGACGCGCGCTCCTCCTCGCCGGGGTTGCCCTGGCCGCCTGCGGTCCCGCCGCCGTGCCCGGACGGGCACAGGTGCCGGGATTGGACCGGCTTTCGGGCGAGCTGGCGCCGCTCGAAGTGGACCTGCCCGGCGCCGACCTTACCGCCGTGCGGGGACCGGCGGGGTGGGTGCTGGTGGGCGCATCGATCGATTCCGGCCGGGTGGTGGGCGGGGCCGCTCCCGACTGCGCCCTCCGCCGGACGCCGTCCGGCGCGCTTGCCGCGCAGGCGGGACGGTGCGGCGGGCTCCTCGGCGCGTACGCGGCGCTCGATCGTTCGCGCGCGTTCCTCATCTCCGCCGGCGCCGAGGCGCTGCCGCCGGCTCCGCTCGTCCTCGACGCGGCCGGTGCGCCCGCCGGGCTGCGCTACGTGCCGGAAGCGGATGCTTACACCTTGACGGGCGGCCCTGCGGGAGCGCGCATTCCCGCCGCGCTGAATCCCGGCGCGGTGGCGCGCGAAGCGGCTCGCCGTCAGCTCCGTGCAGTCGTGGGGTCGCATCCAGACGAGGCCGAAGGCGTGGCGCTGTTCCTGGGCGCCGCCGCCGCCGCCGACCCCGGCTATCTGGGGGCGTCCGACGGGCAGGGCGACCCGACCGGAGAGCTCGACCTGGCACGGCCGCTGCCCGTGGGCGCGCCGGTCCCGGCAGTCCTCGCGGGCGCGCTGTGGGCCTGGGCGGATGCGTCGGGCGACCTGATCGGCGCCGCGAAAGCCGCGCTCGCCGCGGTGCGCGCGCTCGGGGAGCGCCCCGACGCTGGCGGCAAGAGCACGCTGCTCTCGCTCGTCGCCGGCCAGCTCGAGGGCGCCGAGCGCGATCAGGCTTGCGCGGTGTTCCGCGCGCGCCTCGCCTCCGCCGGCATCGAGGCGTGCCCGTAGCGCTTTTCTCTCGCGCATCTCGCGACCCGCGTTCTACAACTGGTTCCATGAGCGCGGAGATGCCGCCGCACCTGGTGCAGTTCCTGCTCGGTGGGCAGGCGTGCGTCGTGGCCACCGTCGACGACCACCATCGCCCGATGACGACCTTGATGACCTGGGTGGTGGCGCGCAATCCGCAGACCATCACCATGGCGGTGGACATCCGTGGCAAGGCGCTGCGGAACATCCGAGCGGACCCGCACGTGGCGGTGGAAGTGCTGGGCGACGACCTCTGCTACGGCTTGCGCGGCACCGCCGTCGTCGAGAAGGAACGGATGGATTCTCCGCCATTCCCCTGCGCGCTGGTGGCCGTGCGCATCGAGGACGTCCGCGACCATGGCGCGGCGGGCGTGAAGTTCGTCGGCCCGAGCTACAGCTACCATGCCGGCAAGGAGCATCGCGGCGAGGTCGAGAGGGCAGTGTTCGCCGAGCTGAAGGGACCTCCGCCGACGATTTGAGAAGGGCCGCCTTACCGCACGCGCGGCGAATAAGCACAACGCCGCCGGAGCCGGCGGCTGGCCTTGCATCCCGTTCGCGTTCGGGTACGCTCCGCGGCCCTGATTCCGATGGAGTGCATCCATGACGGGAGTCGCGTTCGTCGTCGCGGTCGTCTCGCTCATCCTGGCGGTGGTCTTCTGGCTGCAGGGCCGCTCAGCGGCCGAGGCAGTGGCCGGCCTCAAGGCCGAAGCGGACGCCGCGCGCAAGGACGCCGACGCGGCCCGCGCACAGGCGCGCGAGGCCCAGGCCGAGGCCAAGGCCCGCTCGGCCCAGGTCATCGAGGCGCGAGAGAAGCTCAACGAGCTGCGCAAGCGCGGCCAGGACAAGGCGTTGCCGAAGCGGAGCGCTCGCGAAGCGGAGCTGGAGGAGGACCTCGCGCACGCGCGCAGGCTGGCCGAGGAGGCCCACGCGGCCGAGCAGCACGCCCGCAAGGACGCTGCCGCGGCGCTCTCCGAGATCGCCTCGCTCCGCGCGGAGCTGGATCGCGCGCAGGCGCGCACGCGCGAGGTCCTGCCGCCTCCGGAGCAGGCCGCTCCGGACGACGGTAAGCTGCGCGAGGCGGAAGAGCGGCGGCGGCAGCTCGAGAAGGTGCTGAAGGACACCGAGGCGGCCTTGCGCGACCAGCGCGAGAAGGAACGTGCGGCGCGCGAGGAGCTGAAGAAGGCGCGCGGCCGCGCCGAGACGAACAACCGCGTGTACCTCGTCACCAAGGGGGAGCTGGAGGTCACGCGCGAGCGGCTATCGCTCGCCGAGAAGGCGCTGTGGAAGGCGGGCCTTCCGGTCCCGGCACCGGTGCACAAGGAGCGCCCGAGGGCGACGGGTCCGGCGGCTGCCGAGCGCGCGCGCGAGGAGGAAGCCGGCTCAGGGGTCGGCCAAAGGCCCGAGCCCGTTCCCGCGGAGCCGCCCTCGGCGGGAGCGGAGCCGATCTCGGCTGCCGCGGCGCAACCCAACGGGATCGAAGTGCATCCCGCCGGCGAGCAGGACGCAGACACCGTCCACTGAGGGCCCGAGGGGCGAGGCGCATCCCGGGAGCGCGAACCGATGTGCGTCAGTCGAGGACGCGCTCGAGGAGCGAGAGCAGCTGCGGCGCTTCGAAGGGCTTCGACAAGTACCCCGCGGCACCGTAGCGGCTGGCGATCGCCGGTAGCTCCTCCTTGGCGCTGATGAGCACCACCGGCACGTCGCGGCTCGCCGGAAGGCCGCGGATTCCGCGCAGGAAAGACTCGCCGTCGAGCAGCGGCATGCGCAGGTCGAGGAGGATGACCTCGGGTCGGAAGTCAGGCAGCATCGACACCGCCTCGACGGCGTTGCGCGCCACCGAGACGGCGTAACCCTCCATGCTCAGCAGGTCCGCGACGCCGTCGCGGAAACCTTCCTCGTCGTCGACGACGAGAATGCGGCGCTTCGGCGCGCCCTTCTTGGAGCCCCCGGACTTCACCTGCGGTGTATCCTACACCGTCGCCAACCACTCGCGGCAAGAAGGCCAGCTCCCTAGGGCGGTCTGGTCGGTTGTCGCCCTGGCGAGCTTCCGCCGGTACGACCGGGTCCCGAGCTGGCTGCGTCTAGAAACGGCCGGCCCTATCGACCTGCGGCGCCCGGGTGCGCGGTCGGGGAACACCCCTTGCGGCCGGTGAGCGGCAGCGCCCTCGCCATTCAGTAGCATCGGAATCACCCCAGAGGCTGCGCTTCTGCACGCCCAAGCTTGTCGTCCAGATCCGTCCACCCTAGCTTCGATCGGTCGCCCCCCCTTTCTTGTCAGCGCTGCCTTTTCGCCGAACGTCGCGCACCGGCCGGGGACAGGAGGACGGATGAACCGGACGCCGTCGGCGGTCGTTTCTGCACTGATCGCCTCCGCGCTCGTTTCCGCGCCAGCTCGGGCGGCGATCACGTTCGTCAACGCCGCGAGCAACGCGAGCAGCAATCCCGGAGCTACCTCGGCCAACCTCGCGGTGCCTATCTCGACGACGGCCGGCAACGACGTCGTCGTCGTGATCACGTATGACGTGGGTGGCGGCTCGCTGCCCTCCGTCAGGGACAGCGGTGATTCAAGCTACGGCTTCCGGATCGGTCTCACCAATCCGGCCACACACAGGCGCATCGAGATCTGGAGCGCACGGAACGTCGCAGCCTCCACCCAGGTGACGGTCTCGTTCACCCCGGCCGCGTCCTCTCCCGCCGCATCGGTGCTGCAATACGCGG
The DNA here is from genome assembly GCA_005888115.1 of Deltaproteobacteria bacterium. Classification (GTDB taxonomy): domain Bacteria; phylum Myxococcota; class Myxococcia; order Myxococcales; family 40CM-4-68-19; genus VBKO01. The sequence goes on from VBKO01000336.1 coordinate 11,648, forward strand.
GCGTCGCCGCGGTTGGCAGCACCGGTTCCGCCGCCGGAGACAGCGCCAACCCCAGCCTTTCCGTGACGACCCAGGACGACAACGACTTCGTCGTGGGCGGCTTCGAAATCGACGGCGTGCCGGCCGTCGATCCCAACCAAGGCAGCCTGCGAACGAAAGCTCAGGCGGGCGGTTACAGCATCTGCGGCGCCGACAACACGGCTGCGACCGCCTCGTCCGTGGCGACCGGCGTCACCATCGGCACGGCGACCACCTGGGTGGCTGCGGCGCTGGAGCTGCGCTCCGGTGCGGTGACCGGCATCATTCCGGCGGATCGAGCGACGACCTGGAAGCCGGGCATTCCCGGAGGCGTCCCGCCCAGCGCGAACATGCCCGTCTGCGCCAACGTAAGCCCGCCGCTTCCACCCGACAGCCCCACGCAGGCCATCCAAAGTGCGCTGGACAGCTGCCCCGCCGGGCAGGTCGTTCAGCTCGCGGCGGGGACGTTCAACCTCGACGATTCGATCTTCATCACCAAGGGCGTCGTGCTCCGAGGAGCGCCGCCGGGGCCGTCGCAAACGCGGCTGGTGACCTCCGCCCAGAATGCCGCGCCCATCGTCATCGGCACGCGGTTCTTCAAGTTCACGCAGCCGACCAACCTCGCCTCGGATGCCGTCAAGGGGACCAGGACCGCGGTCCTGACCAGCGTGGCCGGGCTCACGCCTCCTCTCGCGGTCGGCGAGCTCGTCTTGATCGATACGGTGACGAATGCGCTCACCGAGTGGAGCCCGGATTCTCCGCCGGGCGACGTCTCCCGAGGATGGTACTCGCGGTTCGACCGGCCCATCAGCCAGGTCATGGAAATCGAGTCGGTCAGCGGCAACACCGTGACGTTCACCACTCCTTTTCACATCGGCTTCGCGACCGCCGATCAGGCGCAGCTCTCGCGCTTCTCCGACGACGACGGCGGCCCCGTGGTCCCTTCGGTCAAATCCGCGGGTGTGGAGGATCTCTACGTGGCCGGGGGCAGCGGAGGGCAGGGCAACATCCAGGTGGGAAACTGCGCCTACTGCTGGGTGAAGAACATCGAATCGGACTTCCAGGACGGCGCCGCGGTGTCGCTCGACGGCACGTTTCGCAGCGTCTTGCGCGATTCGTACATCCACAGCACGCAAACTCCGAACCCGGGCGGCGGTGGCTACGGAATTTCGTTTACCTTCGGCTCCGCCGACAACCTGGTCGAGAACAACATCTCCTGGAACATGAACAAGGTGATGGTCATGCGGGCCTCGGGCGGGGGCAACGTCATCGGGTACAACTACATGCAAGACGGCTGGATCGATTTTCAGCCCCTCTGGGTGGAGGTCGGGCTCAACGCGTCGCACATGACCACGCCGCACTACGAGCTGTTCGAAGGGAATGAATCGTTCAACTTCGACGGCGACAATACCTGGGGCAACTCGATCTACATCACGGTCTTTCGGAACCACCTGACGACGCACCGCCGGGCGATCGGGCCGCTCGCGAATTACTCGTTCTCTTGCGGCATCGGCTGCACCTTTTTCTATGAAGACGGCCAGAATCGACGCGGGATCGCTTTGACGTCCGGGCACCAGTGGTACACGTTCGTGGGCAACGTGATCGGGTATTCCGGGATGAGCAACCCGCCCCTGCGCTCCTCGGAGACCGCAAACCTTCTCGGTTTCGAATATGAGCAGACGAACTTCACTGACGGGATGATCCCGATGTGGGAGCTGGGATACAACCCGCCGAACTTCGATCTGCCGCCCGACCCGAGGGTGACCAGCACGGTGATTCGCGACGGCAACTTCGACTTCTTTACCAATACCGTGAAGTGGGATCGCCCAGAGCGGGCCATCCCCAATTCTCTCTACCTGACGAGCCCGCCCCCGTTCTTCAGCGGGTACACCTGGCCGTGGGTCGATCCGCTCGGCACGACGAAGACGTACCGCCTGCCCGCGAGGGATCGATTCGACGCGATCCAAGGCCTCCCGCAGGGCGGAGCTGACTGACGGGATCGCCTTGACTTGCCGCGTCGCTTCCAGTACATCGGCCGCCCGTTCTGGCGTCTAGCCGAAGTGGTGGAATTGGTAGACACGCCAGATTCAGGGTCTGGTGGGGGCAACCCCGTGGAGGTTCGAGTCCTCTCTTCGGCACCACGACGCCCCTGTCGGCCGATCCCTGAGCGTGCTCGTCCGGCGCCGGCCGCAGGACATTGAGGGCCCCGGCCGGACGGTTCGGGGCTTTCGTGTTTTCGGAGGCTCTACGTGACGCCACTGTCCCAGGCGCAGGCGGAAGTCGAGGCGCGCAGCCGGGCGCTGCCCGGCCAGGACGTCCCGCTCGCCGAAGCGGGAGGACGCGTGCTGGCGCGGCACGTCGCCGCCGCGCGCGACCTGCCAGGCACCGACATCTCCATGATGGATGGATACGCGCTGCGCGCCAGCGATGTGGCGGGCGCGCTGCGCGTCGTCTACGAAGTCGCGGCGGGCGACGCGCCGCCGGAGCGCGCGCTGCAGCCGGGCGAGGCGGCGCGCATCTTCACCGGCGCCCCCGTGCCCGCCGGAGCCGATTGCGTGGTCATGCAGGAGCACGCGGCGCGGAACGGCACCGAGCTGCGCGTGGGACCCGCGCACGAGCCGAAGGCGGGGCAGCACATCCGCCGCCGCGGCGAGGAGGTGCGGGCGGGAGCGACCGTGCTCCCGGCGGGGACGCGCCTGGGGCCTGCGGAGCTTTCGCTCGCCGCGGCTTGCGAGGCGGCGCGGGTGCAGGTGCACCGCAGGCCGCGCGTCGCCGTCCTGACCACCGGCGACGAGTTGGTGGCGCTCGGCCAGGAGCCGGCCCCCGGCAAGCTGGTGGAGACGAACTCGCACGCGCTGGCGCAGCTCGCGCGAGAGGCGGGAGCGGAGCCGGTGTTGCTGGGGATCGCAAGTGATAGCGTGGAGCAGATCGCCGCGAAACTCGTGGACGCCGAGGTTGACGTGCTGGTGACGACGGGCGGCGCGTCGGTCGGTGATCACGATCACGCGCAGGCGGCGCTGGAGCGGGTCGGCGGGCGGCTCGTCTTCCATACCGTCGCCATCCGGCCCGGGAAGCCCGTGCTCTTCGGCACCGCGTCGCGCGGGCGGCTGGTGTTCGGCCTTCCGGGAAACCCCGCCGCCGCCATGCTGGGCTTCGAGCTGTTCGTGCGCCTCGCGCTGCGCATCCTCTCGGGCGATCCCGAGCCGCGGCGTCCGCGCGTGCGCGCCGAGCTGCGCGGCGGAGCACTGTCTCGAATCCCGGGCCTCACCTTCTTCCCGCGCGGCCGCGCCTCGATCGATTCCGGACGCCTCGTCTTCACCCCCGGCGGGCAGCAGTCCTCGATGCAGATCGGCTCGTGGTCGGCGGTCAACGCGATCGCGCAGATCGAGCCGGGCGAGGGAAAGATCAACCCCGGCGACGCGATCGACGTTCTTCTCCTGGGCGCTCCGGAAGCTGCTTGACGAGCTTCGCGGGAGCGACCGCGCGGTAGCTCTCGTCGATCCAATCGAGTAGCAGAGGCACGGGGACATTGTCCTTGCCGTCGAAGGTCGCGGTCACCCAGCCCGAGGCGCCCAGCCCGTAGCCGGTCGCTTCGGCGAAGGAGAAGGTCGAGAGGGCCACGTCGAAGGTGTGCGGCAGCTTGCAGGTGACGTTCAGCCCGCCGCGAGGGAGGCCGAAGAAGACGAATACCTTCTTGCCGACCTTGACCACCGTCTCGCCCCACGGGTGATCCTTCCAGGCATCCGGATACGCGAGCGCGGACCTGAGCAGCCTTTTCTTCGCTTCACCGACGGTCATTCCCGCTCGTCCAGCCAGCGCATCTGGATCGCCTCGAGGATCTTCTCGCCGGACTTGTTCGGGTCGTCGGAGAAGCCGGGCAGCTCGCGCACCCACTGGTGCAGGTCGGTGAAGCGCACGCTCAACGGATCGACGTCGGGGTGTTTCTCGAAGAGCAGGATGGCGATGTCCTCCACGTCGGTCCATTTCAGTTGCTTGGCCATGGCGGACCTCACTTCTTCGGCGGCCAGAGGCCCTTCGCCTCGGCCTCGTGCCGCTCCTTGGGGTGCTCGTCGTACCACGTCTTCTCCGATTCCTCGGTGATCTGGTACTCGACCTCGGCGTGGTCCAGCTCGGCCTGGCAGCCGAGGCGCGACCAGGCCTTCACGTCGAACGCCTTGTCGAGGATGTCCAGCTCGGCGTCCTCGGGTTCGCTGAGCGAGTCGAATCCCTTCTTCACCCACACGTGGCAGGTCGAGCACGAGCAGACGCCCCCGCAGGCCGAGCCGTGCCTGGCCCCGAGCTCGGTCGACGCCTTGAGAAGATTGGTGCCCGCGGGGACCTCGCCTTCCGCTTCCATCTTGCCGCGCGGATCGTAGATCCTGACCTTCGGCATCAGTCGTCCCGCAAGGCCGAATAGGCCTTCTGCGCGTGCGGCGACAGCTCGCCCTGCTCGAATTCGCCCACCGAGTGGCCTTTCAGCGCCCGTTCGATGCCGCGGTCCATCACGCGCTTGGCGAACTCCGCGCTGACGTGGTCGAGCCGCTGGATGGCATCCTGCACGGCGCGGTGATCCTTCGCGCCGGCGGCCTCGCGGAGCGTCTGCATCGCGGCTTCGATGGCCTGCCGCTCGTCGGGGGCGAGCAGGTCGCCGTTGTTCTCGATCTGCTGCTCGGCAGCCTTGAGGATCCGCTGCGCCTCGACGCGCGCGTCGATCAAGAGCCGCGCTTGCACGTCCTCCTCGGCATGCTCGATCGAGGCGAGCAGCATCCGCTCGATCTCCTCGTCGGTCAGGCCGGCCGAGGGCTTCACCGTGATGCTCTGCGACACTCCGGTGAGCTGCTCGCGCGCGGTCACCGAGAGGATGCCGTCCGCGTCCACCTGGAAGGTGACCGCCACCCGCGCCAGTCCCGCGGGCAGCGGCGGGATGCCGGAGAGGCGGAAACGCGCCAGGGACCTGTTGTCCTGCACCAGCTCGCGCTCGCCCTGCAGCACGTGGATGTCCATGCCGCTCTGCGCGTCCGCGAAAGTGGTGAACTCCTGCGTCGCGCTGGTGGGGATGGTGGTGTTGCGCTGGATGAGCTTCTCCACCAGCCCGCCCATCGTCTCCAGGCCCAGGCTCAGCGGCGCCACGTCGAGCAGCAGCACGTCGTGCTGCGGCTTTTCCGCGGTGAGCAGGTCCGCCTGCACCGCCGCGCCCAGCGCGACCACCTCGTCGGGGTCGATGTCCGCGAGCGGCTGCAGGCCGAACAGCTCGCGCACGTAGGCGCGCACCGCCGGGACGCGAGTCGAGCCGCCCACCAGGATGACGCCGTCGAGCCCTTTGCCCTCTGGCACGCCGGCATCCTTGAGCGCACGCCGGCTGGACGGGCCGGTGCGCTCGACGAGCGGCCGGATGATCTCCTCCATCTGTGCCCGCGTCAGCATGCGCGTCCAGCCGTCGATCTCCACCTCGACACGGTCGCTCCGGGTGAGCGACTCCTTGGCGGCTTTTGCGGCGTCGATCGCCTGCCGGACCAGTCGTGGGTCGCGCGTCCGGCCCATCTCCACGAGCAGCCGCTCGGCGATGGCGCGGTCGAAGTCGTCTCCGCCCAGCGCGGAATCTCCGCCCACCGCCTTCACCTCGAACACGCCCTCCACCAGCTTGAGAATCGAGATGTCGAAGGTGCCACCACCCAGGTCGTAGACGGCGAAGGTGCCCTGGCTGCGCTTGTCGAGCCCGTAGGCCAGCGCGGCCGCGGTGGGCTCGTTGAGGAGCCGAAGCACCTCGAGCCCGGCGAGCCGCCCCGCCTCCTTGGTGGCCTGCCGTTGCGCGTCGTCGAAGTAGGCCGGCACGGTGATCACCGCCTGCCGCACTTCCATGCCGAGCTGCTCCTCGGCGCGCGCCTTCAGGGCGCGCAGGATCTCCGCCGAGACCTCGACGGGCGTGACCGCGCGGCCCCGCACCTCGAAGCGCACGGTGCCGCTCTCGCCCTCGGCGAACTGGTACGGGGATAGCCGCCGCGTCTCCGGGTCGGCCGAGGTCTTCCCCATGAACCGCTTCACGCTGACGATGGTCTCGCGCGGCGCTTCCGCCGCCAACCGGCGCGCGGCCCGCCCGACGATCGGTGTCTTGCCGCCGGTATAAGAGACCACGCTGGGGAGCAGCGTCGATCCTTCGTCCACCGGGAGCGCGCGCGGCTTGCCCGCACCGCTCTCCGGATCCGGACGGACCACGGCCACCAGCGAGTTGGTGGTCCCCAGGTCGATGCCGACCGCCGCCGTCGCGCACGCTTCCTTCGTCCGCGTCTCGCCCGGCTCGGCGATCTGGAGGAGCGCCATCTCAGATCTCCGCCGCGCGACCCTCGACCTCGTCGAGGTAGCGCGCGTAGTAGCGCAGCCGGGCGAGCAGCTCCGCCGTCCGCCGCAGCTGGGCATCGCTGGGGCGCGGCTCGCGGAGCGCCCGCGCGATCTCCTCCATCGCTTCCTGTCGCTTGCTCCGGACCCCTTCGGCGAGCCGGGCGACCGCGTCGGGCCCGCCTTCCATCTTCGCCTCGAGCAGCTTCTCGCGGTCCTCGAGCGCCTGCTCGAGGAATTCCTGCGGCATCGCGCCGGCCCCCGAGCGCTCCTCGCCGGCCACCTTCACGCCGCGCAGCGCGAGCAGGTGCTCGGCGCGCCGCACCGGATCGCGCAGCGTCCGGTAAGCGTCGTTGAGCAGCGTGGTCTGCTCGAGCGAGAAGCGGCGCTCGCGGGGCGTGGCGCGGACGAAGCGGTCGGGGTGCAGCTTGCGGGAGAACGCGCGGAAGGTCTCCTCCAGTGCGCGCTCGTCCAGCTCGTACGCGCGGGGCAGCCCGAGGACGGCGAACTTGTCCAGCACCCCTTGCGGCGGCGGCGGCGGCTGCACCTTGCCGCAGGCGGGGCACAGGGCGTCCGTGGGAGCGCGGGAGACCCCGCAGCTCCAGCAGATCGGATGGATGTCGGGCATGACAGCGATCAGCTCAAGCGAGGGCTCGGGGTCAAGCCATCAAACCGAGAAGGACTCGCCGCAACCGCACTCGCTGCGCTGCTGCGGGTTCAGGAACTTGAAGCCCTTCTGCTGGAAGGTGTCGACGAAGTCGAGCGTGGTGCCGTTCAGGTACAAGAGGCTCTTCGGGTCCACGTAGACCTTTGCGCCGCCCTCCTCGAAGAGGCGATCGCGCGAGCGCGGCTGATCGCAGAACTCGATCACGTAGGAAAGGCCCGAGCAGCCGCCGCCCTTCACTCCGACGCGGATGCCGCTCTGCGGACCCGCCTGCGGGCGCTTCGCCACCTGCTCGCGGATCTTCGCCGCGGCCTTCGGCGTGAGGTGGATGGCGGGCTCCGCCGTGGTGACTCCAGGCTCCGCCATGCTTACTCGGCCCTCCGCTCCGCGGGCCGCTCCTCGGCAGGCTGCTGCTTGGCGGCCCGCTTCTTCTTCCAATCGGTGATGGCCGCCTTGATCGCGTCCTCCGCCAGCACCGAGCAGTGGATCTTCACCGGCGGCAGGGACAGCTCCTGCGCGATCTGGGTGTTCTTGATGGTGAGCGCCTCGTCCACCGACTTGCCCTTCACCCATTCGGTGACGAGCGAGCTGGAGGCGATGGCCGACCCGCAGCCGAAGGTCTTGAACTTGGCGTCTTCGATGCGGCCGTCGTCGCCGATCTTCACCTGCAGCCGCATGACGTCGCCGCAGGCGGGCGCGCCCACCAGGCCCGTCCCGACGTTCGGGTCGGCCTTGTCCAGCGTCCCGACGTTCCGCGGGTTCTCGTAGTGGTCCAGGACCTTGTCGCCGTACGCCATGTTCGCTCTCCCTCGGACTGCGGAATCTATCAATTTGGATGCATCCGGTCCAGATTGGATGCCGGACCAGACGTTCAGTGGGCCGCCCACTCGATCTTCGAGAGGTCGATCCCTTCCTTGGCCATCTCGTACAAGGGGCTCATCGCCCGGAGCTTGTTCACCTGGTCGACGACGTACTTGCCGACGAAGTCCACCTCGGCCTCGGTGTTGAACCGGCCGATCCCGAACCGGATGGACGTGTGCGCGAGGTCCTCGCTCACCCCACAGGCCCGCAAGACGTACGAGGGCTCGAGGGACGCGCTGGTGCAGGCCGATCCCGAGGAAACGGCCACGTTCTTGATGGCCATCATCAGCGCCTCGCCCTCGACGTAGGCGAAGCTCACGTTCAGGTTCCCGGGCAGGCGATGCTCGGGGTGACCGTTCAGCTCCAGGTGGTCGAGGTGGCTGAAGAGGTAGTCCTGCAGCTTCTGGCGCAGCTTGCCGGTGCGCAGCCCCTCCTCGACCATCTCGCGCTCGGCGATCTCCGCCGCCGCGCCGAACCCCACGATCGCGGGCACGTTCAGCGTGCCGCTGCGCATTCCGCGCTCGTGACCGCCGCCGTCGATGATCGGAGCGATGCGCACGCGAGGCTTGCGCCGCACCCAGAGGGCGCCGATGCCCTTGGGCCCGTAGAACTTGTGCGCGCTGATGGAGATGAGGTCGACCTTCATCTGCTCGACGTCGAAGGGCAGCTTGCCGATCCCCTGCACCGCGTCGCTGTGGAAGAGGATTCCCCTCTCCTTCACCACCGCGCCGATCTCCGCGATGGGCTGCACCGTCCCGATCTCGTTGTTCGCGAACATGATGGAGACGAGGATGGTCTTGTCCGTGATCGCGTTGCGGACCTGCTCCGGCGAGACGCGGCCGTCCTTGTCCACGTCGAGGTAGGTGACCTCGAAGCCCTGCCGCTCCAGCCGCTTGCAGGTGTCCAGCACCGCCTTGTGCTCGGTGCGGGTGGTGACGAGGTGATTTCCCTTCTCCCGGTAGAATTCGGCGACCCCCTTGATGGCGAGGTTGTCGGACTCCGTCGCACCCGAGGTGAAGACGATCTCCTTCTCGTTGCCGCCGATCAGGCTGGCGATCTGCTCCCGGGCCTTCTGCACGGCTTCTTCCGCCTTCCAGCCAAACGCATGGCTCCGGCTGGCGGCGTTGCCGAACTCGGTGGTGAGATAGGGCATCATTGCGTCGAGCACGCGTGGATCGAGCGGCGTCGTGGCGTTGTTGTCCATGTAGATGGGAAGCTTCAGCATCGCGTCGCCTCGAAGGCCCGGAATCAATCTGGACCGGATGAGTCTATTATAGGCGGGCCGTGTAGGCGTCAAGGTGGCACACTGCGTGCCGGCGGCGCGGTTGTTAGAGTGGCGGGCGCGCTTTGGAGAGGTCGGCGGATGACCAAGAGGCAGTGGATCGTACGGATTGTCCTGGCGGCAGCGGCGGCGGCGCTGCTGATCGGGCTGCCGGGGCTGTTGACGCGGAGCGTTGGCCCTGACACCGACCTGTCAGGCAGGCTCGGGCTCGCCGGCGGCGTCGGTGCGGTCACCTTCGCCGTGCTCTTCCTCGCCGGCGTGCTGACCAGCCTCACGCCGTGCGTCTATCCGCTCATCCCCATCACGGTCGGCGTGTTCGGCGCCCGGCAGGCGGAGCACCGTGCACGCTCGGTGGCGCTCTCGGCTACGTATGTCGGAGGCATCGCGGTCACGTTCTCCATCCTGGGCGTGTTCGCCGCGCTCTCCGGGAAGGCGTTCGGGTCCGCGCTTTCCTCGCCGTGGGTGGTCGCGGTCCTCGCGGTATTCATGGTCGCCCTGGCGGCCAGCATGTTCGGTGCCTTCGAGCTGAACCTGCCCGCGTCGTTGCAGGAGAAGCTGGGGATGGTGCGCGGCGCGGGGTTCGCGCACGCGCTCGGGATGGGGCTGGTGGCCGGCATCGTGGCGGCGCCCTGCACCGGCCCGGTGCTCGCGGGCGTGCTCACGTACGTGGCGACGCGCAGGTCGGCGCTGCTCGGGTTCTGGATGCTGTTCAGCTACGCGCTCGGGATGGGGCTGCTCTTCTTCCTCCTCGGGGCCACCTCGCTCAAGCTGCCGCGCTCCGGCGCCTGGATGGAAACGGTCAAGAGCGTGCTCGGGGTTGCGCTGGTAGCCGCGGCGCTGGGCCTGGTCCTGCCGCTCCTGCCCAGGCCGGCGCAGCTGCCGGTCGGACCCCGCGCCATCGCCGTCGCCTCGGCGGCGCTGGCATTCGCGGCGGTGGTCGCGGGCGCGCTCAGCCTGTCGTTCCACTCGGCGCGCCGCGAGCAGGCGCTCAAGGCCGCGACGCTCCTTTTGCTGCTCGGTGCGGTGGGGCTGCGCCTGGGCTGGTTCGGCAAGGCGCACGTTCCGGAGATCCCCTGGCTGCACGATGAGCGCGCCGCTCTCGAGCAGGCGCGCGCGAGCGGCAAGGGTCTCTTGGTCGATTTCTCCGCCGAATGGTGCGCCGCGTGCCAGGAGCTGGACGTCCACGTTTTTTCGCATCCGGACGTGAAGGCCGAAGTCGCCGAGCGCTTCGTTCCCCTGAAGATCGACGCTACCGAGGAGACGGACGAGGTCAGCCGCCTGGAGGCAAAGTACGGCGTCCCGGGCCTGCCGACCGTCCTGCTCATGGCGTGCAACGACCCGCCGCCGCAGCAGGCGGAGTGCGCCGTCCCGCAGGACGGACCGGGCCGGGTGACCGGCTTCATCCCGCCGTCGGAGATGATCGAGCGGATGAGGCGCGTGCAGTGACGGGCTGGCGGTGCTCGTTCGTCGCGGCGTTGCTGCTTGCCGCATGCGGGCGTGTGCCCGAGCAGGCGCTGCGCGACGAGCAGACCCGCGCGCGACGTTACCGGGACGCGTACGAGTCCACGGCCGCGGAGCTCGCCGCGGCCAAGGCGCGACTGGCGGAGCTCGAGAAGAGCTGCTCCGCGCCACGGTGACCGCTCGCTCAGTGAGCCGCTGACGCCCCGCTTCGCTACCGGGTTTCATCCCGCGTGCGAGCTGCGAGGCAGCGACGCACCGCGGCGAGGAGGTTCTCGGGGGAGAAGGGCTTCTCCACGAATCCATCGGCGCGCAGCTCGCGCGCGGCGGCGGCTACCTCCCGGTCCGCGGACAGGAGAACCACGCGGGGGTCGAAGCCCTGGCGGCGGAGCTGCGCAAGCAGCTCGCGGCCGTCGATGTCCGGCATGCGCAGGTCGAGCACCAGCATGTCGGGCGCGGGACCGGCGCGGATCTTCTCGAGGGCGGCGCGCCCGCCGCCGGCCCAGTCCGCGTCGACGCCGTGCTCGGCCAGGTACTCGCCCAGCATTCCCGCGATTGCCTCGTCGTCGTCGACCACCAGCACGCGCCCGACCGTGCCACCCCTCTTTGGCGCCGGCTGGGCGCGCAGGGGCAGCCGCAGGACCAGGGTGTCCGGATCGGCCCGCAGCTCGCCGCCGTGCAGCGCGACGGCGTGGCGCGCGATGAACAACGCCATCCCGAGACCCTGCCGCCCCGGCTGCGCCTCCTCCCAGCGAGCCTCGAACGCCTGGGCCCGCTCGTGCGTGGTGAGCCGCGCGCCCGCCCAGCTGACGCGCAGCTCGGCGTGCTCGCCGTCGCGGAGGAGCTTGACCGTGAGCGGCGTCCCGAACGAGCGCGCGCGCAGCGCCAGCGCGCCGATCGTGCGCTCGATCCGCTCGCGATCGGCCAGGAGGGGCAGCTGGCCACCACTTTCGACGTGGATGTCGCCGTCGGCGCCCAGCCTGCGGACCGAGCGCAGCGCCGATTCGACCAGCTCGCCGAGCTCGCAGGGCTCCTGGTGGAGGACGAAGCGCTGCATCTCGAGGCGCGAGACCTCCAGCATCTCCTCCAGCAGACCGTGGAGCCGCTCCGCTTGCCGCTCGAGGATCTCGACCGTCCGTGGATCGGCGGTCTCGCCCTTCTCGATCCGGCGGGAGAGCGAATACGCGAATCCCTTGATGCTGGTGAGCGGGGTCTTCAGCTCGTGCGCGGCGAGGCTCAGGAAGCGGTCCTTGCGCGCCTCGCGCTCGGCGGCGGCGAGCACCGCGCCCGCGCGGAGCAGCAGGGGCTCGAGCGGCTTCAGCGCGACCGGAGTCTGTGGCGCGAAGCGCAGCACCAAGGCGCCCACGGTCGCGCTGCCCATCCGGAGCGGGATGCTCACCGCGCGTCCGGCGCCCTCGCTGCGCCGCTCCGACGAGCTGGTTTGCAAGGTGCGCGCGGCCAGGTCCGCGGCGGGCACCCCGCCGTCCTGCCCGAACAGCACGGGCCCGCCCGGGCCGCGCCCGAAGACCGCCGCCGCTTCGGCGCCCGACAGCTCCCGCGCGATGCGCGCGATGCGCGTGGCCAGCTCTCCAGTGGTCTCGCCCGCCAGCGCGGCGTCGGCGAGCTGCGTGGCGGCTCCCGAGGCGTGCCAGGCCAGCTCCAGGCGTCGCAGCCAGAGCGTCCGGCGGACGGTGGGGGAACGCCACATCTTGCGCAAAAGGCCGCGGACGACGAGCGCGCCGTCGCGAAGGAAGGCAAGCACGCTCCCGACCCGCGCCTGGCGCAACCGGAGCCCCACCGCAGTCGGCCAGGCTGGACCGGTGGCGAGGACGAGGGTCGGCCGTCCGCGGCGGCGGACGGCGGCGAGCAGCCCGCGTTCCCTCGGAACGTCGCGCAGGTTCATCGGCTCCGGCCCGGGGGTCCCATTTCGAGAACCCCTCTCAATCTGGGCAGGGCAGAAGGCCTCGGGGAGTGGGAAAAATGCCGGGAATCCGTGTGGGATGACGCGGCACGGCGCCTGCAACCGCGAGGCATGTGACCGGGATCGCACTTCTCTGCGCGGCTGCGGCCGTCGCCGAGCCGGCCCTGCGCGAGGCGCAGGCGGCCGCGCAGCGCGCGGCGGGCGGGACGGCGGCGGACGATGCGGGGCGCACGGCGCGGCTTCGCCGGTCGCACTGGGCGCCTCTCCTGCGCGGAGAGCTCTTGCGGCGCGACGATCTGCACAGCCGCGTGGGCGAGCTACGCGGGTACCCGCTGCGGCAGGACGACGAAGGCGTCGCGAACACCTGGTCGATCACCCTGACCTGGGACTTCGCCCAGCTCGTGTATTCGCGCGAGGAATCGCAGCTGGCGCTGGCCCACGTGCACCTCGCGCGCGTGCGGCGCGAGGCCGCGGAAAAGGCGGCTGCGCTGTGGGTCGAGAGGCGACAGAGACGCGCGTCGCTTCCGGCGCTGAGCGGTGAGGCGCGACGCGAGGCCGCGCTGGAGCTGCTCCGGGTGACGGCGGAGCTGGATGCAGTCACGGGTGGCCTGTACCGCGAGCTGCTCGCGGGCGAGGAGGCCGAGCTGGCAGGGGAGGATCCATGAGGACGTCCTGGCCCATGGTCGCTGCGGCGGTGCTCGCCGCGGCGGCGTGCGCGCGCGTCGAGATGCCCCAGGAAGCCGACGGCGGGACGGCGGGGCCGCCGCGGATCGCCGACCTGCAGCCCCCGCCGGGCGAGATCGCGGCCGACGCGCAGTTCCACGTCGTGTTCAGCGAGGCCATGGACGAGGGACAGCTCCTCGCCTCGACCGGCCGCAGCGAGACGGTGGTGCTCGCGCCGGAGGCCTTGGTGGAGCGGGCGGCGGCGGCCATCGAGCATTCCCGGCTCTCCGCCGAGGAGCGTTCGCTGCTCGTCGGCGCGCGGGCGGCGATCTCCGCCGGAGCCGCCGAGCTGGATCTCGCGCCGGAGAAGCCACTTCTGCCTGGCGGCTACTGGCTGCTCGCGTCGACCCGGCTCAAGGATGCCGCCGGGCATCACCTGCAGGCGGCCGCCCGGTTCCACTACTCGGTCGCCGCCGCGCGGACGGGCCCCACGCTGGTCGCGCCGCCGGCCGGCTCGACCACGGCCGCGAACCTCGCAAGGGTACGCGTCTCGGTGCCGGAGGGCGGCGGCGTCGTGAGCGTGGTGGGACCCTCGGGAGCGCTTGCCTCCGCGGCGGCGACCAGCGGCGTCCTGGAGCTCCAGCTCTGCCCCGCGTGGGCCGGCTCCGGCTGCGCGGCGCTGAGGGCAGGGCAGACGTACTCCCTCGCGCTCGATGGGAAGCCGGTTGCCGGTGCCACGTTCGTCGCCTCGCAGTGCCCGAGGCTCGATCCGCCGCGCGCCGAGGTCAGGGTCCGGCCGCGCGACACCTCCATCCTCGCCGACGTACGCCTCGACTGGCCCGCGCGGGTCGCCTTGCAGGTCGGCACCTGCCCGGGGCCGTTCTGCGGAGTGGACGAGGGCTTCGCCAGCTGTGCGCCGGATCCGTGCACGCCGCCCGCCGAGGCCGGCTGCGCGGTGTCGTTGCGAGTCGACGGCCTGCTCAAGTCGACGCCGTATGCACTGCAGCTCCTCGTGGAAGACGACGAGGGTCACCTGGTGCGCGCGCCCGGGGAGCAGGTGATGACGACCGGCGCGCTGCCGCGCCTGGCGATCTCGGAAGTGATGGCGTCGCCGCCGCTGCCTGTTCCTCGCAGCGACGGCGAGTACGTGGAGATCCTCAACGCGGGGACGACGGCGGCCGATCTGTCCCGGGCAGCGCTCGAGGGCATCGACGGCATCGCCCGTGCCGTGGCGCCCGACGCGACCGGCCCAGTGGTCCTGCTCCCGGGGGCTCGCGCTCTCGCGGTGGGCGCGTCCTTCGACGCGAGCCGCTACTCGCTCCCGGCCGGGGTACCGGTGCTGCGCGCGTCCACGCAACGGCTCCTCGGGCGGGGGTTGTCGAACGACTCGCCGCCGCTCATCGCGCTGCTCGCCTCCGACGCCGACGGCGGCATGGCCGAGGTCGACCGCTATCCGGGCGCCGAGCCGAGGTGTGCCGCCGGACAAAGCATCGAGGCGGGGCGCTCGGGCACCTGGATGTGTGGAACCGACGGGGGCTCGCCGGGCCGGCCACCCTGAACGTTGGCGCATGCGCGCGGCGCGTGCTAGATGCGCTCGGAACGGGAGTCGCGGAGCAGCCATGTCGGGCCACAATCGATGGACCAAGATCAAGCGCAAGAAGGAGGCGATGGGCGCCAGCAAGGGGGCGCTCTTCACCAAGCTGATCCGCGAGGTGACCGTCGCCGCCCGCACCGGAGGCGGCGACCCCGACCACAACGCCCGCCTGCGCTCCGCCGTCCTCGCCGCGCGCGAGGCGAACATGCCGAACGACACCATCACGCGCGCCGTCAAGAAGGGCACGGGCGAATTGGAAGGTGTCGCGTACGAGGAAATGACGTACGAGGGATACGGCCCGGCCGGAGTCGCGCTGGTCGTCGAAGTGCTGACCGACAACAAGAATCGCACCGCGGGCGACGTGCGCGCCATCTTCGCCAAGGCGGGCGGAGCGATGGGCGCGCACGGATCCGTCGCCTTCCAGTTCGACCGCAAGGGCATCGTTCCCGTGAAGAAGGGTCCCAGCGAAGACCAGGTGGTCGACCTGGCCCTGGATGCCGGGGCCGAGGACGTGGTCGCCGACGACGAGGGCGGATTCGAGGTGCGCACCGAGCCGGCCGCGCTGATGCAGGTGCACAAGGCGCTGGAGGGAAAGCTGCCGGTCGGCGCGCCGAAGATGGTCTTCCTGCCCAAGAGCACGGTGCAGCTTTCGGGAGACGCCGCGGAGAAGGTCTTGCGCCTGATCGAGAACCTCGAGGAAAACGACGACGTGCAACACGTCTACGCGAATTTCGAGATGGACGAAGGCACCATCGCGCAGCTCGAGTCGCGCGCCTAGGGAGGGGACCTGCGCGTCCTGGGGATCGACCCCGGCTCACGGTACTGCGGGTTCGGCGTGGTCGAGGACGCCGGCGGCGCGCGCATGCGGCACGTCGACCACGGCGTCCTGGCGGTGGGCGAGGGAGGACCGGTCGAGGCACGGCTCGCGGCGCTGCACCTGGGGCTGGCGCAGGCATTGGACCGGCACCGCCCGCAGATCGTCGCCATCGAGGAGGTCTTCCACGCCCGCAACTCGCGCTCGGCGCTGGTCCTGGGCCAGGCGCGCGGCGTGGCGCTGCTCGCGGCGGCGCAGGCAGGCGCGCGAGTGCGCAGCTTCGCCCCGTCGATGATCAAGCAGGCGGTGACCGGCACGGGCAGGGCGGAAAAGGAGCAGGTGGGGCGCATGGTCTGCGTCCTGCTCGGCATCACGGTGCGCGAGCGCATGGACGCCACCGACGCGCTGGCCGCCGCGATCTGCGGGCTCTTGCGGGCGCGCGAACCCGTGGCGGCTTGCGAGGAGGAGCGTCGCCCGCGCGACTGGCGCGCGGCGCTGGGGCGGTCGTTGCGGGGACGGCGGTGATCGCGAGGCTCTCCGGGACGCTGCTGGAGAAGCGCGGAGATCTGGCGGTGGTGGACGTCGGCGGCGTCGGGTACCAGGTCCACCTCTCCCTGCAATCGACGGCGCGCCTGCCGGCCGAGGGCGGACCGGTCCAGCTGCGCACGTACACGCACGTGCGGGAGGACGCGCTGCAGCTGTTCGGGTTCGCCAGCGAGGAGGAGGAACGGCTCTTCCTGCTGCTCATCGAAGTGAGCGGCGTCGGTCCACGCCTGGCGCAGACCATCCTTTCTGGCATGCCGGCGGGCGAGCTGGCCGCCGCGCTGGTGGGTGGGGAGATCGCCCGGCTGACGCGCATCTCCGGCGTCGGCAAGAAGACGGCGGAGCGGCTCGTCCTCGAGCTCAAGGACAAGCTGAAGACATCGGATCTGCTGGGCCGCGCGGAGCCGCCGGTGGTGCCGCTGTCGGGGAGTGGAGCGCTGGTCAGCGCGCTGCTGAACCTGGGGTACAAGCCGGCCACCGCGGAGCGCACGGCGGACGCCGTGCGGCGCAGCCTGGGACCCGCGGCCGCGGTGGAGGATCAGCTCCGCGAGGCGCTCCGGCTCATCTCGGGCGCGCCGTGAAAGCGTCGGGGGCCCCGGCGCTGGAGATTCGCGAGCTGACGCCGGAGCTGTGGCCCGCTTTCGAGAAGCTCTTCGGCCCCAACGGGGCGTGCGCCGGCTGCTGGTGCATGTGGTGGCGCATCCGCGACGGCGAGCGTTTCGACGACGTCCGCGGCGGCGAGGCCAAGCGGCGGCAGCGGGCGCTGGTGCTCGCCGGCAAGTCGCGCGGGCTGCTCGCCTTCTCCGAGGGCGAGCCCGTCGGCTGGTGCGCCTACGGTCCTCGCATCGGGTTCACCGCGTTGGCCAGGTCGCGCACCCTGGCCTGCGACGATGCGGAGCAGGTCTGGTCGTTGCCCTGCTTCTTCATCAAGTCCGGCTGGCGCGGCCGCGGCGTCGCCCGCGCGCTGTTGCGCGCCGCGCTCGCGTCGCTGAAAGCGCAGGGCGCTCGCGTCGCGGAGGCCTACCCTGTGCGCCCTCCCGCGAGCAACGCCGGCGCCTTCACGGGGACCGTCCCGTGGCTCGAGTCGGAAGGGTTCCGCGTGCTCACGAACCGTCCCCGCGGCCGGCAGCGCGTCCGCAGAACGCTGTGATAGCGTAGCCCGCGATGGAGGAAGCGAAGCGGAAGCGGGAAGTCGAGTCGGAGCAGCAGGGGGACGACGCGCGCTTCGACAGCTCGCTGCGGCCGAGAAGCTTCGACGAGGTGGTCGGCCAGACCGCGCTGCTCGACAACCTGAAGGTGTTCGTCAAGGCCGCCGGCGCGCGCGGCGAGCCGCTCGATCATGTCCTCTTCTGCGGCCCGCCCGGCCTGGGGAAGACGAGCCTCGCGCACGTGATCGCGAACGAGCTGGGCGCGCAGATCCACGTGACCAGCGGCCCGGCGCTGGAGCGCAAGGGCGACCTCGCCGGGATCCTCACCAACCTGGCCGACGGCGACGTGCTCTTCATCGACGAGATCCACCGCCTCAACCCGGCCATCGAGGAGAACCTCTATCCGGCGATGGAGACGTACACCTTCGACATCGTCATCGGCGACGGCGCCGGCGCGCGGGCGATCAAGCTCCCGCTCAAGCGGTTCACGTTGATCGGCGCCACCACCCGCACGGGGCTGCTCACGGGTCCGCTGCGCGACCGGTTCGGCATCGTGAACCGGCTCGACTTCTACCCCCCGGGCGACCTGCAGGAGATCGTCCGCCGCTCCGCGCGCAAGTTGCAGGTACAGATCGACGATCCGGGCGCGCACGAGATCGCCCGCCGCGCCCGGGGCACGCCGCGCATCGCCAACCGGCTGCTGCGCCGCGTGCGCGACTTCGCCGAGGTCGAAGGCGACGGCCGCGTCTCCCAGAAGGTCGCCGACCGCGCCCTGCAGCGGCTCGAGGTGGACGCCGCCGGGCTGGATCCGATGGACCGGAAGATCCTGGCGACGCTCATCGACAAGTTCGGCGGCGGCCCGGTCGGCGTCGATACCGTGGCTACCGCGGTCGGCGAACAGCCCGACACGCTCGAGGACGTCTACGAACCCTTCCTCATGATGGAAGGCTACCTGGTCCGCACTCCTCGCGGCCGCGCCGCCACTCCCCGCGCCTACGAACACCTCGGCCGCAAAATCCCCTCCGCCCTCCAGGGCTCGCTCCTCTAGATCAAGCCCGAATAGCCAAAAGGATCACCGCGGAGACGCGGAGAGCGCGGAGAAGGCTTTTTTTCGGCACCCGATCGAGCGCCGGTGCCCGATCCGGGTAACCAAAAACCCTCCGCGCTCTCCGCGGCTCCGCGGTGAAAGCTGTTTTCCCGAGAGTGGCTGCAAAGTCGCGGGGATCGCGGAGTTGCGGGACAATCGGGGGGTGGACCGGCGCAGCTTCGCTCAGGATTTCTTCTTCGAGCTGATGCGCGACTCGCAGCGGGTCCGCGCGGTCTACCTGGCCGAGCGCGAGCGCTGGATCCGGACGCTGGAGATCGCCGGGCGCGAGGAGGTCCTCTTCGAGCTGGAGATGCTGCTGCGCGGGATCGATCGGTTCTTCAACTTGCGGAA
>VBKO01000437.1 GCA_005888115.1 Deltaproteobacteria bacterium
CCAAGATGTTCCTTGCCGACGGCGTCGCCGCGATCGTGGGGTCGATCAATCTCGCTCCAGGCAGCCTCGACGATCGCCGCGAGCTGGCGATCGAGGTGCGGGACGAGGACGTGGTGGAGCGGCTCTACGAAGTCGCCCGCCACGACTGGAAGCATTCACACCCCCTCGACCTGTCCGACGAGGGACTTCTCGCCGATCTCGAGGCCCGCGCCGAGGAAGCGGAAAAGCTCGGCCTCGTCACCGGCCCGGACAAGCCGGCGAATTGAATCCAACTCAACGCGGCGAAGCGGCCGTCGCCTGGGCGGGGCGCCCCTGGACCAGCAGGTTCATGGTCAGCACCTGCACAGGCTCGCCATTCTGGTTCAGCGTAGTGGTGCGGCATTTGATGAAGCCCTGGCCGGGCCGGCTCGTCGACGGCCGCGCTTCGAGCACCTCCGCCTCCACGTGCAGCTCGTCGCCCGGCCGGACCGGGCGTGGCCACTTCAGCTCGTCCGCGCGGGAACCGATGATTCCACCCGCGGGGTGGAATCCACTCTCGACCAGCAGCCGCATGGTGAGCGCGGCGGTGTGCCAGCCGCTTGCGGCGAGGCCGCCGAAGAACGAACCGCGCGCGGCGTTCTCATCGAGATGGAAGGGCTGCGGGTCGAACTGTGCAGCGAAAGCCTTGATCGCCGCCGAATCGACGCGAAGCGTGGTGGAGACGAACTTCTGTCCGGGGGCGAAGTCTTCGAGGTAGATCATCATGGCTCCCCGCGCTGGATGGCGGTCCCCAGCTCAAACGGCCTAGATGCCTCCACGGCAGTGCGGATTCGGAGGAGAGCTTGCTCCGCGTCGCAAACTGCTGGCGTCCTGCTTCCATGAATGTAGACATGCCGAGATGGACGCATCCGCTCCTGACCGCATCCTGCCGGCGCTGCTGCTCGCTCTCACCGCAATGACGGGATTCGTCGACGCGGTCAGTTACCTCGCTCTCGGTCACGTTTTTACAGCGAACATGACCGGCAACGTCGTCTTTCTCGGGTTTGCCATGGCCAAGGTCCCCGAGCTTTCGATCGCTCGATCGGGGGCCGCTCTCGGTGCCTTCGTCATCGGGGCGGCGCTCGGTGGCCGGTTGGCGGCGCGTATCCGCAGCGGTCCGCGCCTTCGCTGGATCGGCGCCGGGTTTGCGGTCGAAACCGTCCTGCTGCTCGCTGCGGCGGCGCTGGCAGCGGCCGGCGCCGGCGACCTCATGCGTGATCCGCCACGTCTGTACGGGCTCATCGTCCTCACCGGCCTCGCGATGGGCGTCCGCAATGCCGTGGTGCGGACCGTCGCCGAGCGCGACCTCACCACGACCGTCCTGACCCTGACCATCACCGGGATCGCCGCGGACTCCACGCTCGCCGGCGGGGCCAATACAGGATGGACGAGGCGCGTATCGTCGATCGGGCTGATGTTCGCAGGCGCGGCGGCCGGAGCATGGCTGCTCCGCCATTCCATCGCCTTGCCGCTCGCGGTGGCCGGCACAGTCTCCGGCCTGTGTACGCTGGGTGCCGGGCTCGGTGGAGCGCGCGCTGCGGGCGGGCCGCGCGAGCGCCCTTCCTAGGCGGCGACCTCCGCGGGCGCCCTCGCGCCGGCCTCGGCAGGGAATCCTTTCACCGCGGCCCAGCCCAGCCAGACGAACAGCGCCAGCACGATAAGCTGGGTGAGCAGGAATGGCGGCTCTTTCTGGGTGGGCGCGGCGGCCATCAGGGCCGGAAGCCTGAGGAACAGCTGCGCAATCAAAACGAAGACGTTCAAGTAGAGGGCGAGCACCGCACCGACCACATAGATCCGGCGCCAGCCTCCAGAGAGGTGCTTGACGTAGCGCGCGATGATCGCGATGGGCAATACGACGAGCGAGATGATCGCGACAGCGTGGGACGGCAAGAAAGTGACGAAAGGAAAACCGAACCCGGTGACACTCGTCGCGACCGTGGTCACCAGGAAGACGCCGGTCCAGCCGTCGAGCCGCTTCCCCGCGACGAGCCCTCCCGCGACGACGAACCCCGCGAAGATCCCGATCAGACTCAAGAGAACGTGAATCAACGTAAAGGTCGTGATCCCGGAGGTCATGGACCTGTCCTTTCGGAAGAGGGTCAACCTGTCCGTTGGCAACAGGACTCAGAAGCGCGTCCGCGTCAAGCTGCAGGTGTCGCGAATCCAGGCGCTGGTCTCGTCATCGTACGATCGTAATATGACGGGCACTCGAGGAGTGTTCCCGGCGAAGCGGGCGGTCAACCAGTGCGGGGGCGATGCAGATGAACGCCAAGGTCGAACAGAAAGAACGGTCGCACGAATCCATCCTCCAGTCCGCGTCGCGGCTGGTCCGGGAAAAGGGGATCTCCGGTGCCGCGGTCGCCGACGTGATGAAGGGCGCCGCGCTCACGGTCGGGGGCTTCTACGCGCATTTCTCCTCCAAGGACGAGCTGGTGGACGAGACGCTCCGCCGCACCGGTTCGGCCCTGCGCGAGCGGCTCTTCGAGCGCCTCGACGCGAAGGCCGAGGCCGAGCGGGCCGAGTCCATCCTCAAGCGCTACCTCTCGGCCGAGCATCGCGACGGAGGCGTGCCCGACTGTCCCTTTCCGGCGGTGATCGGCGAGGTCGGCACCACCGCGCCGCAGCACCGCCCCGTCATCGGAGAGCAAGTGACGGCCCTGGTCGATGGGCTTGCGCAGCGCTTGCCGGCAACCGCCATCGTCCCGCGGCGCACGCTCGCTATCGGGCTCGTCGCGCTGATGTACGGCGGCCTCAGCCTTGCGCGCGTGCTGAAGGGAAGCGAGCTGTCCGACGAAGTGCTTCGTGCATGCCGCGCGCTGGGCGCGGCGGCAGCCCGGGGCGGCAAGGGAGAACGATCATGACGACGAGCTACGTAATCG
>VBKO01000091.1 GCA_005888115.1 Deltaproteobacteria bacterium
GACTGACGCCGAAGAGCGTCTTCCAATCCACCGCGGAGACGCGGAGGGCGCGGAGGATCTCGTTCTGCTCTCGTCCGGACGCGGGTGTCCGATCGAGGTACCCCAGAATTCCTCCGCGTGCTCCGCGTCTCCGCGGTGATCCTTTAGTCGTTATTCCGGAGGAAAGTGGGGATGTCCAGCTCGTCCTCGCTGGCGCCGGTGAGTTGGCGCAGCTCGTCCCAGGAAAGCTTGCGGACGGGGCGGTCGCCGGCGGGGCGCTGAGGGGGAGGAGGAGTCGCCGCGCGCGGGGCCGGAGTGGCGCGGGGCGCCTCGGGCGGGCGGAGGTGTCCGCGAGGCGCGGCGTGCTCGGCGCCGGCGGCCGGGGTCCGCAGGGCGCGCGTGGCCTCGGTGCGCTCGATCCGGCGCGTGTCGCGGTGGTTGAAGCCAGTGGCGATGACGGTGATCTTCAGCTTGTCGCCGATCTCGTCGGAGATGACGCTGCCGCAGATGATGTTCGCCTCCTCGTGCGCGGCTTCCTGGATCAGGCTGCAGGCCTGGTTCACCTCGACCAGGGTCATGTCCGGCCCGCCGGTGATGTTGATGAGGATGCCCGTGGCGCCGTCGATCTGCACGTCCTCGAGCAGCGGGCTCTCCACCGCCTGCCGCGCGGCGAGAAGCGCCCGTCCCTCTCCCGAGGCGGTCCCGGTGCCCATCAGCGCGACGCCCATGCTGCTCATGATCGTGCGCACGTCGGCGAAGTCGACGTTGATGAGGCCCGGGATGGTGATCAGGTCCGAGATGCCCTGCACCGCGTTGAGCAGCACCTCGTCGGCCTTCTTGAAGGTGTCGAGCAGCGTCGTCTTCTCGTCGGCGATGGCGAGCAGCCGCTGGTTGGGAATGGTGATGAGCGTGTCCACCGCGTTTTTCAGCTCGGCCAGGCCGCTCTCCGCCTGCTTGAGGCGCCGCTTGCCCTCGAAGAGGAACGGCTTGGTGACCACCCCGACCGTCAGCGCGCCCAGGCTGCGCGCCAGGTCCGCGATCACCGGAGCGCCGCCCGTCCCGGTGCCGCCACCCATGCCGGCGGTGACGAACACCATGTCCGCGCCTTCCAGCGCGGCGAGGATGCGCGCCTTGTCCTCGAGCGCGGCCTGGCGTCCGATCTCCGGGTTGGCCCCGGCGCCCAGCCCCTTGGTGACTTGCGCGCCGAGCTGGATCTTGGTCCGGCCGCGGTTGTTCTGCAGCGCCTGGCAATCGGTGTTCGCGGCGATGAAGTCCACGCCGGTGAGGCCGGCGAGGATCATCGTGTTCAAGGCGTTCCCGCCGCCGCCCCCGACCCCGATCACCTTGATCTTCGCGCCCAGCTCAGTCTCGAACTCGTCCATGACCCCTCCGGTTCAGAACAGCTCCTTCACCCAACCCAGGAACCGCTCGCGAAACGACGATGCGTCGCCGGCGAACACCCGGCCTTCCGTCTGCTGCTTGATGGCGTAGTGGAGCAGGCCCACGGCGGTGGCGTGCTGCGGGCTCTTCACCACGTCGGTGAGCCCGCCGATGTTGCGCGGCAACCCACGCCGCGCCGGCAGGCCCAGCACCTCCTCGGCCAGCTCGGGCATGCCGTGCAAGAGCGTCGATCCGCCCGTCAGCACCACGCCCGAGGCGAGCAGGTCCTCCTGGCCCGCCTTCTGGACCTCGCGGTGCACCAGCTGGAACAGCTCCTCCACGCGAGGCTCGATGATCTCGCAGAGGATGCGGCGCGCCAGGACGCGCGGCGCGCGGCCGCCGACGCTCGGCACCTCGATGGTCTCGTCCTTGTCGAGAAGGGCGCTCTGCGCGCTGCCGTACTTGACCTTGATCCGCTCCGCCTCGTTCATCGGCGTGCGCAGACCGACCGCGATGTCGTTGGTGAGGTGGTTGCCGCCCAGCGGGATGACGCTGGTGTGCTGGATGGCTCCGCCGGAGAAGATCGCCACGTCGGTGGTCCCGCCGCCGACGTCCACCAGGGCGACACCCAGCTCCTTCTCCTCGTCGGCGAGCACCGCCTCGGCGCTGGCGAGGGGCTCGAGCACGATGTCGGAGACTTGCAGGCCGGCCTTGGCGCAGCACTTCACGATGTTCTGCGCGCTGGAGACCGCCGCGGTGACGATGTGCACCTTGGCCTCCAGGCGCACGCCGCTCATCCCCAGGGGCTCCTTGATGCCGTCCTGCTCGTCGATGATGTAGTCCTGCGGGAGGACGTGCAGGATTTCGCGGTCCTGGGGGATGTTGATGGCGCGCGCCGCGTCGAGCACGCGCGCGATGTCGCCCTGCTTCACTTCCTTGTCCTTCACCGCCACCACGCCCTGCGAGTTGAAGCCGCGGATGTGCCCGCCGGCGATGCCCGCGTACACCGAGGCGATCTCGCATCCGGCCATCAGCTCGGCCTCCTCCACCGCGCGGCGGATGGAGGAGACCGTGGCCTCGATGTTGATCACCACGCCCTTGCGCAGCCCGCGCGAAGGATGGGTGCCGATGCCGATGACGTCGATGCCCTCCGGCCCGACCTCGCCCACGATGCAGCAGATCTTCGTGGTGCCGATGTCCAGCCCGACGATCAGCTCGCCCTTCTTCTGCGCCATGGACTGAACCCCTCCTCAGCGTACGGTCGGCACGAGCTGCGCGGAGACCCACTCGGGGCGCGCCTGGCTGTCCAGATCGATCCGTGCCGCGCGCTCGCCGCGGCGGGCGAGCGCTGCGCGGAGCTGCGCGAGCCTGCGGAGCTGCAGCGGGAGGTCGTTCGCCCCGAGGCGCACCTCCTGCAGCCCGGCTGGCTCGCGGGCGAACGCGGTGAATCCGCCGTCCTCCTCCAGCCGCACCTCCTCGAGCGAGGTGCCGGGCAGTCCCTCCGCGCGCCACGCCTCGAGCAGCCGCAGCACCGAGTACAGCCGCAGCTGCAAAGAGCCGCGGTCGCGCAGCCAGGCGTCGCGGGAGAGGCCGGTGACGAGCGGCACGTCGACGCCGTCCTCGGGACCAGCGCGCTTGAACACGCGCCCCTCGTCGTCCAGGAGGTAGAGGCCGCCGAGCTGCACCTGGGCGGCGGGCCGGTGCTCGGCGACCTCCGCCACCACGGTGGCCGGCAGGCTGCGCGACAGGCGCGCCGAGACGACCCACGGATGCGACTCCATCGCCCGGGCGGCCGAGGCGAGGTCGACCACCATGAGGTTTGCGCCCGGGTGCAGCCCGCTGCGCGCGAGCAGGTCCGCCTCGGTCGCGTGGGAGAGCCCGGAGAAGCGCACCTCGCGCAGCGAGAAGAGCCGAGTGGTCGTCGACCAGCGGAACGCCTGCCACGCGCCCGCCGAGAGCGCCGCCGACAGCAGCATGGCGAGCGCGGTGCGACCCAGCGCCGCGGCCGCCGGATGCGACCGCGATGCGCGAGACGGTTCGGTGCGGCGCGCCGCGGCTGCGCGCTCCGGGCGGAACGGCATGCGCACCCAGGCCGGCTCGGTCATGCGGACCTCCTGCGCAGGAGGGGAACGAAGTGGTGCGGCGAGAGCTCTTCCGGCAGGGGAGGCCGGAAGGTGCCCACCAGGCGCACCTCGGGTTGCAGCTCGATGCCCGTCGCCGCCAGCACCTTGCCCCGCGCCAGGGCGATCAGCTCGACCACGTCCGCGGCGGTGGCGTCGCCCAGGTTGACGATGAAGTTGGCGTGCTTGTCGCTGATCTGCGCGCCGCCCCGGCGCTCGCCCTTGAGCCCCACCTGCTCGATCAGCCGTCCGGCGAAATCGCCGCGCGGATTGACGAATACCGATCCGGAGTTCGGCAGCGACAGGGGCTGCGTCGCGCGGCGGCGCTCCACGTCCGCCTTGGCCGAGCGCGAGTCCTCCTGCACCTCCGGCTCGGCCCCGCGGCGCACGCGGCAGCGCGCCCGCGTCAGCACCGCGCCCTGGGGCAGCTCGCAGCGGCGGTAGGAGAGCCGCAGCTCCGCGGCAGGAACCCAGCGCAACCCGTCCGGCGTGGCGACCTCGACCGCTTCGAGGTGGTCGGCAGCCGCGCCCGTCGCCGTCCCGGCGTTCATCGTCACCATGCCGCCCACCGTGCCCGGGATCCCTGCCGCCCAGGCCACTCCCACGCCGCGCTGCTCGCGCGCGAGCGAAACGAAGCGGGCGATCGGGGCGCCCGCGCCGAGCGTGAGCAGCGCGTGATCGCCGCCCTCCTCGACCTGCTCGGCGGCGAAGTCGGGAGCGAGCTTGAGAACAGCGCCCTCGACCCCGCCGTCGCCGACGACGGTGTTCGCTCCTCCGCCCAAGGCGAACCAGGGGACGCCCGCGTCGCAGAGGACGCCGAGCACCGCCACCAGCGCCTCGGGGTCGCGCGGACGGACCCACAGCTGCGCCGGGCCGCCCACGCGCACGCTGGTGCGCGGCGCGAGAGGGACGTCGCGCAGCACCTCGCCGCGCGAGGCGCGCTTGAGGGCGGAGACCAGCTCGATCATGCAGGGCCTCCGCCGAGAAGCGCGAGCAGCTCCTCGGCGACGTGCGTGACGTCGCCCGCGCCCAGCGTCAGCACCAGGTCGCCGGTGCGTACCCGCGCGCGCAGGGCCTTTGCCAGCGCCGCCCGCTCCGGCACGAACGTCGCGTCGCGGTGGCCGCAGGCGCGCACCGCCGCGTGCAGCTTCTCCCCGGATACGTTGGGGATCGGCTCCTCGCCGGCGGCGTAGATGTCGCCGAGAATGAGGACGTCGGCGTCGTTGAAGGCGGTGGCGAAGTCGCCCATCAAGTCGCGGGTGCGCGTGTAGCGGTGGGGCTGGAAAGCGCAGACGATGCGCCGCTGCGGGAACGACGCCCGCGCGCCCGCCAGCGTGGCGCGGATCTCGGCGGGGTGGTGGCCATAGTCGTCGACCACCAGGATGCCGTTCGCCTCGCCCCTCACGGTGAACCGGCGCTGCACGCCCGCGAACTCGCCCAGCGCCTCGGCGGCGCGCTCGAAAGGAATGCCCAGCTCGTGGGCGACCGCGCAGGCGGCCAGGGCGTTCAGCACGTTGTGCGCGCCCACCATCTTGAGCACGACCTCGCCCAGCCGCTTCGCGCGGTGCCAGACCGCGAAGCGGGCGCTGAAGGCGGAGAGCTTCACCTCATCGGCGCGCCAGTCGGCCTGCGGCGAGATCCCGTAGGTCACGTGCCGCTTGGAGAGCCGGGGGATCAGGTGCTGCACCGTCGGGTGGTCGAGGCAGAGCACCACCAGGCCGTAGAACGGAACCCGGTCGGCGAAATCGACGAAGGCCTGCTGCAGCGCCTCCGCGGTGCCGTAGTGGTCGAGGTGCTCCGGATCGACGTTGGTGACCACCGCGATGGTGGGCGTCAGGTGGAGGAAGGAGCCGTCCGACTCGTCCGCCTCGACGACGATCCACTCGCCCTTCCCCAGGCGGGCGTTGGACCCGAACGCGTTGAGCTTTCCGCCCACCACCGCGGTGGGCTGGAGGCCTGCGTGCTCGAGCACGGTGGCGATGAGGCTGGTGGTGGTGGTCTTCCCATGCGACCCGGCGATGGCCACCGCGTCCTTGAGGCGCATCAGCTCGGCGAGCATCTCGGCCCGGCGGATCACCGGGATCCCGCGCGCGCGGGCCGCCACCGCCTCGGGGTTCGTCGCCCGGCGGACGGCGCTGGAGGTGACCACCACGTCGACGTCGGGGCCCACGTTCTCGGCCCGGTGGCCGAGCACGATCTTGCCTCCCAGCGAAGCCAGGCGGCGGGTGATCTCGCTCTCCTTCAGGTCGGATCCGCTCACGCCGTACCCGAGGTTCAAGAGGAGCTCCGCAATGCCGCTCATCCCGATCCCTCCGATGCCGACGAAGTGGACCTTCACCTTCTTGTTGCGAAACACCCTCCTCCACCTTCCTTCGCGGGAATGTACGCGATTCGATCCACGATAATCAATAGCCAAACCTGAATAGATCGACGAACCTCGCTACGTATGATCTCCTCCTCGCGGCGGCAGCGTCTCCGGCGACGCCTGCTCCGGCAAGTGGCGCCCTTCCCGGACCAGGCGGCGCCCGCACAGCGAGACGCACACCTCGGCGATCTCGCGGGCAGCCTGCGGCCGGCCCAAGAGCCCGCTCTGCCGCGCCATGCGGCGCAGGCGCTCGCGGTCTTGCTCGAGCCCGCGCAGCTCGGCGGCGAGCTTCGCGCCGGTCAGGTCGCGCTCGGGCAAGAGGATCGCCGCGCCACTGATCACCAGGCTGTGCGCGTTGACCGTCTGGTGGTCGTCGGCCGCGTACGGGAAGGGCACCAGGATCGCGGGCTTCTTGCAGACGGTCAGCTCCGCGATGGTGGTGGCGCCGGCGCGGCAGACGAGCAGGTCGGCCTGCGCGTACGCTTGCGCCATGTCGTCGATGAACGCGGTCGCCCGGGCGTGCAATCCGCTCTCCCCCAGCGCCTGGTAACGGCCGGCGATCTCCGTCAGGTCCTTCTCACCGGTCTGGTGCACGACGGAGAGCCGCGGCCCGAGCGCCGGCGCGAGCAGCTCGAGCGCCTCCGCCACGCGGAGGTTCAAGACGTGCGCGCCCTGCGACCCGCCGGTGACGAGGATCGACAGGCGCTCCCCGGAAGGCTCCTTCGAGTGGAGGTAGTTGTCCAGAAACGCGCGGCGGATGGGGTTCCCCAGGAGGTGCGTCCGGCCGGCGGGGAACCCGGCGCGCGCCTCGTCGAAGGCGATGAAGCAGGCGCGGGCGAAGTGGCCCAGGGTGCGGTTGGTGAAGCCGGGGAGCGCGTTCTGCTCCTGCACCGCGGTGGGGATACGCATCATCCAGGCGGCCATCACCACCGGACCGCTGGCGTACCCGCCTACTCCCACCACCACGTCGGGATCGAACCTGCGCAGGATCCGGCGCGACTGCCAGAGAGCGCGGGGGAGCCGTCCCAGGCCGCGCAGGGTGCCGAAGGTGCCTTGCCGCTTGAGCGGCCCGACGTCGACCAGCTCCAGCGGGAAGCCGTTCCGCGGCACGATCCGCGTCTCCAGGCCACGCGGCGTGCCGACGAAGAGCACCTCGTTGCGTGGATGGCGCGTCTTCACTTCCTCCGCCAACGCGAGGCCCGGGAAGAGGTGGCCGCCGGTGCCGCCGCCGGCAATCAGCATCCTCATCGCGGAGCCCCGAAGGCGCGCGAGCCTCCCGCACCGCCGCTCACCGAAAGAAGGATGCCCGCGGCGAGGAGCGAGGCCACCGCGCTGCTCATCCCGTAGGAGAGGAACGGCAGGGCCATCCCCTTGGTGGGCAAGAGCGAAAGCGCCATGCCCGCGTTGACCAGGGCCTCGAGCGCGATGAGCAGCGTGATCCCCAGCGCCAGGTAGCAGCCGAACGGGTCGGGAGCGGCGTGCGCCGCCTTGAGGCCGCGCCAGACCAGCACGGCGAACAAGAGCAGCACCGCGGACACCCCGAGAAAGCCCAGCTCCTCGCCGACGATGCTCAAGATGAAATCGGTGTGCGCGGCGGGGAGGAAGAAGAGCTTCTGGTGGCTGCCGCCCAACCCCACCCCCGCGGTGCCGCCCGCGCCGAAGGCGAGCAGCGACTCCACCGCCTGGTAGCCGCGCCCGCGCGGATCCGCCCACGGATCGAGGAAAGCGAGCACGCGCTGCAGCCGGTATCGCGAGTGCCACACCAGGAAGGCCGCGATCGGCGCGGCCAGCGCCGCTCCGGAAGCGAGATAGGCCACCCGCGCTCCGGCGATGAAGAGGAGCGCGAAGGTGAGCAAGCCGATCACCACGGTGGTCCCGAAGTCGGGCTCCGAGAGGAGCAGCGCGGCCACGATTCCCAGCACGAAGAGGTGCGGCAAGATGCCGGCGGAGAAGATCCGGATGCGGTCCTGCTTGCGCGAGAGCGAGCGCGCGAGCCACAGCACCAGCGCCAGCTTGACCAGCTCGCTGGGCTGGAACTGGACGGGCCCCAGCGAGAGCCAGCGCCGCGCCCCGCCCGCCGCGCGGCCCAGCCCGGGCACGTGGACGAGCAGGAGCAAGACCAGGGCGATGAGGAGCAGCGGCGTGGCCAGCGTCTCCAGCCGCCGGTAGCCGATTCGCATCGCCACGAGCAGCGCGAACAGCCCCAGGGCCGCGCCGGCGAGCTGGCGCTTGAAGAACCAGAGCCCGTCTCCCAGCCGCGCACCGGCGTAGACCGCCGATGCGCTGTAGACCATCACCACGCCCAGCATGGTGAGCAGCAACACCGCGCCGAGCAGCACCGGATCGTACCGGAACGGACGGGAGGCGTCGCGCGCGTGCGGCACGCGGATGGCCGCCGAGGCGCTCACGAGAGACCCCGCACCAGCGCCTTGAACTGCTCGCCGCGATCCTCGAAGTTCCGGAACTGGTCGTAGCTGGCGCACGCCGGCGAGAGCAGCACGGCATCGCCCGCGCGCGCCAGCTTGCGCGCCTGCGCGACCGCGGTGCGCAGGTCCCCGCAGGCGGTGACCGGAGCCAGGTCCCCCAGCTCCTCGGCGATGCGCAGCGCGTCCTCGCCGATGGTGAGGAGCGCGCGGACGCGGCCGGGGAACAGGGCGCGCAGCGGCCGGTACGGCGCGCCCTTCCCGCGCCCTCCCATGATGAGCAGCACGCCGCCGTCGAAGGCGGAGAGGGACTTCTCCACGCTGTCGACGTTGGTGCCCTTCGAGTCGTTGACCCACTCGACGCCGTCGAGGGTGCGGACCGGCTCCAGCCGGTGCGGCAGCCCGGGATAGGTGTCCAGCCCCTGCTGCAGCGCCCAGGGCGGCGCGCCGAGGTGCCGCGCGAGCAGCAGCGCCGCGAGCGCGTTCTCCGCATTGTGGGCGCCGCGCAGCGTCGGCGCGCGCAGGTCGTACTCCGCGCCGTCGACGGCGAGCACCGACTTCGCCCGCAAGAAGCCCGCCGCCTCCGCGTTGCGTCCGCGCGGGTCGAATCCGCGCCGCCGCACTCCCTCGGGCGTCCGCATGGCGGCGACGCGCGGATCGGCGAGGTTGAGCACGGCGGCGTCGCCGGCCTTCTGGTTCGCGAAGATGCGCTCCTTGGCCGCGGCGTACGCCTCGAGCGACGGGTAGCGGTCGAGGTGGTCGGGGGTGACGTTCAGCGCCGCCGCCGCCGCGCAGCGCAACGAGACGATCCCCTCCAGCTGGTACGACGACAGCTCGCACACGGTGGCATCCAGCTTGCCGCCGGAAAGGACCCGATTGGAGAGCGCGTCGCCCAGGTTTCCGCCGGCGAACACCTTCTTGCCCGCCGCCCGGAGGAGGTGCGCAGTCAGGGCGGTGGTGGTGCTCTTCCCGTTGGTGCCGGTGATGCCCGCGATCGGCTCCTCGATGAAGCGGGCCGCCAGCTCGACCTCGCCGATCACCTCCACGCCCCGGGACCGCGCTTCCGCGATCGGCGGAGCCGAGAGCGGCACTCCGGGGCTCACCACCACCAGGTCTCGCCCGCGAAAGGCGTCTTCGCGCAGCCCGCCCAGGTGTCGCTCGTGCGGGACGCCGTCCAGCTGCCGCAGCGAATCGCCCAGCTCACCTTCGCCCTTGTCGTCAGCGACGGCGACGCGGGCGCCGTGGGTCGCGAGCAGGCGCGCGGCGGCGACGCCGCTCTTGCCGAGCCCGACGACCAGCGCCCTGCGCCCGGCGAGCCGCATCGTCACCTCAGCTTGATGGAGAGGAGGCCGACCAGCGCCAGCATGATGGACACGATCCAGAAGCGGACGATGATCTTGGGCTCCGCCCACCCTTGCAGCTCGAAATGGTGGTGCAACGGCGCCATGCGGAAGATGCGCCGCCCGGTGCGCTTGAACCAGAACACCTGCAGCATGACCGACAGCGCCTCGACGAAGAAGACGCCATGGATGATCGCGCTGTCCACCTCGTTCTTGGTGAGCACGGCGAGGACGCCCAGACCGCCGCCGATGGCGAGCGCGCCGACGTCGCCCATGAACACGCTCGCCGGGTAGGTGTTGAACCAGAGGAAGCTGATGCCCGCGCCGGCCATCGCCGCGCAGAAGACAGCGAGCTCGCTGGCGCCCTCGATGTGCGGGATGAGCAGGTAGTCGGCGACGTTGAACCCCTTGATCACCAGTCCGGCGAGGTACGCGAGCAGGAGGAAGGTGAGCGCGCTGACGATGGTGGGCCCGATGGCGAGCCCGTCGAGCCCGTCGGTCAGGTTGACCGCGTTGCTGGTGCCGACGATGACGATGAAGGCGAACGGGAGGTACAGCCACCAGGGCAAGACAGGGCTGAAGGTGCGCACCTTGATGAAGGGAATGGACAGGCGCGTATCGAGCAGCAGGTGCGGATGGAGCAGCCCGCCCCTCCAGTCGACGAAGAGCACCGCGATCACGCCCAGGAAGATCAGCGTCTGCCAGAAGAGCTTCTTGCGGCCGGCCAGGCCCTTCGAGTTGCGCTTGGTGAGCTTCAGCCAGTCGTCGGCGAACCCGATCAGGCCGTAGCCGAGCGTGAACACCAGCGCCGCCCACACCAGCCGGTTCGTCAGATCGGCGAAGAGAAGGGTGCCGACCAGCAGCGCCCAGAGGATCAGCCCGCCGCCCATGGACGGCGTGCCGCTCTTCTTCTGGTGCGCCGCGGGCGTGTCCTCGCGGACGTTGGATGCGCCGTACTGCTTGACGCGCATCGCCTCGATGTACGTGGGGCCGAGGAAGAGGCCCACGAGTAGCGAGACGAGCCCCGCCATGATCATCCGGAACGAGGGATATCGCAGGACGTTGAAGGCGGGGATGCGGTCGGCGAAGGGATAGAGCAGCAGGTAGAGCATCAGTGCGCTCCCTGCCCCGGCGCAACGCCCGCGAGCGGATCGCTGATCCGCTCCATCTTCATGCCTCGCGACCCCTTCACCAGGATGACGTCCTCCGGACGCGCGTGGCGGCGGACGATCTCCACCGCCTGTGCCGGATCCTCGGCGAACTCGACATGATCGGGGGCGATTCCCGCTTCCATCGCCCCTTCGCCGATTCGCCGAGCACCGCGATGGCGCGACCCTTCCCGCGGACGAGGTGGGTCAAGGTCAGCAGCGCCGCCTTGGTGCTGTGCGGATTCGCGTTGTAGCAGTCGTCGATCAAGAGGCCGCCGCCGGGCAGCTGGACCGGCCGCATCCTGCGCCCGGTGGTCCGGGCGCCGCCGAGCCCGCGGACGATCTGCTCCGGGTCGAGCCCCAACCCGAATCCAACCGCCGCGGCGGCGGCGGCGTTGTGACCGTTGTGCGTGCCGATCAGGTGCAGCTCGGCCATGCGGGTCTTGCGGTCAGGGAAGGAGAGCTCGACGCGCAGCCCCGGTCCACCGTGGTGCGCGGAGATGAGGCGGACGTCGGCCGCGGTGGACGCGCCGAAAGTGATCAGCCGGCGGCGCGAGAGCCGGGCCTGCGACAGCACGCGCGGATCGTCGGCGTTTGCCACCGCGGTCGCGGTCTCGCGCAGCGCGTGGAACAGCTCGCCCTTCGCGTGCGCCGCGCCTTCGAGCGAACTTACGCCCTCGAGGTGCACGGGGCCGACGTTGGTGACCAGCCCGACGTCGGGATCCGCCCACCCGGCGAGGCGCGCGATCTCGCCAAGGTGGTTCATGCCCGCCTCGATCACCGCGTTGAGGTGCCCGGGCGTGAGGCGCAGCAAGGTGAGCGGCACGCCCACTTCGTTGTTCAGGTTGCCTTCCGTCTTGAGGGTGGGACCGGCCGTCTCCAGCACCGCCGCGACCAGCTCCTTGGTGGAAGTCTTGCCGGTCGATCCGGTGACGCACACCACGCGCACCCCGGGCAGGCTCTGCCGCCAGGCGTGCGCGAGCCCTCCCAGCGCGCGACCGGTATCGGGACCCGCGAGGATCGCGGGCCTCAGCCCCTGCGCGGCCAGCTCCTCGCGGACGCGCGGCGCGGACGCGGACGGGACGAGGACGCCCGCTGCCCCGGCCTGTGCCGCCGCGGCCGCGAACACGCTCCCGTCGTGCCGCTGACAGGAGCTGCGCGCCGGCCGCCCACGCGGCCTGCCCCGCCGAGAACCGGGCGCTCACCGCACCGCCTCCAGCGCGCGCCGCGCCTCGACCCGGTCGTCGAAGCTTCGCTTCTCGGTCCCGACGATCTGGTAGTCCTCGTGCCCCTTGCCCGCGATGACCACCGCGTCGCCCGGCCGCGCGCTGCGCAGCGCCAGCTCGATTGCCGCGGCCCGGTCGGGGATCACGCAGTAGCCGTCCCGCCCGGCGCGGGCGTCCGACATGCCCATCTTTCGCTTGTGCTTGGACAGGCCGGGCTCGATGTCCGCCAGGATGGCGAGGGGATCCTCGGTGCGCGGATTGTCGCTGGTCGCCACCACCAGGTCCGCTCGTCGCGCGGCCGCTTGACCCATCAGCGGCCGCTTGCCGCGGTCGCGGTCGCCGCCGCACCCGAAGACGCAGATGAGGCGCGCCTTGCCGCCGGCGGCGGCGCGGACGGCGTCGAGCACGCGCGCCAGCGCGTCGTCGGTGTGGGCGTAGTCGACCAGCACCACCCGCCCGCCCGGATCCGGCACGGGCTCCAGCCGCCCCGGAGCGCCCCGGGCCTGCGCGGCCGCCTCGGCCAACCCCGCGAGCGGCATGCCCAGCCCGAGCAGCAGCCCGAGCGCGGCGAGCAGGTTCTCGGCGTTGTGCGCGCCGATCAGCGGGCTCTCGATCCGCGCCTCGCCGAAGCTCGAGCGCAGATCGAAGCGCAGCCCCTGGAGATCGCTCTGCAGCGCGCTCGCCTCGAGGCGCGCTCCCTCGGCCCCGGCAGTCGTGAAGCCGATCGAGCCGGGCAGCTCGCGAGCGAGCGCGGCGCAACGGTCGTCGTCCAGGTTGAGCACGGCGGGCGCGCCGGCAGGCAAAAGGTCGCGGAACAGCCGCGCCTTGGCCTCGAAGTACGCCTCGAGCGTCCCGTGGTAGTCGAGGTGATCCCGCGTCAGGTTGGTGAACGCCGCGGCGGCGAACGTGCAGCCGGAGACCCGCTCCTGGGAAAGCGCGTGGCTCGACACCTCCATCGCGACGATCTGCGCTCCGGCCTGCGCCATGCGCGCGAGCAATTCCTGCAGCTCGTGCGATTCGGGCGTGGTGTGGGTCGCGCCGGCGCGGCCGCCCGGCCAGCGGGACTCGACGGTGCCGATGAGCCCGGTCCGCACGCCCAGCGCCGCTGCGAGCTGCTCGACGAGGTACGCGGTCGTGGTCTTCCCGTTGGTGCCGGTCACGCCGATGAGCCGCATCCGCTTCGACGGCTCGCCGTGGAACCGCGAGGCCGCCTGCGAGAATGCGCGCCGCGCGTCGCGGGCGACGATGAGCGCCGCGGGCGCGACGAGAAGCTCGCGATCGCTCAGCACCGCGACCGCGCCGCGCTCGAGCGCCTGCGGCGCGAACTGCGCGCCGTCTACGACGGTTCCTTGGAGCGCCGCGAAAAGCGCACCTGGACCCACCTTTCGCGAGTCGACCGCAAGCGCGCGCACATCGACCTCTTCCGCGCGCGGCGGCAGCCGGACATCGATCCCTGTGAAGAGCTCAGGAAGCCTCA
>VBKO01000438.1 GCA_005888115.1 Deltaproteobacteria bacterium
TCTCGCGAAGGCGCTCGCCGCTTTCCGCGCGGACCTCGGGCCTCGCCTCGACGACGTGGTGCTGATCGCAGCCACCGAGTTCGGCCGCACGGCGCGCCAGAACGGCACGCTCGGCACCGATCACGGGCACGGCAGCGTCGCGTTAGTGCTCGGCGGCAGGGTGGAGGGCGGCCGGATCCACGGCCGCTGGCCGGGCCTTTCCGACGATGAGCTCTTCGAGGGACGGGACCTCGCCGTGACCACGGATCTGCGCGCGGTCCTCGCGGCCGCCGCTCGGGCGCAGCTCGGCGCGACCGACGTCGGCCGACTGTTCCCGGGCTATTCCGGCCTCGTGCTCCCGGGGCTCCTGCGCGTGTAGACTGCGCCCGTGCCGCGACGGTACTGGTTGCTCAAGACGGAACCCTCGGTCTTCTCCTTCGACGACCTGCTGCGCGCCCCGCGCAAGACCAGCGGCTGGGACGGCATCCGCAACTACCAGGCGCGCAATTTCCTGCGCGATCAGATGAAGAAGGGCGACGGGGTGCTCATCTACCACTCCAGCGCGGAGCCCACGGCGGTGGTGGGCACGGCCGAGGTGGTGCGCGAGGGTCATCCCGACCCGACGCAGTTCGAGCGAGGCGACGATCACTACGACCCCGAGTCGCGCCCCGAGGACCCGCGCTGGTTCCAGGTGGAGGTGCGCGCGGTGGAGAAGCTGCCCCATCCGGTGACCCTGGAGCGGATCAAGCGCACGCCCGCGCTTGCGGGGATGGGACTTCTCCGGCGCGGCAACCGGCTCTCGGTGCAGCCGGTCGAGGAGGCGGAGTTCCACGCCATCCTGAAGCTGGGGCAGACGCCGGAATGAGCTCGCTGCTGGTTGCGCTGGCAGCCGTATGGCTGGCTGCTGCGTTCCATCTGCTGCGCGATCCCTGCGGCCCGGTGGCACTTCTCCCGGCGCTCGCGCTGGGCCTCGCAGCCGCGGTGGTGCGCCGCCGCGACCCACTGCTGCCCGCGCAGATCGTGCTCGGCGCCGGTCTCGCTGGCGCGCTCGCGATGCATTTCTTCTTCCCGCCCGCCGAGCTGCCGTTCCCCCGGCTCGCCGGGTATCGCGGATTTGCCGTCATGGGGCTGGTGCTCGCGTCCGCGTATCTCTGCCTCCACCTGCGCGCCTCGCTGCAGCGCGCTCGGTTCCTGCTGCTCGTCGCCTGCTTCGTGGTCCTGGCGCTCGCCGCGGCGCCGTCCTGGAGCTGGACGTTCGAGGCGGTGGAGCTGATGTTCGCGGGGCTGTTCCTGGGCCAGCTCGGCGGGTCCGCGCCGCAGCTTGCCGCCGGGCTGATGCTCTTCACCGCGCCCCTCGGCGCTCCCTACGGCGTCGTGGCGGCAGCCGTGCTGGCAGTCTGGTCGGCGGTGCTCTACGGCGACCGGAGCGCGCGGTGGCCGCACCTGGTCGCCCCGCTCGCGGGCAGCGCGTTCTGCGCCGTCGGATTGCTCTGGCCCGGTTCGGTGTGCGAGGTTCCGGCGCTCGGCGTGGGACTCTTCTCCGCCGCGGCAGCCTTGGAGGGCATGTCCTGATCGGCGGCAAGCGAATCTGCGTGGTGATGCCCGCCTACAACGCGGGCAAGACGTTGCGCCGGACCGTGGCGGAGATCGACCGCTCCATCGCCGACGACGTGATCGTGGTGGACGACGCTTCTCGGGACGACACGGTCGTGGTCGCGCGCGAGCTGGGGCTGCACTTGATCGTGCACCCGCGGAACCGCGGCTACGGCGGGAACCAGAAGACCTGCTACACCGAGGCGCTCAAGCGGGGCGCCGACATCGTGGTGATGGTCCACCCCGACTACCAGTACTCGCCGCGCCTCATGCCCGCCATGGCCGCGATGGTGGCGAGCGGCCACTTCGACGCGGTGCTGGGCTCCCGCATCCTGGGGGTCGGGGCGCTCAAGGGCGGCATGCCGCTGTGGAAGTACGTGGCGAACCGCGCGCTCACGTTCTGGGAGAACCTGCTGCTCGGGTACAAGCTGGCGGAGTACCACACCGGTTACCGCGCCTTCTCGCGCCGGCTCCTCGAATCGTTGCCACTGGAGGAGAACTCGGACGACTTCGTCTTCGACAACCAGATGCTGGCCCAGGCGATCTGGTTCGGCTTCCAGGTGGGCGAGCTCTCCTGCCCGGCCCTCTATTTCACCGACGCTTCATCGATCAATTTCCGCCGGAGCGTGAAGTACGGCTTCGGCGTGCTCGGCACCGCGGTCGAGTTCCGTCTGTCGCGGCTGGGGTTGCTCCGCTCGCCCCGATTCGCCGCCTCGGGCCGCAAGCTCCCGCACCCCGCTGCGCAGATTTCGGACTGAGGAATGGTCCGCGGCAGATGAATCGTGCCGCATACCTGTCCCTCGTCGCCGGTCTGGTTTTCGCTTCGATGGTGGGATGCTCGCGGCCGGCGCCCGAGCAGCCGCGCCTTTCGCCCGAGGACGACGCGGCTTGGAACCGCATCGTCGCCGCGTTGCACCAGATGTCGGACGAGTACAGCGAGGCCCTCGAGATCGAGGACGCGGAGACGGGTCGGCGGCGGCGTGAGCAGCTTGCGCGCGTGCTCGACGAAGCCTCGGCGAGCGCGGCGCACATCGCCGGGCCCACGGCGCTGGAGGTCAGACGTCGGCTCGATGCCATCCGCGGGCGCGTCGTCTCCGTCGACTACGAGGTCGGAGCGGAGCTCACCGCGCTGTCGAGGCAGATCGTCCAGCAGACCCATCTCCGCCGCACGCCGGTGCGCAAGCCAGACCTCGCCAACGGGCAGCGGGTATTCAGGCGGGCATGCGCCGCCTGTCACGGCCCGGACGGGACGGGACCTACTTCCGCCGTCGCCACGGCGATGGACCCGCCGCCGCCCGACGTCCTCCACGCACGACGGAACTGGACGCCGTACGAGACATTCAACCGCATCACCTACGGCGGAATCGAGACG
>VBKO01000439.1 GCA_005888115.1 Deltaproteobacteria bacterium
CAGGTCCAGGGAGGTCGCGACGAGGGGCGCCAGCTCGACCGGCCCGAGCTCGACGTGGAACTCGCCCCTCTCCAGACGCGACAGGTCGAGCAGCTCGCGCGTCAGGCGCGAGAGACGATCCGCGTGGCGCGCGATCATCTCCACGAATCCGCGCGCGGCGGGATCGAGCATCTTCCCGCTCGAGAGCAGCGTCTCGACGGCTCCGGTGATGGCGGAAACGGGCGTGCGCAGCTCGTGGCTGGCGTTGGCGATGAAATCGCGCCGCACGCTCTCCAGCCGCTTCGCCTCGGTCAAGTCGCGGAAGAGGACCAGCGCCCTGCGATCCGAGAGCGGCGAAAG
Organism: Deltaproteobacteria bacterium; assembly: GCA_005888115.1. Classification (GTDB taxonomy): domain Bacteria; phylum Myxococcota; class Myxococcia; order Myxococcales; family 40CM-4-68-19; genus VBKO01. Next base: position 340 of record VBKO01000439.1, read on the forward strand.
CGTGACGAAGAGCAGCTTGTCGAGGGAGACGACGTTGAACTCTCCGCGCGCCGGCGTGCCGGCGATGGCTTGCTCGGCGGCGTCACCGAGCTCCGCGCTGCGCGTGATCTCGAGCAGCGTCCGTCCCAGCGCGCGGCCCGTCCCGACCAGCGCGTCGAGCGCGCGGTTCACCACCGCGAGGCGCCCGCGCGGGTCGAGGAGGCCAGCGGGGTCGGGGATCCCGTCCACCATCTCCTGCGGTCCGGGCGGCGGGCCCCCGGCGACGAACCCTGCTTCTTCCGCCTGGAGCAGCCGCGACAGCTCGACCACCTCGCGCGGCAGCGGCTCGCCAGGCCGCCGCGCCGCCAGCTCCATGCGGACGGCGGCGAGCACCTCGTCGAGCGTCACCTTGCGCCAGAAGAGCGCCATCTCCTCCGTCTATCCCAGGCGTGTGGCAACGGTGTGACGGCGAGGCAACTTCCCTCGCTCGTTGCGCCTCTGCGCGCGGCGGGTTAGAGCGCCATGGCGAAGGCCACGTCTTGAGAGCGAGAGAGCAGGAAGGGCAGTACCCCGGGCGCACCGGTCGCGACCCGGTCTGCGGCATGACCGTGGACCTGGATCACGCCGGGGGCGGCACAGTGGTCCACGAAGGCAACGAGATCGGCTTTTGCAGCATGCGTTGCCGGGAGCGGTTCCTGGCCGACCCCGGAAGGTTCCTCGACGCATCCGCCGCGCCGCAGGCAATGCCGCCGGCCGGCGGCACGAAGTGGACCTGTCCGATGCACCCGCAGATCGTGGCCGATGGGCCGGGCGCCTGCCCGATCTGCGGCATGGCTCTCGAGCCAATCACGATATCCGCGGACGGGGAAGAGAACCCCGAGCTCCACGACATGCTGCGGAGGTTCCGCGCCAGCATCGTGCTCACCGCGCCCCTGCTGCTCCTCGGCATGTCGGATCTGCTGCCCGGCCGGCCCGTCCAGCACGCGCTCTCGCCGGCACTGATCTCCTGGATCGAGCTCGCGCTCGCCACTCCTGTGGTGCTCTGGGGAGGCCGCCCGTTCTTCGAGCGCGGCTGGGCGTCCGTCAGGAATCGCAGCCTGAACATGTTCACGCTGATCGCGCTGGGGACGGGCGTCGCCTACCTCTTCAGCGTGGTAGCCACCATCGCGCCGGGGCTGCTCCCCGCCACGGTCCGCGATGCGCACGGCGCATTGCCGGTGTACTTCGAGCCTGCCGCGGCCATCGTCACGCTGGTGCTACTGGGCCAGGTGCTCGAGCTTCGCGCCCGCGCGCGGACGCGGAGCGCGCTCCGGGCGCTGCTGGGCCTGGCGCCGAAGACCGCGCGCAGGGTCGAGAGCGACGAGGAGCGCGACGTCCCGCTAGAAGACGTGCACCCCGGCGACGTGCTGCGCGTCCGCCCCGGCGAGAGAGTGCCGGTGGACGGCGTCGTTCTCGAGGGGTCGGCCAGCGTGGACGAGTCGATGATCACCGGAGAGTCCTTGCCGGTGGAAAAGATCCCCGGGAGCAAGATCACCGGAGGCACGGTCAACCTCAACGGGACTTTCCTCATGCGCGCCGAGCGGGTCGGTGAAGGCACCCTGCTCGCGCAGATCGTGCGTCTCGTCTCCGAGGCGCAGCGCAGTCGCGCCCCCATCCAGCGG
>VBKO01000449.1 GCA_005888115.1 Deltaproteobacteria bacterium
CGAATCCGCAGGCGTGCCTCCGCGCCCGGAGTGCGGCAATGGACCGCACCCCAAACGGGCGGCGTCATTGCGGCTCGCCCCCCGGTGCGCTATGACGCGCGCCTCCGGAGGGTGGAATGGCGGAGCGTTACATCGTCGTCGGCGGCGGCCTCGCCGGGCTGATGACGGTCATCAAGCTGGCGGAGGCTGGCAAGAACGTCGACGTCTTCTCCATCGTCCCCGTCAAGCGCAGCCACTCCGTTTGCGCCCAGGGCGGCATCAACGGCGCGGTGAACACCAAGGGCGAAGGCGATCACCCCGACATCCACCTGTACGACACCATCCGCGGCGCGGACTTCCTCGTCGAGCAGCCGCCCGTCAAGGGCATGTGCTACACGGCGCCCGCGATCATCTACCTGTTCGACCGCATGGGGGTGCCGTTCAACCGCACCTCGGAGGGGCTGCTCGACTTCCGCCGCTTCGGCGGCACGCTCCACCACCGCACCGCCTTCTCGGGAGCCTCCACCGGGCAGCAGCTCCTCTACGCCCTGGACGAGCAGGTGCGCCGATACGAGACCGAGGGCCGGGTCCGGAAGTTCGAGTACTGGGAGTACCTCTCGTTCGTGAAGGACGAGCAGGGGGCCTGCCGCGGCATCGTCGCCGTCGACCTGCGCAACATGGAGATCCAGGCATTTCCCGGCGACGCGGTGTGCATGGCGACCGGCGGTCCCGGCATCGTCTACGGGCGCTCGACCAATTCGACCATCAATACGGGCTCGGCGAACGGCCGGACATACATGGACGGCGCCATCTACGCGAATGCCGAGTTCATCCAGGTTCATCCCACCGCGATCCCGGGCCAGGACAAGCACCGGCTGATGAGCGAGTCGGCGCGCGGCGAGGGCGGCCGTGTCTGGGTGCCGCGCAAGAAGGGCGATACCCGCGACCCGCGCACGATCCCGGAGCCGGAGCGCTGGTATTTCCTCGAGGAGAAATACCCCAAGTACAAGAACCTCGTCCCGCGCGACGTGGCCAGCCGCGAGATCGTCCACGTGGTCCGCGATCTGGGCATGGGCGTCGAGGGAGAGGAGGCGGGCTACCTCGACGTCTCGCACATCCCCGCCGACGTCCTCGACCGCAAGCTCGGCGGCATCATGGAGATCTACGAGAAGTTCGTCGGCGTCGATCCCCGCCACGCGCCGATGAAGATCTTCCCGGCCGTGCACTACTCGATGGGCGGGCTGTGGGTCGACTACGAGGCCGACGCCAAGAACGACATGGTGAAGGACTCGCCGCGCCAGCAGGCGACCAACGTCCCGGGCCTGTATGCGGCCGGCGAGTGCGACTACGCGTACCACGGCGCGAACCGCCTGGGCGCCAACTCGCTGCTCAGCTGCATCTACGCGGGAATGATCGCGGGGCCCGCGATGATCAGCTACGCGAAGAACGCGGCGCCGAAGAAGGGCGACGTGCCGTCGGGTCTGTTGCAGGGCGCGCAGAAGCAGTGGGCCGAGCGCTTCGAGTCCATCTACAAGATGGCCGGCACGGAAAACCCCTACGTGATCGGCCGCGACATGGGCGAGCTGATGCAGCGCGTCTCCACGGTGGTGAAGCACAACGGCGAGCTGGCCGAGGCGGAGCAGCAGATCCGCGGCATGAAGGAGCGCTGGAAGGCCGCCAACGTGCTCGACACCGGGCGCACGCTCAACCAGAGCGCGGCGTACGTGAACCAGCTCTGGAACATGCTGGAGATCGCCGAGCTGATCCTCGTCGGGGGGAGGATGCGCGACGAGTGCCGCGGGAGCCACTACAAGCCGGAGTTCGACCTGCCGCAGCCCAAGACCAAGGATCCGCGGCAGGATGCCGGATGGATGGAGGCCTGGCGCCAGCGCAACGAGAAGTGGCTCAAGTTCACCATGGCGCGCTGGACGCCCGAGGGCCCCAAGGTCGTCTTCGAGTCCATCCAGAGCCTTTCGAATCCCATCCTGAAACCCGAGCCCCGCTGGTACGCCTGAAGGAGACGGACTTCGACATGCCGCCGCCCATCCTGGTCCGCGTCGAGCGCCGCGACGGTCCCGACGCGCCCAAGCATTGGGATGAGTTCGCCGTCCCGTACACGAAGAACGCGAACGTCATCTCCGTCCTGATGGACATCCAACGCAACCCGGTGACCACCGCGGGCGAGCGCGTCCCCCCGCCGGTGTGGGATCAGGCGTGCCTGGAGGAGGTCTGCGGCTCTTGCACGATGAACGTGAACGGCAAGGTGCGGCAGGCCTGCTCGGCGCTGATCGACCAGCTCGAGCAGCCGATCACGCTCCAGCCGATGAAGAAGTTCCCGCTGGTGCGCGACCTGTCCGTGGATCGGCAGAAGATGTTCGACGCGCTCAAGCGGGTGCACGCGTGGATCCCGATCGACGGCACTTATGACCTGGGCCCCGGCCCGCGCGTCGCTCCGGAGGACCAGGAGATCAACTACGTCCTTTCCACTTGCATGACCTGCGGCTGCTGTCTGGAAGTGTGCCCGCAAGTCAGCGAGACGACGGCGTTCATCGGGGCGGCGGCGATCTCGCAGGCGCGGCTCTTCAACAACCATCCGACCGGGAAGATGAACGCTTCCGAGCGCCTGCACGCGCTCATGCTTCCGGGCGGCGTCAATGACTGCGGGAAGGCGGCGAACTGCGTCAAGGCCTGCCCGAAGGGGATCCCGCTCACCTCGAGCATCGCGGAGATGGCGCGCGAGACGACGCTCCAGGCGCTGAGGGACTTCCTCTACCGCGACGAGCGCAAGGGCGGGCCGGGTCCGGGCTGATTTCCCGGCATGCATGCCCTGCCTCTGTACGTTCTTGTACGCGCCTCGTTCACCAGGCTCCCCCCGTTCCAGGACATGGGACAGGCGGTACGGCGCGACGTGCGCGGCCTCTGGTCCGGCATCGACGCGTTGGGGCTGCACGACTTTCCCGCAGCCAACGAGCCGACTTTCGCTCCGGAGCTGGAGCGCGTCATGCAGAGGGGCTGGCGGCCGCCGCTCGGCTGGGTCTCGCTCGCGGCCGCCGCCGCGTTTCTCGCTGGCGTGGGATTCGCTCAGATCCAGGTGCAACGGCATCTCGCCCCGGCCGTCCGGCCGGAACCGCAGCGGGCGCGCCCGTCCACGCGCAAGCAGAAGAAGCTGCCCCGCCCACACCCGCCGGAGCGGACCGACTACAGCCGCGGGACTTGACCACGCCAGCTACCCGAAGACTGCCCGCGCCTCGCGGTAGGTTCCGCAGTGCGCCTCGACGCTCGCCTCGAGTGGCCGGGCATACCCGCCGCCCAGGGTCAGCACGACCGGGATGGCGCGGTCGCGTGCGGCGGTGAGGACCATGCGGTCCCGCGCCCGCAGCCCCGCGTGCGTCAGGCGCAGCCGGCCCAGCGCGTCCTCCGCCAGCGGGTCCACGCCGCCCTGGTAGAAGAGGACGTCGGCGCGGGCGGCGTCGAGGGCGATGGGCAGGTGGTGCGAAAGGAGCGCCAGGTATTCGGCGTCCTCGCAGCCGTCGCCGAGCTCCACGTCGAGCGAGCTGCGCTGCTTGCGAAAGGGGAAGTTGCGCGCGCCGTGCATGGAGAAGGTGAACACCGACTCGTCCGCGGCGAAGATGGCGGCGGTCCCGTTGCCCTGGTGCACGTCGAGGTCGACGATGACGGCGCGGTCGACGCGTCCTTCCAGCTGGAGGAGGCGGAAGGCGACGGCGTGGTCGTTGAATACGCAGTACCCTTCGCCGTGGTCGGCGAAGGCGTGGTGCGTGCCCCCCGCCAGGTTCCCGGCGATGCCGTTGCACAGCGCGTCCCTCGCCGCGGCAACCGTGCCGGCGACCGACGCCCGCGATCGCAGGACGAGCTGCTCGCTCCAGGGGAAGCCCAGCCGCCTCACCTCGGCCTCCGTGAGCCCTCCCGACACCACGGCGTGCACGTAGGCGCGGTCATGGACGAGGAGCAGCGCATCCAGGTCGACCGGGTGCGAGGCGGTGAGATCGGCCTCGCTCAGCGTGCCGTCGCGCGGCGCGCAGGTCCGCGAGCGCCTGCCCCGGATCGAGCGCCCGCGCCTTCTTCCGCAGAGCGGCAGGCGCCCAGTCGCTCCACGACCGCAGCACGACCTCGTGGCGCCCGCTCGCCGTGTGCTCGGAGGTGGCGAGCACCAACCCGCGTTTCTCCAGCTCGAGGCGCGCCGGCGCGCGCCCCTGCAGTCGCAGCGTCCCCTCGCGCTCGACCTCGGCGAGCAGCTGCCGCGCGGCGGTCGGCAGCGCTCTTTCCGCTCCCCGCCGCCACTCCGGATCGAGCACCACCCGCAGGAGCTTCGGCCACAGCGCGCTGTGCACGAAGGTCACCTTCCCGCGCACCAGCTTGGCGCCGAGCACCTCGGGCGACTCCTCCAGGGCAGTCGCGATCGAGTAGATGAGGCTGCCCTGCGGGTGTCCCCACCAGCTGCCGCGCACCTCCCCCGCGATCTCGCCCACCAGCGACCGCGGACCGCCTGCCGGGGTCAGCGTCAGGACGCGCTCGCGGCGCAACAGAT
>VBKO01000092.1 GCA_005888115.1 Deltaproteobacteria bacterium
AACGCGGCGTCGACCGGCGCGTTCACCATCCCGGTGATGAAGCGCGCCGGCTACCGCCCCGAGTTCGCGGCTGCAGTCGAGGGCGCCGGCAGCACCGGCGGCCAGATCATGCCGCCGGTGATGGGCGCCGCTGCCTTCCTCATCGCCGAGTTCCTCGGCATTCCGTACGCGAAGATCATCGTCGCCGCCGCCATTCCCGCGGTCCTCTACTACCTGTCCGTCTGGATGATGGTGCACTACGAGGCGAAGCGCACCGGCTTGCGCGGCTTGCGCAAGGAGGAGCTACCGTCCTTTCGCGCCGTGCTCCGGAGCCGCGGGCATCTTCTGCTGCCGGTGGCGCTGATGATCTACCTGCTGGTAGCGAACTACACGCCGCTGTTCGCCGGGTTCTGGGCGATCGTCTCCACCTTCGCCGTCGCCTGGGCCTGGGAGGAAGGGCGCGCCATCTTCGTGCAGCGCATCCCGTTGCGGAGCCGCTGGTACGTGCTCGTTCCCGCCGCTGCGTTCGCCGCCGGCGTCCTGGGCGGCCTCGGCACCGAGCCCAGCGCGTTCCTCTTCCTCGCCGCCGCCTTCGTCGTCGCCCTCTTCAACCCGGGAAACAGCCCGGCGCTCGACGCGCTTCGCGCGTCGCTCGAGCAGGGCGCGCGCGGCGCCATCGGAGTGGCGCTCGCCACTGCGGTGGTCGGATTCGTCGTCGGCGCGGCGTCCCTCACCAGCCTCGGGCTGAACCTGGGCAGCGCGATCGTGAAGTTCGCCGGGGGGAACCTGCTCCTCGCGCTCTTCCTCACCATGGTGACGAGCATCATCGTCGGGACCGGCATCCCGACCACGCCCACGTACATCATCGTCGCCCTGGTCTCGGCGCCGGCGCTGATCAAGATGAACGTCCCGCCCCTGGCGGCCCACCTCTTCGTCTTTTATTACGGCGCGCTGGCGGACGTGACACCGCCCACGGCGCTGAGCTCCTACACCGCAGCGGGGATCGCGGGCGCCGATCCGCAGCGGACCACCTGGATCGCCTGGAAGCTCGCGATGGCGGGGTTCATCATCCCGTACTACTTCACCACCAATCCCGTGCTGCTGCTCAACGTCGTGCCGGTCACGCCGCTCGGGCTCGCGCAGGCGGTGCTCAGCGCGGTGGTCGGAACGATCGCCCTCGCGATGTCCTTGCAGGGATACGTTCTCCGCGTCGCCGGCTGGATGGAGCGCGCCGTGCTGCTCGTGGCCGCGCTGCTGCTCATCGCGCCCGGCGCCGTGAACGATCTCGTCGGGTTCGGCTTGCTCGCGGGCGTGATCGTGTATCAGAAGATGTCGGGCGCCGTCCGCGAGAAGCCGTCGGCGCCGGTCACGTAGGGCTTCGAGGAGGAACGGATGTCGGTTCGGGCGAGACAGGCTTGGGAGAGCGGCAGCGAAGCGGACCGGCCTCGCCTCTCGGGTGTGCTCGCGCCCGTGCTCACCCCGTTCCGCTCCGATCTGTCGCCGGATGCCGCGCGCTTCGTCCGCCACTGCCGGTGGCTCCTGTCGCAGGGCTGCGCGGGACTGGCCGTCTTCGGGACCACCAGCGAGGCCAATTCGCTCTCGGTCGAGGAGCGCGAGGCGCTGCTCGGAGAGCTCCTCGGCGCTGGCATCGATCCGGGAAAGGTGCTGCCCGGCACCGGCTGTTGCGCGCTGACCGACACGGTGCGCCTGACCCACGCCGCGGTCCGCGCCGGCTGCGCGGGCGTGCTCATGCTGCCGCCGTTCTATTACAAAGGAGTCAGCGAGGAGGGGCTGTTCCGCAGCTTCGCCGAGGTCATCGAGCGCGTCGGCGATGCGCGCTTGCGCGTGTACCTGTACCACATCCCCCCGGTGGCCCAGGTCGGCTTCAGCCAGAAGCTGGTCGAGCGGCTGGTGACCGCGTACCCGCGGACGGTGGCGGGCATGAAGGACAGCTCCGGCGACTGGAACAACACCAAGGCGATGCTCGATGCGTTCGCGAGCTCCGGATTCGACGTGTTCGCCGGCAGCGAGCGCTTCCTCCTCGCCAACTTGCGGCACGGCGGCGCCGGATGCATCACGGCCACCGGGAACGTGAATGCGGCGGCCATCGATCGGCTGTTCCGCGAGTGGCGCACTCCGCGCGCCGAGCAGCTCCAGGAGGAGCTGAACGCGGTGCGCGGGGCAATCGAGAAACATCCGGTGATCCCGGCGCTGAAGGCGATCGTCGCGAATCAGACGGGCGACCCGGCCTGGCGCGCTCCGCGCCCGCCGCTGGTCGAGCTTCCTGGAGCGCAGGCGGAAGCGCTCCTCGCGGAGCTGCGGCGGCTCGGCTTCCAGATGCCGGGCCTGTCCGGGTAACCGCAATTTTCGCAAGGTCAGACAGGCGCGGGAAGGTTACCATTCCAGCCATGCATCCGAGCAGCCCGCAGGCCCGGGAAATGGCTGACGAGTCCATGGTGCGCAACCTCTCGGCGCAGGCCGAGGCGATCTGGCCCCAGGAGGAGCCGATCTTCGCCCGCCACGCGCCTCCCGAGGGAGCCCGCGTGCTCGACGTCGGCTGCGGCACAGGCGAGATCGTCGCCCGGCTGGCGCAGCGCTTCCCGCGGGCGTCGTTCGTGGGCGTCGATCTGGAGCAGCCGCACCTCGACCGGGCGCGCGAGCGGTGCGCCGCGTTCGGCTCGCGCGTCCGGTTCCAGCGCGACGACGCGCTTGCGCTCTCGTTCGGCGACGCGGAGTTCGACCTGACCGTCTGCCGGCACATGCTGCAAGCCGTGCCCGACGCCCGGCGCGCCGTGCAGGAGATGGTGCGCGTCACCCGGCCCGGCGGCCGGCTGCACCTCATCGCCGAGGACTACGGAATGCTCTGGTGCCACCCGACCGCGCTCGACTCCGACGGGTTCTGGCAACGCATCCCCAACCTCTACGGAGCAGCGATCGGGTGCGACCTGCACATCGGCCGCAAGATGTTCACGCTGCTCACGGACCTGGGCCTGCGCGAGATCGCCGTGGACTACGTCGTCGTGGACACGTTGCGCGTCGAGCGCGAGATCTTCGCCCGCATCTGGGAAGCCTGGCGCGACGGGTACACCGACTCGGTCGTGGAGCACACCGGCGTGCCTCGAGCGGAGGTCGAGCAGCGTTTTCGCGAGATGATCGCCTGCGCGCGCGATCCGCGCGGCTATGCGCTCTGGCAGGTGCCGGTCTGGACCGCCAAGACGTGAGGCCGTTCGAAGCAGCGCCGGTCGTGAGCTCGTCCCGGGGATCCCGGGACTCATCATTCATCACCTCTCGCCTCGTGAGCGGCGCGTAGCCCCTCGAGCAGCGGGTGGCATTCCGCATCCGAGGAGGAGTCGCACTGGGGTCCCCGTTGCTTTTCAGAGGAAGTCCTCGGGCGCAACGAAGGGCCGGCGCATTGTCTAATCCCGAACGGTCCGAACCGGGCGCATGGGTGACACTGGGGAGCGTGCCTGCAGGAGCGCGTGACCTGGAGATCGACTGACCGAGTGTCGGAGCGTCTGGCCGAGATGAGAGGGGCCAAACGCAGCGACTCTCCCATCAGGCCGGCCGCTCCGGCAGGGGACGCTGCGCCTCGATCGGCTCGAGCGATCCCAGCACGGCTGCGCCGTGAAGCGCCGCCCGGGCGCACGCCTCGTCGACCGAAAGGCCCAGCGCCGCGTACCAGGTCATGGCGCCTGCGAAGCTGTCCCCGGCGCCGTAGGACCCCCCGCGTGCGGGGGCGGCGCGGGGCGCTGGGAATCGGCGCGTGCCCTCGGCCGTCTCGATCCGCCCGCCCGCCGGCCCTTCGGTCATCACCAGCGCCCCGGGGCGCACCGGGTAGTCCGCCAGTGAGGAAGCCTCGCGCGGGTCGGCCGCGCTGCCCACCACGACGTCGGCGCGAACGCCGGAGGCGATCAGGGCGGCGCGCCGGCGCGCCGTGACGACCAGGAGCCGCGCGGACCGGGCGGCACGGAGCACCTCCGGATCCTGCGCGGTGAAGTAGGCGGCATCGCAGGAGGCGAGCACCTCCCAGGGCAGCGGGTCCCGCTTCTCGGGGTGCAGCGGCTCGCCCAGGACGACGATGGTGCGCTCGCCGTCCGGGGTGATGAGGACCAGGTCGCGCGTGTGCGGCCCGGCGCGGTGGGCGGCGTGGATGCGCGCGGCCGTCGCCTCGACACCCGCGCGCACCTGGGCGGCGGCCTCGTCGTCGCCCAGTGCCGTGAACAGGTGCACCTCGCCGGGAGACTTCGCCAGCTGGAAGAAGGCGATGCCGCCGCCGCCTCCCGGGAAGGTGCGCAGGTCGGTCGCGTGCGCGATGTCGCCCGGTCCCGGGACGCGCGGCACGCGCCCCAGCGTGATGTGCTCGACGTGCCCGATGACCGCGACGCGCATCGGGCTGCAGACCTATCAGGCCCCGGCGCGGCTGGCATCCGCCGGGCCCGCTTCAGGAAAACTGGCAGCGCCGCGCCTCGGGCTGCGCCCGACCTTTCCCGCGTGCTGGATCCCGCGGTACAACGATGGCCGGGGGTTTCCAGGGGGGTTTCCATGGCTCTGGGCGGTCTGCTCGGCTGGTGGAACCTCGTCTTCCTGCTCCCGGGTGCCGCGGGGCTGTGCCTGGGTTTCCTCTCCACGCTGAGCGCGCGCGGAGACGATGCAGGCGCCCATCCGGCCGCGGACGCGGATTCCGAGGCTGCGCGCGAGGCCGATGCCGACCATGATCCGCTGGGGTTCGGACTCGCCCTCCTCGGGGTGGGCCGGGTGCCGCTGGGTTTCCTGCTGACGGTCCTGCTCACCACCTACGGTGCGATCGGCCTGGTGACCAACCGGATCCTCCCGAGCATGCCGGCGCTGCTCCCGGTCTCGCTGGCCCTCGCCGCCTCCGGCAGCCTGCTCGTCTCGGCGCTCCTCTCGCGCCTGCTGGCGCGCATCGCGCCGCGCGACGAGATGGACGCCAGCGCGTTCGAGTCCCTGGTCGGTTGCAGCGGCACGGTCGTCGCGCTGCTCCCCGCCGCCGAAGGATACGCGCAGGTCCAGGACCAGTACGGAAACGTGCAGGAAGTCCGATGCAAGGACGTTTCCTCGACCCCGCTGCGCCCGGGCGAGCGCGTGGTGATCGCGCGGGTGGAGTCCGGCCAGCGGCTGTGCCTGGTGGTCAAGCTGGCCGAGGAGGAGTCCCGGGTCGTGAAGCGGAGCGCCTCGTGACCGAGGGTGCGCCATGAAAGCCGGACTGGTCGGGTTGCCGCTGACGGGCAAGACGACGCTGTTCAACGCCATCACCACGCTGCACAAGGCCGGCGACGCCCACGTGCACCTCGGGGCAATCAAGGTGCCCGACCGGCGCGTCGACGAGCTCGCCGCGCTCTACCGGCCGCGCAAGGTGACCTACGCGGAGGTGCGGTTCGTCGACCTGCCCGGGCCGCGCGGCAAGGGGATGGATGCGGAATCGCTGCGCGCCCTCTCGGACGTCGATGCACTTTGTCTCGTGGTGCGCGGATTTGCGCGAGTGGATGGCGCTGCCGCCGAGCCGCTGCGCGAGCTGCGCGACTTCGACGCCGAGCTGGTCCTCTCCGACCTCGGCGTGGTGGAGCGCCGGCTCGACCGGTTGCGCAAGGAACACGGCGGGAAGACCGGCAGCGAGTGGCACGAGCTGACCAATCTGCTCGGGCACCTCGAGGCAGGACAGCCGCTGCGCACCCTGCGCTGGACCGAGGCCGAGCAACGCGAGATGGCGCATTTCGGCTTCCTCTCGCGCCGGCCGATGCTGGTGGTCCTCAACGTGGCGGAGGCGGACGCCGCCACGCCCCTGCCGCCGGAGCTGGAGGCTGAAGTGCGCGCCCGCGGGGCAGAGGGGCTGGCGCTGAGCGCCGAGGTCGAGGCGGAGATCGCCGAGCTGGATCCGTCCGAGCAGCCCGCCTTCCTCGAGTCGATCGGGCTGCGCGAGCCCGCGCGCGAGCGCTTCATCCGTGCCGCGTATCACCTTCTCGACCTGGCCTCGTTCTTCACCGTGGGCGAGGACGAGGTGCGCGCTTGGACCATCCACCGCGGCGACCGGGCGCCCCGGGCCGCGGGCCGCATCCATTCCGACCTGGAGCGCGGGTTCATCCGCGCCGAGGTGGTGCACTACGAGGACTTCATGGCGGCCGGCGGCGAAGCCAAGGCGCGCGAGCGCGGCCGGATGCGGCTCGAAGGCAAGGAGTACGTGGTGCGGGACGGGGACATCCTGCACGTCCGCGCAGCCGTCTAGCGCACAGGTGGGGCAGGAGCGCCTGGCATCCAACCCACCGGTCGGGCTAGGGTCGCCGCATGGCCCTTTCCCGCCCCTGCACCGCGCTGTTCGTGCTGCTCGCCGGCGTTCCTCTCGGCGCTCGCGCCGGCTTCCGCTGCCCGGCGAAGGGCGGGTTGGAATGGCGCGAGTACCGCAGCAAGCACTTCGTCGTGGATACCGACGTGGCGCCCTCGCAGGTCCCCTTCCTCATCGGGCAGCTGGAGAGGATCCACGTGCTCGAGCTGCAGGCGCTCATCGGCGAGCAGGTGGAGATCCCCGGGCATGCGCGCGTCGTCGCCTTCGCCGACCAGCATTTGTTCACCGAGGTGGCGGGGTCCGCGATGCTCGCCGCCTACTTCAAGTATTCCAAGTTGCGAGAGCCCATGATCGTCCTGCCGGTCGATTTTGGCGATCAAGGGGAAAGCATTGCGCACGAGATGGCGCATCACCTGTCCCGGTTCCTCTTCCCCCAGCAGCCGCGCTGGTTCAGCGAGGGGCTGGCCCAGTTCGTCCAGACCGTGGCGGTGACCAGGCGCAGCGACGCTGCGCCCGCGACCGGCAGCCACCTCGTGCGGTCCTCCCGCGACGAGCGCGGGAGCGTCGGTGCCGCGCCTGCGTACATGCAGAGCGCGCTGGCAACGGTGCCTCGCCTGCGACTCGACGATCTGCTTCGATGGGACGGCCGGCTCGACCGTCACGCCGGCAAGCACTACCTGTTCAGCTGGCTCCTGTATCATTGGCTCTGGAACAATCGTCCCAAGCAGTTCACGGCATTCCAACAGAGGCTGTCCAACGGAGAGGACCCGTCCGCCGCACTGCGCGCCGAGTTTCCCGACATGGACGCCGCAAACGCCGCCGCGGTGGAGAAGATCGAAGACGATATCGACCGGTACCGCGTGGGCGGGCGGTACGTGTTCTACAGCGTCTCCGCCAAGCCGGATGCGGGGTTCGCCGCAGGGCCGGTGCTCGGCTCCGCGGACGTGCACATGCTTCTGCTCGCCGCCGCCGGGCATGGTTTCGAGGAGAAGGAGCTGCGCGCGGAGCTGGACGAAATCCTTCGTGAAGACCCGACGCAGCCGGAGGCGATCGTCGCTCGGGCGGAGATCGACAAATCCTCGCCGCTCCCGCTCCTGCGGAAGTCGGCGGCCGCGCGCGCCAGCGACTGGCGCTCCTCGTTGCTGCTCGGCCACGCCTTGGACGGCGCCTCCGGCGAGGAGAAGGAGGCGGCGTATCGCAAGGCGGTGGCATTGAACCCGGACAGCTCGATGGCGAACGAGAGCCTGGCCCGGCACCTGCTCTCGCGCGGACGCGCGAAGGAGGCTTTGCCCATCGCCAACCGCGCGGTCGATCTGGTCCCGGCGGATCCGAGCGCAATCGACGCCCTCGCCGCCGTCGCGGCAGGCCTGGGCAAGTGCAGCGAGGCGCTCGTGCTCGAGCGGCGGGCCGCGACCATCGCCTCGAGCGAGACCGCCGCGGGCGAGGAGATGAAGAAGCGGCTCGCGCAGGTCGAGGCCCGCTGCACGTCGCCCGCGCCCGCGGCAGCGGCGATCGCGCGATGAGGACGATCCTCGAAGTCCGGAAGCGCACACCAGTGCCACTTGACCGACGCTCGCGTGCCCTCAGATTCACGGCACCGCGCCTCGAGCTCGGTACCGTAATCCGCTCACAAAGGAGCAAATTCGTGATCCGAGCGACGATGATGGTGGTGGCCATGGCGCTGACGGCGTGCGCGGGCACCTCGAAGCAGGCGAAGTCGTTGTCGCGCGCTGCGCCCCTGTCGGCAGCGGCGCAGGCAGCGGCCGAGCAGGAAAAGAAGGACCAGGCACAGCTCGTCTGCGTCTGGGAGCGGCCCACCGGCAGCAACATCCCGGAAAAGGTCTGCCGGATGCCCGAGCAGGTCGACGACCAGCGCGCCGAGACGCAGCGGGTGCTGCTGACGCTACCCCCGGCCGTCAATCTACACACGGGCGGGTAGCGAGCTCCTCACGCGGTCTTCGGAAGACGACGGCGCGCCGGGCACCTCCCGGCGCGCCGTGGCGTGTGCCTACTTCGGCGTGGTGCTCGCAGGCGAGACCCGGTGCTGCGTGGCCTGTTCGAATGCGTAGGCGAAGCCGATCAATCTCGGCTCGCTGAACGCGGGCCCCGAGAACGTCACTCCGAACGGCGACGGCTTCGCGCCGAAGCTCGCCGGAACGGCCGCTGGGTTGGGGAAGAATCCGCCCGGCACGATCACGCTGGGGTATCCGGCGCGGGCGGGCGGGTTGGCGCCGAAGTTGGCGGGGAAGAGGACCGCGTCGAACTTCTTCCCTTTGCAGCTCCCCTGGTCGGCGACCAGCCCGGCGCATCCTTCCGGGAGCACTCCAGTGTAAAGGACGTCGAGGCCGCAGGTCCTGGTCAGCTTGAGGTCCAGAGCGCGGTCAGCCAGATAATTGTCCAGATCACCGCCCGGCCCGGTGTCGAGAGTGTCCGACCCTACGGCGATCGCCTGTCCGTACTTGAGCGCCACCTCAGGGTGCGCGGCGTTGAAGGAGACCACGTCTGACAGAGTGTGGACCGTCTGCGCCTGGATCGAGGCGTTCGAGGCGCTCACGCCGGGGCCGAAGTCCTTGTCGGCGAGATAGGAGTTGAGATCGCGCTTGAAGCCGAACATGAGCACGGTCGAGCACGGCGGGATCGCTCCCTTGGGGGAGGCCCTGCGGGCTTTGACGTCATCCGAAGTGACGCAGGTGCCGTACTTGTTCAATACGTTCTGGGAGGGGATCTCGCACTCTTCGAACGTCGCGCCCAACGACGTCATCGTGGCGATGGCGTCGTTCATCAACGCGGTCCGCGCCGCGCCCAGGCCGAATTCGATCCAGTACGGATGCTTCGGCACCGCGATGTGCGCTCCCTTCAGCGCGTTGGGGTTGAGGAACTTCGTGTAGTCGCTGAAGCACTTGCCGGGCGTGAGGCAGGCCGCGGTCGCCGGGTCCTTCTCGTCGGAGCCGGCGAGGACGCCGAGCAGCTTGGCCGCGTCGGTCACCGTCCGCGCCATCGGGCCGGCGGTGTCCTGATCGGCGGTGATCGGCACGATGCCGTGCCGGCTGACGAGGCCGAGCGTCGGCTTGATGCCGGCGAGGCTGTTCTGACCAGAAGGGCTGAGGATCGATCCGGAAGTCTCCGTGCCGACGCCGACGATGGCGAGGTTCGCGCCCACCGCGATGCCCGGTCCCGAGCTGGAGCCTCCGGTCGCCAGCACCGGACGGCCGTCGTTGAACGGCGGCGTCGTCCTGGGGTCGATGCGCGGATCGTACGCGTTGAAACCAAAGCCAACCTTCGCCAGGTTGCCGCCGTTCTGGAAGAGCTGGAAGCGCAGTTGCGAGCTGAAGCCGGTCGGCATGCCGAGGGCGATGAAGTTGGCGAACTCGGTCAGGGTTCCCTTGCCGAGGATGACGGCTCCGGCGCCGCGCAGCTTGCCAGCAATGAACGCGTCCGTTTTGGGCCTCGAACCGCCGAGCGCGACCGATCCCGCCGTGGTTGGCATGTCCAGGGTGGCGATGTTGTCCTTGAGGATGATGGGAATGCCGAACAACGGCTTTCCGCCGCCATCGTCGCCCAGACCGCGTGCGTCAACTACGGCATGCTCATTGACGTGCATGAAGCTGTTGAGCGGCTGTCGACCGACGCCGTCGTTCAACGGCTGTCCCTCGCCCTGATCGAATTTCGCGATCCGCGCGAGGTAGATCCGCACGAGATCCTCGGGAGTCAGGTCCCCCGAGCGAAATGCATGCTGGATGTCCGCGATGGTTGCCTCGACCACGTCGAAATCATCGTTGTCCTGAGCCTGCGCGGCGGTCGGCAGAACGAACGCGGCGATCGCAAGGAATATCGAGGTACGAAGGAAGGACTTCGCGTATCGAGCCATCGGATTCCTCTCGTCGGGTGGGGGTTTTCCTGCCGTCCGTTTGCCTCGCGGCTGCGTCCGCGTCAGCAGGACCCGGGTCTCGACCATCCGGTTTGAAACAGCGGCCTCTGTCTGGCGTACAGAGCATGCCGGGTAGGCCCGCGATCGCCGCGCTCTTGGAGCCGCGACGCGTTTCGGCCATCATGGCCCGCCTTTTTTCCGGGAGGATGGATGCGCAACGGCATCGGGCTGATTCTCGCAGGTGCTCTTCTGCAGGCGGGCGCGGCGCGCGCCTTGACCGCCGACGAGGTCGTGGCGCGCAACCTGGCGGCGCGCGGCGGCGCGGCCAAGCTCGCCGCGATCCGTTCGCTGCGGCTCAACGGCACCGCCTCGTTCAGCTTCGGCGACAACAAGGTCGACGTGCAATGGGCCGAGGTGCAGAAGCGCCCGGGCATGGTGCGCACCGAGGTCTCGCTGCAGGGCCTCACCGCCGTCGACGCGTACGACGGGCGCGACGGATGGGCGGTGCAACCCTTCTTCGGCCGCCGCGATCCGCACCGGACCTCTGCGGACGAGGCCAAGGACCTGCAGCGCAGCGCCGAGATCGGCGGGCCGCTGGCGGCGGCCGCCGAGAAGGGCCACCGCATCGAGTACCTGGGCACCGACGACCTGGACGGCACGGCGGCGCACAAGCTGCGCGTCACGCGGAAGGACGGCGACGTCCAGTACCTCTACCTCGACCCCGACTACTTCCTCGAGATCCGCGTGGTCACCGAGAGCAAGGTGCGCGGCATCGAGCGCATCACCGAGACCGACCTGGGGGGCTACGAGCAGGTGGCCGGGGTCTGGGTCCCGTTCTCCATCGAGTCGGGCGAGAAGGGACGGCCGCGCAACTTCCGGCTGACGATCGAGCGCGCCGAGCCGAACGTGGAGGTGGACGACGCGCTCTTCCGCTTCCCCACCGGCCCGGTGGGGCGCGCGATCGCGCCGGGTCCAGCGCCGGCGCAGAGCGCTGCGGCCGCGCCGCCGGCGGCGCCGGCGGCGCAGGCGGCACAGCTCGATTCCGGCGTCATCTCCGGCCTCCAGTCTCGCAACGTCGGGTCGGCGACGATGAGCGGCCGCATCGCGGCGGTGGCCGCCCGGAACGAAGGCGGCAAGACCACCCTCTACGTGGGCGCTGCGAGCGGCGGGGTGTGGAAATCGGGCGACGGGGGCACCACCTTCCGGCCTGTCTTCGACAAGGCGCCGGTGCAGTCGATCGGCGCGATCGCGATCGACCCCACCAATCCGCAGACGGTCTGGGTCGGCACGGGCGAGTCGTGGACGCGCAACTCGGTCTCGATCGGCGACGGCATCTACAAATCGACGGACGGCGGCGAGACGTGGATCAAGATGGGCCTGCCTCAATCGGAGCGGATCGCCCGCATCGTGGTGCACCCGCAGAACGGCAACGTGGTGTTCGCGTGCGTTCCCGGGAAGCTGTGGAGCGACAGCCCCGACCGCGGTCTCTACAAGACGGCGGACGGGGGGCGTACCTGGGACCTGGTCCTCACCGGGCGCAACGGCTCGACGGGATGCTCGGGCCTCTCGATGGATCCGAAGGACCCCAACGTGCTGTTCGCCGGGTTGTGGGACTTCCGCCGCAAGGGATGGACCTTCCGCTCCGGCGGAGAGGGTCCGGACGCGCCCAGCAGCAGCGGCCTGTATCGATCGGCCGACGGCGGCGCGACCTGGACCGAGCTCGCGTCGGGCGGACTTCCGCCCAAGCCCTGGGGACGGGTCGAGGTGGCAGTGGCGCCGTCGAACTCGAGCGTGGTCTACGCGTTCGTCGAGTCGAAGGACTCCGCGCTGTACCGGTCAGCGGACGGCGGCAGGACCTGGGAGGCGCGCGACAAGAGCCAGATGATGGTCTGGCGGCCCTTCTACTTCGCGCGCTTGGTCGTGGACCCGAGCAACGCCGACCGCGTCTTCAAGCCCAACTTGAACCTCATCGTCAGCGAGGACGGCGGACGCAGCTTCGCCCAGAGCGGCGGCCGCTCGCACGGCGACTGGCACGACGTGTGGGTCGACCCGGAGAATCCCAAGCACGTGGTGGGCGGCGACGACGGCGGGCTGTGGCTTTCGTACGACGGGGGCAGCCGGTGGTGGAAAGCGGCCAACCTGCCCGTGTCGCAGTTCTACCACGTGAGCGTCGACGACAAGGACCCGTACCAGGTCTATGGCGGCCTGCAGGACAACAGCTCCTGGGTCGGCGATTCGGCGTATCCGGGCGGCATCACCAACAGCCGCTGGGAGAACGTCTACAACGGCGACGGCTTCTGGACCTGGCAGGATCCGGCGGACCCGAACGCCGTCTACGCCGAGTACCAGGGCGGCTACATCGGGCGGGTCGACCGGCGCACCCTCGCCACCCGCGACATCCAGCCCAAGGCTGGCTACAAGGAGAAGCTGCGCTTCAACTGGAACACGCCCATCGCGGTGAGCCCCACACGGAAGGGCACCGTCTACATCGGCGCGCAGTTCCTCTTCCGATCGCGCGACAAGGGCGACAGCTGGGAGCGCATCTCGCCCGATCTGACCACCAACGATCCCGAGAAGCAGAAGCAGGAGCAGTCCGGCGGCGTCACCGTGGACAACTCCGCCGCCGAGATGCACACGACCATCTACTCGATCAGCGAATCGCGCTTCGACCCCAACGTGGTCTGGGTGGGGACCGACGACGGGAACGTGCAGCTCACGCGCGACGGTGGGAAGTCGTGGACCAACCTGACCCGCAACGTGCAGGGGTTGTCGCCCGGCGCGTGGGTGAGCTGGATCGAGGCGAGCCGGCACCAGGCGGGCACTGCGTACGCGGCGTTCGACCGGCATTCCCATGGCGACATGACGCCCTGGGTGTACCGGACCACCGATTACGGAAAGACCTGGACACGCATCGTGGCTCCGCAGCAGGGCGTACGCGGATATGCCCATGTGGTGAAGGAGGACGCGATCCGGCCGCAGCTCCTCTTCGTGGGAACGGAGATGGGCCTCTGGATCACCCTGGACGGCGGGAACGAGTGGGCCGAGTTCAAGGGAAGCGGCTTCCCTGCCGTCGCGGTGCGGGACCTCGCGCTGCAGCAGCGCGAGGGCGACCTGGTGATCGCGACCCACGGGCGCGGCCTGTGGGTGATCGACGACCTGGCGCCCCTGCGTGCGCTGACTCCGGACCTGCTGGCGCGCGACGCGGTCTTCCTGCCCGGGCGGAAGCCGCAGCAGCGGATGCCGGCGCAGGGCGGGTGGCCCGAGGGCGACGCGAGCTTCTCGGGCGAGAACCCCACCGGCGGCGCGGTGATCACCTGGTACCAGCGCACGCGCCACCTCTTCGGGCCCATCCGGCTGGAGGTCCTGGACCCGCAGGGGAAGGTGGTCGACACGATCTCTGCCACCAAGCGGCGAGGTCTCAACCGCGTCTCCTGGACGATGCGCGTGCCCGCTCCGCGGGTCCCGCGGGCGGCGCAGCTCGCATTCAACGCGACGCAGGGTCCGCGCGTGCCACCGGGCACGTACACGGTGCGGCTCACCAAAGGTACGCAGGTGCTGGAGACGAAGCTGGAGGTGGCGATCGACCGGCGCGCGCCGTACCGCATTGCGGAGCGGCGGGCGAACTTCGACGCCGGGATGCGCATGCACGCGCTGTTCGGAGACATGAGCGCGCTGGTGGATCGGATCGACGGCGCTCGCGGGGCGATCGAGGCGCGGACGCGCGCGCTCCCGCAGGGAGACGAGCTAGGCGCCCGCCTGGGCGGACTCTCCGGACGGCTGCAGGAGGTGAAGAAGAAGGTCGTCGCAACCAAGGAGGGCGGCGCGATCACGGGCGAGGAGCGCATCCGCGAGCATGCCGATCTGCTCTACGGCGCGTTCATGCAGTGGGAGGGCTCTCCGGCGAGATACCAGCTGGACCGCATTGACGTGCTCCGCCGCGAGCTGTCGGAAGTACAGGCCGAGTTCGACAAGCTGGCCAGCACCGAGGTGCGCGCCGTGGACGAGCAGCTTCGCCACCGCAACCTTCCCCCCATCCCCACCACCCACGCCTCCCTCGACCTCCCCCGGAACGGCACCGCCGCCTCGCTCCGCTGCGACACCCCCCGCCTCACCGACTGCATCCCCGCAACCGCGTCGGCGGCTGCCGCCGAGCTGCGGTAAGAGACTCAAAAACCCGACAGGGAGCGCGGGAGGAAAAAGGAGCGCGGGAGAATTGGTTTTATGAACAGCTCGGCGAGGGCGCCCACCACGAAGGGGCGCACGCCCTGCTTGCGGAGCTCGCGGAAGTCCGTCTTGAGCCCCACGCCGGCGAAGGTGAGCAGGAACGCCCAGCGGGAGAGGTTCGCGAGGCTGCTGATCTCCGCCTTGTGGAAGGCGCCCAGCGTGGCGAGCAGCGAGATGAAGAGGAACCCGAGGACGAACTTGGGGAACTTCTGCCAGACGAACGCCGCCTTGTTCGCGACCTGGTGCGCCTGCCCCCGCGCCGCCCAGTACAGCGCGTACCCCAGCACCACGAAGCCGATCATCGCGTTGCGGGTCGACTTGGTGAGCACCGCCACCTTGCCGGCCGCGTCGGAGTAGAGCGCTCCGGCGGCCACCGCCTCCGCGGTGTTGTCGACCGCCAAGCCCGCCCAGACGCCGAAGGCGTGGTCGCTCATGTGCAAGAGCCGCCCCAGCACCGGATAGGTGAAGAGGCCGAACGCGCCCAGCGCGAGGATGGCCGCGATGGCGAAGGTGGCGTCCTCGTCGTCCGCCTCGATCGCGCCCTGCGCAGCGATGATCGCCGAGACGCCGCAGATCGAGGATCCCACCGCCAGCAGGCTGGTCAGCTTCGGCTTCAGCTTGAAGGCGCGCCCGAGCACCGTCATGAGGCCGATGGCGACCGCCAGTTCGATGGCGACGAGGGCCAGCGAGATGCCGCCCAGCTTGAGGACGTCTCCGAGCAGGAAGCGCGCGCCGAGCAGCACGATGCCCGATTTGAGCCAAACCTCGTAGGTCGCGATTCCGGGGCGGAACACCTGGGCGACACCCACCGTGTTCGCGATGATGAGCCCGAAGAGGATGGCCCAAAGGACGTACTCGATGTTGGGCAGCGCGAGGTGGTGGGCGGTGCCGTACCTCCGCAAGACCTGCTCGCTGACCTTGCCGGCATACCCGATGACGAACAGCAGCGCGATTCCGGGCAGGAGCCGCGCAAGACGCGCGAGCAGCCCGAGGGGTGGGGTAGACTCCAACGCGATCGCTTCAGTCATGGCGGGCTCCCGTCACCACGGTACGTTGGGGATGAGCCCCACCTTGATGAGGGCGGCGGCCGCGAGCGCGGCGATCACCGTCCACCAATCCAGCGAAATCCGCCTCGATCCATTCGCCATTTCGTTCCCCCCGGTACGTGACGGGGCGAGTAGAGCATACGGTTTCGAACTTCGCGCGAACTCGGACGCTCGAACCGCGCGTCGGCGCTCCGTGTGGCAGAAAACTTACACGACCTTCGGCGGGGCAATGCGTACGCAATGTGGACGGCGCGTCCAGCGGCTGGTCAGTTCACAAGCGGATTCATTGCGGCGATCGCAGTCGCGTCCACAACTCGCCCACATGCGCTTCCGTCGTGGACCACAGACCATCCACAGCACAGCGTGCAAAGGCGGGACAGTACGCAAACATCGCACATGTGCAAATTCAAATGGTTACGTATTGAACTTGCTGGCACGAGCCGTGCTCATAGGTCCTGCGTGTCCGGTGGCCCGGTGGGGCGCCAGACGCGAGGCCTCGAACCCGTCTTGCGAAAGGAGGGCGGGGGTTCAGGCCAGAAACCTCGTGCGGGTCGGTGGCCTGGTCCCAGGCAAACCGAGCCTCGCACCGGCGACACGCCGAGGACCGGCTGCAACGGGCTCGTTGCGGCGAAGGTCGTGGGCGGAGGGGACGTGAAGGCGTTCCCACGGTGCGGGGAGGGAAGACCCGGAGGAGGAGAAGCCCAGGAGGGGCGCGGATCGGCCGGGGCTCTAACCGGTTCCGCCGTCACCGCACTCTCCGCGGGGAGCAAGGCCCTGAAGTTGAGGATGGGGTCGCTGGCGCGGGTCAAACCGCAGGCGCCTCCATCCAACAGCAAGAGGGCATGACGCGACCGGCGAAAGCCGGCACGGCTCCGCGGGGAGGGACAAACCCCTGAAGGGCAGACCCTGGACGCGGCTGCGGGGCGAAACAAACCCGCAAGGCAGGTGGCGGAGCAAACCGTCGAGGACGTGCGAAACGTCGAGGACGGACCGTCAGCTCGGGGCGTGGGAACCCCGGGCACTCAGTGGACGTCGCCTGCTGATGTCGCGATGAGGGAATGGGAACCCCAAGGGAGGCGCTCTCTGGCTTCCGGACGGTCGCGAGGTCGTCCGGGGTACGGAGGGCAGGTCGTCGGTCGCAGGACTCTGGAGGAGGCGGAAAGCTCGAGGGAGGATGAAGCCGCGATGCGAAAGCTCACGGCGGATGGCGGACGGACGATACCGCTGGACCCGGCCGAAATGCCGAGGCCCTGGCGGGAGCGGGGAA
The DNA here is from genome assembly GCA_005888115.1 of Deltaproteobacteria bacterium. Taxonomy (GTDB): domain Bacteria; phylum Myxococcota; class Myxococcia; order Myxococcales; family 40CM-4-68-19; genus VBKO01. Next base: position 16,683 of record VBKO01000092.1, read on the forward strand.
CCCGATACCCCCGCGCTCCGGCCGCAGACAACACTCCGAGGAGCACCGAACCTTCACGAGAGGCAGTGCCGGGCAGGGTGACCTGAACGGT
>VBKO01000093.1 GCA_005888115.1 Deltaproteobacteria bacterium
CTTCCCGACCTCGGATCGACCGGAAGTGCTCGTCGACATCCAGTTGCCTTACGGGAGCTCGATCGAACAAACCAGTGGCGCGACGAAGAAGGTCGAGGAGTGGCTCGCGAAGCAGTCGGAGGCGAAGGTCGTCACCTCTTACATCGGTCAAGGCGCGCCCCGCTTCTTCCTCCCGATGTCGCCCGAGCTCCCCGATCCGTCGTTCGCGAAGATCGTCGTCCTGACCGGGAGTGAGGAGGAGCGCGAGGCATTGAAGCTGCGTCTCCGTCGCGTCGTTGCCGACGGCCTTGCTCCAGAAGCTCGCGTTCGCGTCTCGCAGCTCGTCTTCGGCCCGAATGCGCCATTCCCCGTCGCGTATCGAATCATGGGCCCGGACCCGAACAAGCTGCGCGAGATCGCCGCCGATGCCGGCAAGGTCCTGCAGGCGAACCCCATGATGCGTACCGTGAACGTCGACTGGGGCGACCGCACGCCGACGCTCCATTTCTCGCTCCAGCAGGATCGGCTCCAGGCCGTCGGGCTGACATCGACCGCGGTTTCGCTGCAGCTCCAGTTTCTCCTCCGAGGCGTTCCCATCGCGGCCGTCCGCGAGGACATTCGTTCGGTCCAAGTAGTGGCTCGTTCGGCGGGAGCGACGCGGCTCGATCCCGCGCGAGTCGCAGACTTCACCCTCGTCGGATCGGCCGGTCAGCGCGTGCCTCTCTCGCAAGTGGGGACCGTGGAGCTCCGTATGGAGGACCCGATCATTCGTCGTCGGGATCGAACCCCGACCGTCACCGTGCGCGGTGACATCGGCGAAGGCCTGCAGCCCCCGGACGTTTCGGCCGCGGTTCTGAAGGATCTGGGTCCGGTCATCGATCGACTCCCCGCGGGGTACCGGCTCGAAGAGGGGGGCATCACCGAAGAATCCCGGAAGGCGAGCAATGCGATCCTGCCTCTCGTCCCGATCATGCTCGCGTTGACGCTGCTCATCATCATCCTCCAGGTTCGCTCGATGTCGGCGATGGCGATGGTGTTCGCGACAGCGCCGCTCGGTCTCATCGGGGTGGTCCCCACTCTGCTGATGTTCCAGCAGCCGTTCGGCATCAACGCCCTCGTCGGCCTCATTGCGCTCTCGGGCATCCTGATGCGCAACACGCTCATCCTCCTCGGACAGGTCGACCACAATCTGAAGGAGGGCCTCGCTCCGTTCGACGCCGTCGTAGAAGCGACGGTTCAGCGTGCGCGGCCCGTCATCCTCACCGCGCTCGCAGCCATCCTCGCCTTCATCCCGCTGACGCACTCCGTGTTCTGGGGAACCCTCGCGTACACCTTGATCGGCGGCACCTTCGCCGGGACGGTGCTCACGCTCGTCTTCCTTCCGGCAATGTATGCCATCTGGTTTCGAATCGTGCCGAGGTCCAAGGACGAAGAAGAAGCTGGCAGAGGGCCCAGCGAGCAGACTCGGGTTCGCGATCGAACAGACGTACGAGTATCGGCCTGAAGCTCGCGCCGACAGACGGGTCGGTTGCGCAGGCGTCGCGAGGCGCATCAACCACGAAAGGAGTCTAGCCATGTACGACGTAATCATCATCGGCGGAAGCTATGCCGGCCTTGCGGCCGCGTTGCAGTTGGTCCGCGCCCGTCGAAGAGTGCTCATTCTCGACGGCGGTCAGCGAAGGAATCGGTTCGCCAGCCATTCGCACGGGTTTCTCGGGCAGGATGGTCAACCGCCCGGGGCGATCGCTGCCAAAGGCAAGGCCGAGGTTCTCGCGTATCCGACGGCAACGTGGAAGGACGCGCTGGCGGGAGAGGCGGTCCGCACTCCAGACGGCTTCGTCGTCCGTGCTGGCGGCGACGAGTTCCGTGGGAAGCGGCTCATTCTCGCGACCGGCGTCGTCGACGAGCTTCCCGCCGTTCCTGGCCTAGAGGAGCGCTGGGGCAAGCGCGTGTTCTTTTGCCCGTATTGCGACGGATACGAGTTCGGACTGGGCAGCCTGGCCGTCCTGGCCACCAGTCCGCAGTCCGCGCGCTTCGCCATACTCATCTCGGAATGGGCCGGACCCGGCCAAACGACGTTCTTCCTGAACGGCCAGCCGGAACCAGACGCGCACGAGCTGGCGCAACTCGCGTCGCGCGGCATCACCATCGAGCGCGAGCCAGTCACCAGCGTCGGCGGAGACGAGCGTTCGGTCGAGGTGCACCTTCGGGACGGGCGCATCACCAAGCGCGACGGTCTGTTCCTGCTCCCACGCACCCGTCTCAAGGGACCGTTTGCCGAGGAGCTGGGCTGCGAGCTGGAGACGGGGCCGCTCGGCTCCTTCTACAAGACCGACGCGATGAAGGAGACGACAGTCAAAGGCGTTTTCGCCTGCGGAGACGTCGCAACGCCGATGCCCGCGATCGCGTTCGCGGTCGCTGATGGTGTTCGAGCTGGGAATGGCGCGCACCAGTCACTCATCTTTCGGCCTTGAGTGATGGAGCGGCTTGCGCTCCACGATCGCAGGTAGCAAGCGAAAGACGAGCTGGCTGCCTGCGCGCAGAGGGACATCTTCTGCGGCCGCAGGAGTCCTTGAAGGGCAAACGCATCGAGAAAACAGGGCCCGATCGCGGCACAACCCGACGGTCGCCTCGCTTAGCTCCGACACATTCACTTCATGTATCCGAGATTTGGCGCTCGACGCCTTGACGTGATTTCGAGGCTTTGACCAGATTTCGTCCAAAGACCCCCCGTGCGGACGCCCAAGACAACGGCCCCATCGCTAAGTGCCGATGGGGCCCGAGCGAATTTGGTTGCGGGGGCAGGATTTGAACCTAGGCTGCCCCTGCGAGGAGGACAGAGACGTTCCGCAGGCGGAGCGGACGGCGGCGACGAGCTGCTCGGGAGAGAAAGGCTTGTGGAGGACGCCGTTGGCCAGGTCCGCGGCGTCGGGCGCGCCGTCGGAAGCGCTCATCAGCACGACCGGCAGTTCGCCCCTGGACAGCTCTCGCTTCACGAAACGAACGACCTCCGCGCCCTGCCCGTCTGGGAGGTCCGACTCGATCAGTACGGCGGCGGGCGTGATCGTACGCAGGAACATCCGGGCATGCGTGGCGCCAGGCGACTCGAAGACCATGTACCCGGCGGACTCGAGGAGCTCGCGGCAGCGCCGGCGGACTACGTGATCTCCGTCAACCAGCAGGATGGAGTCAGAGCGGGACATCGCAGCGGATCTAGTCCTCTGCCCGTTCCGGCGAAAGGGTGTGGAGGTGGTACGGAGTGCGCTGGAAAATTGCGCGCCCGCTCAGCGCACCACTGCCGCCGCGCGGAGCGCGGAGATCTCCTCGTCGGAAGCTCCGGCCTCGCGCAGCACCGCGTCCGTGTGCTCGCCCTGCCTCGGAGCGCGAGCCGCGGGCAGCTGCGCCGTCTCGACCACCGCCGGCAGCGAGCGCGGTCGCCCGTCGCGGAGCCACAGCGAGCGCGCGAGGTGCTGAGGATGCGCCGCCAGCTCCTCGACACGCAGCACCGGCTCGGCGCAACAGTCCGCGGGCTCGAGGAGCGCGACCCATTCGTCGCGGGTGCGCCCGAGGAAGAGCTCGTCGACTGCCGGACAGAGCGACGGGTCGAATTGCTGCCCTTCCCAGTCGGGCCGCCCGACCGCCGTGCAGAACCGTTCCCAGAATTTCGGCTCCAGTGCACCCAGTGCGACGGCGCCGCCGCCGCGGCAGCCATAGACGCGGTAGCAGGGGCGGTCGCCCCGGAGCACGTCCTCCGAAGACGGATCGGCCAGGCGCGGAAGCAGCGCTTGCATCGCTCCCTCGGTCATCGCGACGTCCAGCGCGCGCCCGCGTCCGGTCGCCGCCCGCTCGACGAGCGCCGCCAGCACCGCGACCACCGCCTGCAGCCCGCCACCGAAGAAGTCCGCGAACTGCGCGCCTGGCAGCGCCGGCGCCTCCCCGAGCCCACAGCGAGAGAGCACGCCGCCGAGCGCCAGATAGCCGATGTCGTGCCCCGCCTTGCCCCGGAGAGGCCCGGTCTGGCCGAAGCCGGTCAGCGAGCAGATGACGAGTCGCGGGAACTCCGCCGACAGCGCGGCCGGCGAGCACCCGAGCCGCTCCAGCACGCCGGGGCGGAAGCCTTCGATGAGCACGTCGGCGCGAGCGCAGAGCCGCCGCAGGACCCCGGGCCCTTCACGCGCCTTGAGGTCGATCGCGATGCTCCGCTTGCCCCGGTTCAGCGCCTCGAACTGCTCGGGCAGCCCGCGGAGGAGGTCGCCCTCCGCGACGTCCTCCACCTTGACGATCTCGGCGCCGAGGTCCGCGAGCAGGAGCGTCGCGTATGGGCCCGGGTACAGGCGCGTCAGGTCGACGACGCGAAAGCCTGCGAGCGGGCCGGGCATGGCGGGCGCGCCGGAAGCGGCGCTACCCGATCACCTTCTGCAGCTTCATGGCGAGACCCATGTCGCCCTTGATCTTCAGCTTGCCGCTCATGAACGCCATCTGCGGGTTCATCTTCCCGCTGACGATGTTCATGAAGTCGCCCGTGGCCGCGGTCACCGTGCACTTGGCAGCCCCGGTGGACCCCGCCGTCACCGCGCCGGGTTCCTTGGTCAGGTCGACCGTCCAGACGCCGCCGTTGTCGCCCGTGATGTTGAACTCGTAGACGGAGTTCACCGCCTTGGAGATGTCGGGCTTGTCCTGCAGCTTCTTGGCGATCTTCTCCTCGAAGTACTGCTTGGGCGTGGTGGGGGCGTCGGCCATGGCGGTTTCTCGGCTCGTCGGTGCGACTGAATGGTCATTCATTCAGCGGCGGCGCAGCCTAGCGGCGCCCTCCCGAGGTGTCAATGCGCCCGCCGCGTCGCCTGCCTTCCACCCATCCATTTTTCGTCGTGGACCGGCGAGGTGAGCACGAATCGACACGCTTCGGCGCCCTTGCGGAAGCACTCCGTCTGCTCGACCAGCGCGGGCACTTCGAGCATGAGCAGCGCGGCCGAGAAGATGCCCTCTTCCATCACGCAATGATGGGGAGTCGTCTTCTCCAACTCGGCCCGTCCCGGCTCGAACGCGAGCACTTCCCAGCCGCCGATTCCGCTTCCGCGATTCGCGTGCCGGTACATGCCGTCGATGCCGAACACCAGGTCCGCGGCGCTCTTCGCGTTCGCCTTGAACTGCGCGGCATGGGACAGCTCGAACAGCTTGCGGCCCACTTGCAGCAGGCCGTTGTTGCCGATGCGCTTCGCCAGCACCTCATTCGCATCGAGAAGCCACTCGACCGGATACCAGCCGTCCGAATCGACGCTCCCGAGACGCTCGGCCACCTCTGCCCCGAGGAGCTGTTGCGGCAGCGGGATGGCAGCGACGACGGACAGGATGTCGGAGCCGAGCGTCTGGTGGTTCAGCCCGACGTAGCCTCTCGGTTTGCGCTGGAGCACGTTTCCCCCGGTCGCGCGCAGCATAGAGAACCGTGCGCGCCGGGTCGATGTGGGCAACGAGGCGCGGATGGGAGTCACCCGCCACCGACGAGCCGGGCGAGTGCAATCGCGATCGCCGCCGGGCGCGCCGATGCATCGGCGATGAACGGGGTCGGCCCGAGCACCATCGCGCCGGTCAGCTCCTCGACGAGCCGCGCATTCGTCGCCACGCTGGGATCGTCCTCGGGCACGACCCGGTTGAGCACGATCGCCCGCAGCTCCACGCCGCGGCGCGCGAGCGCCTCGGCCGAGAGCGCGCAGTGGTTGAGCGTCCCCAGCCCGGCGCGACCGACCAGCAGGACGGGGAGCCCGAGCCGTTCCGCCAGGTCGAGATTCGTCACCAGCGCCGCGGCGGGCGCGCGCTCGGCGGGGTCGGCCTGCTCCAGCGTGAGCGACGCGACCTCGCGCGCGAGCGGGACCAAGAGGCCGCCCGCGGCCTCCACCACTACGGCGCGCGGCGCGGCGCGCGCGACGAGTTGCTCGATCCGCTCGACCGAGATCGCCTTCCCTTCGGCCTCCGCCGCGACCAGCGGCGCGGCGGAGAGGCGGAAGCGGTACGGGCAGACCTGATCCAGGTCGAACGTGCCGCCCGAAGCGCGCAGCAGCGCGAGCGCATCTTCGGGGTGGTCCGGCGCGCAGCCGGTCTCGACCGGCTTGAGCGGGACGGCGCCGCGCAGGAGCGAGAGCAGCGCCCGCGCCACCTCCGTCTTGCCCACGCCCGTGTCCGTGCCTGCGACGAAGAACCCGCGCACGGTTCACCCCTCCGTCGCTTCCTTGACGGACGCGTGCAGCGCCTCGAGCAAAAGGTCCACTTCCGCCGGCGCGATGGAGAGCGGCGGCATCACCACCACCACGTCTCCCAGCGCACGCAGCATCAGCTCGCGCTTGCGCGCGGCCAGGGAGACGCGATGGCCCATGCGATCTCCGTAGCCGTACGGCTCCTTGGTGGCCCGGTCCTTCACCAGCTCGATGCCGATCATCAGGCCGCGCTGGCGCACGTCGCCCACCTGCTTGAGCTTGGCGAGGGGCTTGAGGCCCGCGGCGAGCCGTTCGGCCATCTGCCGGACGTGGGCGAGCGTTCCCTCCTCGTCGAAGAGGCGCAGCGAGGCGAGCGCGGCGGCGCAGGCGAGCGGGTTCCCGGTGTAGCTGTGCCCGTGGAAGAAGGTCTTCTTCGATTCGAAGGGGCCGAGGAAGCTCTCGTAGATCGCGTCGGTCGTGACGGTCGCGGCGAGCGGCAGGTATCCGCCGGAGAGTCCCTTGGCGAGGCAGAGGATGTCCGGGACGACCTCCTCCTGCTCGGAGGCGAACAGGCTCCCGGTGCGGCCGAACCCCGTGGCCACCTCGTCGCAGATGAGCAGGACGCCGTTGTCGCGGCAGGCCTTGGCGATGCGGCGCAGGTACCCGGGAGGATGCGCGATCATGCCGGCCGCGCCCTGCATGAGCGGCTCGAGCACCACCGCGGCGATCTCGTCGCGCCGGCCGGAGATCACCGCCTCGGCCGCCAGCGCGGCGGACTCGAGGCAGTGCCGCGGACCGGTCGGCCAGCGATAGACGTATGGCGTCGGGACGCGCAGCACGTCGAACAGCAGCGGCTGGAAGATCTGGTGGAAGAGGTCCATCCCGCCGACGCTCACCGAGCCGACCGTGTCGCCGTGGTACGCTTGGCCCAGCGCCACGAAGCGCGCCTTCCTGGGCTTGCCGCGCTGCCGCCAGTGCTGGAAGGCGATCTTCAGCGCCACTTCCACCGCGGTCGACCCCGAATCGGAGAAGAAGACCTTGTTGAGCTGCGGCTGCCCCTCGAAGTGGGGCGCGCGGCGGACCAGCTCCGCGGCCAGCTCGATCGAGGGCGGCGAGGCGAGGCCGAGAAGCGTGGTGTGCGCCACCTTCTGCAGCTGCAGCCGGATGGCGCTGTCGATCTCGGCCTTGCGGTGCCCGTGCACGTTCACCCACAGCGACGAGACGCCGTCCAGGTACTTGCGGCCGAGCGTATCGAAGAGCCAGGCGCCGCGCGCGTGATCGATGATCACCGGCTCGTCACCTTCGGCCGGCTCGATCCAGCCTTGCATCTGCGTGAACGGGTGCCAGAGGTGAGCGCGGTCGAGCGCGAGCAGCCGCTCGGTCCGCTCGCGCGGGTCCTCCGGTGCGGCGGGGATGTTCTCTCCCATGCGGGCTGTATCCTTGCCCTCCGGCCGCGCGTCAAGCCGCGCGCCGTTCAGGCGGCTTCCCGGAGCGCGGAGAGGAGCAGGTCGAGATGATCGTCCGTGTGCGCCGCGCTGACGGCGATGCGCAGCCGGGAGGAGCCGGCCGGCACGGTGGGAGGCCGGATGGGCTTCACGAGCAGCCCGCGCTTGCGGAGCTGCGCGGCAGCGGACAGCGCGGCTTCGGGAGCGCCGAGCACGACGGGGAAGATGGGAGTGGCCGCTTCTGCGCGCAGGCCGAGCGCGCGCAATCCCACCGCGAAGCGCTCCACGTTGCGCCGCAGCCGCTCCCGCAGCGCGTCGCCCTCGGCGCCGGAGAGGATGCGGAGCGCGGTGAGCGCCGCGTGCGGCAGGGCCGGCGGCAGCGCGGTGCTGAAGATCAGGGGCCGCGCCCGGTTGACGAGGAGCTCGCAGCACGCGCGGGTCGCCGCGACGTACGCGCCGAACGCGCCCACCGCCTTGGAGAGCGTCCCGATGCGCAGGTCGACCCGGCCGCCCAGGCCGAGCTGCGCCACCAGACCCGCTCCACGCGGCCCGAGGATGCCGGTCGCGTGCGCCTCGTCCACTACCAGGATCGCCTCGAGCCGCTCGCACGCAGCGGAGATCTGCTAGAGCGGTGCCAGGTCCCCATCCATCGAGAAGACCGTATCCGTCGCCACCAAGACACGCCGGGCGCCCTGCTGCCGAGCCCGCCGCATCGCCGCTTCCAACGCCGCAACGTCACGGTGCGGGTAGACCTCGGTGCGCGCCCGCGAGAGCCGGCAGCCGTCCACCAGGCTGGCGTGGTTCAGCGCGTCCGAGAGCACGACGTCCTCGGGTCCGGCGAAGGCCGGCACCACGCCGCAGTTGGCCGAGTAGCCGGAGTTGAAGAGCACCGTCCGCTCGGTGCCTTCGAATCGGGCCAGTTCCTGCTCGAGCGCGTGATGCGGGAGGTAGTCGCCGCAGACAAGCCGGCTGGCGCCCGCGCCGGTGCCCCACTGCGCCGCGCCTTCGGCGAGGGAGTGGCGGATGGCGGGATGCGCGGCGAGCCCCAGGTAGTCGTTCGCGCTGAAGTTGACGAGGCGCTCTCCCGAGGAAAGCTCCACCTCGGTGCCGGCGCCCGTGCGCAGCGGCTCGAAGGAGCGCAGCAGCCCGTTGGCGGAGATCGCGACCAGCTCCTCCCGTGCCAGTGCGTCGGCGCCCGCCATCGGGCACGCCTTGTAAGGAAGCGCGCGTGATTGGTCAATCGCACCTCGCAGCACATGTCTCAGGCGAGGCGCGTCTCGTGCACGACGCCGTGCTTCGCGCCCCGAGGAGAGAGCTGGCTCTGCATGAGCGAAAGCCGGTCCACGCGCATGCGCGCGATCTCTCCCTTCGGAACCGCGTCGAGCGCGCGCGATGCCGCGCGCTCTCCTCCGGGCCTCACGCGCGCGACCGTCAGGTGCGCGCGGAACGGCCGCTTCTCCAGCACGAATCCCGCCGAGCGCAGCCCCCCGGCGAGGCACGCAGCGAGATCCTCCAATTCCCGCGCGCCCTGCTCCGCGCCCACCCACAGGACGCGGGGCCGCCGAGCGTCCGGGAACGAACCCGCGCCGGAGAGGGTCAGATCGAACGCTGGCAATGCCGCGCAGGGCGCGGCGGCCTCCCGGAGCCGTGGCACGGCGTCCTCCGGTTGCTCTCCGAGAAACGCGAGGGTGAAGTGCAACTGGTCGTCCTTCGTCCAGGAGAGCGGCGCATCGCCTGCAGCGCGCTTCATCGCCCGCAACGCGCCCGACGACGCGGAGCGCGCCTCGTCGGACAACGGAACGCTGAAGAAGAGCCGCACGGCGCTCGAGGTCACCTCGACTGTCCGGCGGCGTCAAGCGCGGCGCATTCCCGCTTTCCCCGGAGGCCGGTCCGCGTTACTTCCTTGCCATGCCGAAAGCCGTCCAGAAGCCCGCGGCCGTCCGCGCGCCTCTGCTCCCGCTGCCGCTGATCGAGAAGCTCCTCTCCGCCGCCATGTCGCGCGGCGCGGAGTTCGGCGAGGTGTACGTCGAGCGCGCCACCACCACCGCGGTCTCGCTCGACGAGGGCAAGGTCCGCAGCGCGCAGGTGGGCGCGGTCACCGGGGTGGGCGTGCGCGCCATCCGCGGCGCGCAGGTCGGCTACGCCTACTCGGACGACCTGGACGAGGCGGCGCTCTTGCGCACGGCGCAGACCGCCGCGCTGATCGCGGAAGGCAACCGCGCTCCCGGTCCGGTCTCGCTCTCGCGCACCCCGCTGCCGACGTACTACCAGGTCAAGCAACCGCTCTCGGGGATCGACGTGGCGCGCAAGATCGAGCTGGTCCGCGAAGCAAACGCCGCGGCGCGCGCACACGATCGGCGCATCAAGCAGGTGATGGCCGGCTACGCCGACCAGACCCGCGAGATCCTGGTCGCCAATACGCTCGGTCACCTCGCCGAGGACCGGCAGGACCTGTGCCGCCTCGGAGTCAGCTGCGTCGCGTTCGGGAAGGGCGGCGAGCGGCGCACCGGCTTCTACGGCGGCGGCGGGCGCGTCGACTTCCGCTTCTTCGAGGACTTCTCTCCCGCGCAGGTCGGCCGCGAGGCCGCGCGCCAGGCGATCGCCACGCTCGGCGCCATCCCCGCGCCTGCCGGTCCGCAGACGGTGGTGCTCGCTCCCGGGTGGAGCGGCATCCTGCTGCACGAGGCGGTAGGGCACGGGCTGGAGGCGGACTTCATTCGCAAAGGCACCTCGCTGTTCGCCGGCAAGCTGGGCGAGAAGGTCGCCTCCGAGCTCGTCACCGTCATCGACGACGGCACGGTCGCCGGCGGCCGCGGATCGCTGAACGTGGACGACGAGGGCAACCCGGGCGAGCGCAAGGTGCTGATCGAGAAGGGGGTGCTGAAGGGCTACCTCTACGATCACCTGAACGCCAAGCTTACCGGGCAGCGCTCCACCGGATCGGGACGGCGCCAGAGCTTCCGCCACGCACCGATGCCGCGCATGACCAACACGTATCTCGCGCCCGGCGACCAGACGCCCGAGGAGATCCTGCGCGGCGTGCCGAAGGGACTCTACTGCCGCCAGTTCGGCGGCGGCCAGGTGGACATCTCCAACGGGAACTTCGTCTTCGAGATCTCCGAGGCGTACCTCATCGAAGAGGGCGAGATCACCCGGCCGGTGAAGGGCGCCATGCTCATCGGCGTGGGTCCCGAGGCGCTGAAGAACGTGAGCGCGGTGGGTTCCGATGTTTCGCTCGATCCCGGGCTGGGCACCTGCGGGAAGGATGGACAGACCGTCCCGGTCGGCGTGGGGCTGCCCACGGTGCGCATCGACAACGTGACCGTCGGCGGAACGGGGGCGTGACCATGCAGGCGCAGGTCACGCCGGCAAGGAGACGCAACGAGCGCGAAGCTTCGCTGCTCGACATCTGCGAGCAGCTGGTGAAGCTCGCGAGCAAGGCCGGCGCCAGCGATTCCGAGGCGTACGCGGAAAGGACGCGCGAATCGTCTGTCAAGGTACGCGACGGGAACGTGGAGGAGCTGCAGCAGGCCACCAGCAAGGGCGTCGGGCTGCGCGTCTTCACCGCGGGCCGGCTCGGATTCGCCTACGGGACCGACTTCTCCAAGGACGGCCTGCGCGGCCTGGCGGAAAGCGCCGTGTCGCTGGCGAAGGGCGCAGCCAAGGACCAGTTCAACGAGCTTCCCCGAGGCCGTCAGCTCGGCCGCGGACCGGAGGGCGAGTACGATCCCGCCATCGAGGACATCGACCCCGCCTGGAAGCTGCGCGCCGCGCATGCCGCCGAGCGCGCCGCGGCGCAGGTCGACGCGCGCGTGCGCAAGTTCGACGCGACCGGCGCGGGCGATTTCCTCGCGAGGTCCGCCATCGCCTCCTCGCGGGGCGCGTCCGGGGAGTCGCGGGCGAGCTACGCCTACCTCTACTGCTCGCCGGTGGCGGAGGCGGACGGGCAGCTGCAGACCGCGTCGTGGGCCGATACGCGCCGGCGCCTGTCCGAGCTGCAGGCGCCGGACGAGGTCGGCCGTATCGCGGCGCGACGCGCCGCGCGGATGCTGGGCGCGCGCAAGGTCAAGACGCAGAAGGCGGCCATCATCTTCGAGCCGCAGCAGGCGGGCGGCTTCCTCGCGGGACTCTCGGGCGCGGTGAACGGCGACCTGGTGCACAAGAAGAGCAGCTTCCTGGCGAAGCTGCTCGGCAAGCGCATCGCCTCCCAGCAGGTGACTCTGGTCGACGACGCGACCCTCGCGGGCGGACTCGGCACCCGGCCCTTCGACGGCGAGGGCGTGGTCTCGCAGCGCACGGTCGTCATCGACCGCGGCGTGCTCGAGAGCTTCCTCTACGACACGTACACCGCGCGGAAGGCCGGCGCTCGCTCGACGGGCAACGCCGTCCGGGGATGGTCGAGCCTGCCCCACATCGGCACGAGCAACTTCGTGCTCGATCGCGGCGGCGTGAGCGCCGAGGAGATCGTGCGCGGGACGAAGCGCGGCCTTCTGGTCACTGCCATGCTGGGCAGCGGCGCGAACGTGGTCACGGGCGAGTACTCCCGCGGCGCCAACGGCCTCTGGATCGAGGACGGCCAGATCGCGCACGCCGTGCAGGAGGTGACCGTCTCGGGCTCGCTGCTCGACCTGCTGCAAGCCATCGACGCCGTCGGGAACGATCTCGATCTCCGCTCCAGCACCGCGTCCCCTACACTGCGCATCGCCGAGGCCGTGATCAGCGGCTCCTGATGCGCGCGCTCCTCTTCGACCTCGACGGCACCCTCACGCGCAGCTCGGGGGCGGGCACGCGCGCCCTGGCGGCGGCAGTGGGGGCGCGAGTCCGCGCGGCGCAGGAGCTGCGCAAGATGCGTCTCGACGGGATGACCGACCGGGCCATCGCGCGGCTCTTGCTCGCCGCCGAGCGGCACGGCCAGCCGCAGGAGGTGCCCGACGAGGACATCGATGCCGTCCTCTCGCAGTACCTGCTGGCGCTGGAGAAGGAATGCGCGGCGAAGGCGTACGTCGCGCTCCCGGGGGTGCCGCAGCTGCTCGATCGGCTGGCGCGCCGCGACGGCCTGCTGCTGGGGCTGTGCACCGGAAACCTCGAGCCGGGCGCGCGGCTCAAGCTGGGCTGCGTCGGGTTATGGGACCGGTTCCGGTTCGGCGGGTACGGCAGCGACGCGGAGCCGCGACCGGACATCGTGCGCACGGCGTGGAAGCGGGCGCGCGAGCTGGGCGCCACCGAAGCGCTGGTGATCGGAGATACGCCGCGCGACATCCTCGCGGCGCACGAGGCGGGGCTTCCCGCCTGCGCGGTCGCCACGGGCCGCTGGACGGTGCACGACTTGTCGACGCACGGGCCGGAGGTGGTGCTGCCGGACTTCGCCGACGTCGATCGGGCGGAGCGCCTGCTGATGGGCGAGTTCCGCGCTCCGACGCCGTGATGGAGAGCCTCGTCCCATGAGCCGATCCGCCCTCCTCGTCTGTGCAGCCGTTGCCCTTTCGGCGGGTTGCAAGCGCACCCCGCCGCCCCAGCCTCGGTACTGCGACCAGGACCTGTCCGGCGTGTGGGTGAACGCGAGCGATCCGGCCTACGGGTATCGTCTCGAGGACCACGGCGAATCGGTGCGCGGGAAGTTCTTCACCATGCGCGTCAGCTCGTGCCAGCCCGATGCGCTGCAGGTGGTGGGAGAGACCTCCTACGGGGTGCGCGACGACTGCAGCCGGCAGAAGGAGGAGGACGGCGGCGCCATCGCCCCTCGTCTCACCGAGTATCGCTGGGAACGTCCCGCGGGCGCCGATGGTGGCGCGCGGCGCTGAGCGTCCCGCTTCCGTCGGGACTCACCGCAGCTCCGGCACGTGACGGGCGAGGATCTCGCGCACGTTGCCCAGCTCCGGCCGCCTCGCCAGCGCGTCCTTCACGTACCGCAGCGACGACGGGATGTGCACCAGGAAGGAGGGGTTCTTCTTCACCTGGTCGATGAAGACGAAGCGGCCGGCGTCCTTCAGCTTGCGCTGGACGGTGAGCAGGTCGAAGAAGCCGGCGAACTCGCGTTCGTCGAGCTTGGGACCGCCCTGGCGCGGCAGCTCGCGCAGGTACCTGCGCAGCATCTCGTCGATGAGATCTCGCGACAGCTCCACGTAGCTGTCTCGCAGGAGGGCGACGAGATCGTACTGCCGCGGGCCCTGCAGCGCGTCCTGGAAGTCGATCACCACCTGCTCGCCCGAGAGCAGGACCATGATGTTCCGGCTCTGATAGTCGCGGTGCGTGAACCCGCGCGGAGCCGCGGCCAGCTCCTGCGAGATCCGCGTGAACGTCTCGCGCAACTCACGCAGCTCCGCCTCGGTCGGCTTCGACCCACGGCCCAGCAGGCCGTACTCGATGAAATGCTCGAACTCCCACTGGTAGAGGTCGAAATCGAAGGCGCGGCCGAACGCGATGCAGGAGGGGTCCGGATCGCGCTCGGCGTGGGCGCGGAGCTTGGCGAGCTGGTCGATGGCGCGGGCGTAGATCTGCCGCCTGTCCCCCCCGCGCAGCGCCATCTCCAGCGTGCGGTCGGTCAGGTCCTCGAGCACCACGAAGCCGCGGCGGTGCGCGTCGAGGTACAGGCGGGGGACGCGCACTCCGATGCGCTCGAGGTAGCGGTGCACGTTGAGGAAGGGCAGGTCCTGCGCGGCGGCGTCCTTGGAGACTTCTTCGCTCTTGCCCGGCTCGGGGGGCAGCTCCATGACGATCGCCGACTGCCCGGTGCCATCGGTGGCGCGCCAGTAGGTCCGGTTCCCCGCCCCGCCGGGGAGACGCTCGATCTTTGCCGCGGGACGGCCCATCGCCTCCGCGTAGGCCCGCCCGAGTTCGCTGTGGTCCATGCGCGAAGGAGTTTACTATAGGCCCCGCGGAGGCCCTCGATGCCCGTCTTCGACAACATCCTGCAGGCGATCGGCCGGACGCCCCTGGTGCGGATCCACAAGCTCGTCGGGCCCAAGGACGCGGCGGTTTACGCGAAATGCGAGTTCATGAACCC
>VBKO01000450.1 GCA_005888115.1 Deltaproteobacteria bacterium
TGACCACGGTCAACCTCTCCAGCAGCCACTTCACCGGGCTGACGCACGCGAGCTACGAGCCGGTGAGCCAGGACAACAAGACACCGCTCGCGGATGGGTTCCTCCCCACATTGACGCAGCGGCGCCACCGCGACGACCCGCGCGTGCCCATCGACAACTCGCAGTGGTCGTTCAGCGGGTGCACGCGCGTTCCGCCAGGGGGATGGGTGAGCTGCCAGATTACGTATCCGGCCGGCTTCCAGCCCGGCGTGCTCTACGAGCTGATCTACCGGGCGAAGAACCCGACCGTGCTCGGGCTGGGCTGGGCGGGCGAGCGCGACCTGATCTCCTTCTTCAAGCACTCGGCGCGCGGCGACGACGGAACCGCCAACCCGCTGTTCGTCGCCGGCAGGACGCCGTTGGCCGTCGTCGAGGGCAGCTCGCAGAGCGGGCGCAGCATCCGCACATTCATCCATCTCGGGTTCAACGAGGACGAGCAGGGGCGCATCGTCTTCGAGGGCGCCTATCCGCACATCGGCGGAGGGCGGCTGCCGATGAACTCGCGATTCTCGCAGCCGGGCCGCGCCTGGGGCTACACCGTCGACTACCTCTATCCCGCGTACGAGTTCCCCTTCAGCTACATGCCGACGCACGATCCGATCACGGGACAGACCGACGGCATCCTGATGCGCTGCCTGAAGTCGAACAGCTGCCCGAAGATCTTCCACGTGGCGACGGCGCTGGAGATCTGGGAGGGACGGCAGTCGCTGGGCTTCACCGATCCCACCGGAAAGCGCGATCTGGGCGAGCCCGGGTTCATCCACGCGTACATCATGGCGAGCACGCAGCACGGGTCGGCGGCCTTCAACTCCGTGAGCGGCCCGGCGTTCGGAGACTGCGAGCAGCAGCAGAACCCGAATCCGCAGGCGGAGACGATGCGCGCGCTGTGGAGCGCGTTCACGAGCTACGTGAAGGACGGCTCGCAGCCGCCGGCGAGCAACACCCCGCAGGTGAAGGACGGCACGTTCGTGCCGCCGGAGCAGGTGAGCTTCCCCAGCATTCCCGCGAACAGCTATCTCAACGTCTCTCCGGACGGGCCCGCCAGCCCGACCAACCGGCTCGCGGTGCGGTGGCAGCACAAGGCCACGCCGCTCGGCGTCCGCGATTACGGCCCGCAGTTCAACGGGCTGGACGAGAGCGGGATCGTGACGAAGGAACCGCCCACCGAAAGCTCGGACCGCTACGGTGTGCGCGTGCCGCAAGTGGACACGGACGGGAACGACCTGGCGGGGATCCGGTCGGTGACGGAGCAGGCCCCGCTGGCGACGTACACCGGCTGGAACATGGGAGCGCAGGGGCGGTTCGAGGACGGGCTCTGCAGCCTCTCCGGCACGTACGTGCCGTTCGCGTACCACAAGAGCGACCGGGTCGCCGGAGATCCACGCCCGTCGATCGAGGAGCGGTACGGGTCGCATGACGGCTACGTGAACGCGGTGAAGGCCGCGGCGGCGCGGCTGGTGAAGCAGGGATATCTGCTGCAGGAGGACGCGGACCGGCTGATCGCGCAGGCGCAGACCGGCGGCATCCTGCGGTAGCTTCGCGCTTGGTATGGGCGAAACGGCCGGGTCCGCGCGGGCCCGGCCGTCCTGATCCCCAATTTCAACGGCGACTTCTCGGGTATCGCTCAGACCGTGGCGCAGGCGCGCGCTCCTGCTCCCCTCGGTACATGGATTTCTCGGTGAGCGCGGGCGGAGTCCCACGGTCATTTCGAGTGTACCGGCGGGTCCGACATGCACATCGGTCGGGTTACCGGCTTCACGGCGGCCCGAGGTGCTCCCGGAGGAAGTCGATCTGCACCTGCTCGCGCGCGACGTTGAGCTTCGGATCGGGAACCATGTGCGTCGCGGAGAGCGCGATCACCTCGGCGCGCTTGCCCGCGAGGTAGAGCGCCTCGACGAGCGCGAGCGTATGCGCCAAGTGGACGTTGTCGTCGGTGATGCCATGGATGAGCAGCAGCGGGCGCTCGAGCTTCGCCGCATGCGTGAGCGCGCTCGTCGCCTTGTAGGCCTCGGGGTTCTCTTGCGGCGTCCTCATGTACCGCTCCGTGTACGCGGTGTCGTAGAGCGTCCAGTCGGTGACCGGCGCGCCACCGATGGCCGCCTTGAACACCTCGGGATGGAGCAACACCGCCATCACCGAGAAGTAGCCTCCGAACGACCATCCGGCGACACCCACGCGCGATAGATCGAGCTCGCGGTGGCGCTCGCCGATGGCGTGGAGAGCCGCGATCTGGTCCGCCATCGGGATCGAGATCAGATCGCGCAGGATCGCGCGTTCCCAGGCGCGGCCGCGGTTGGGCGTGCCGCGGCCGTCGGTGCGAATCACGATGAACCCGGCGTCGGCGTAGAGCTGGTCCATCACGTACGTGTCGAGGGAGTCGACGACCGTGACGGCGTGCGGCCCGCCGTAGACCTTGAGGAGCACCGGGTAGCGGCGGTTCGGGTCGAAGGTCTGGGGCCGCGTGATGGCGACGAATTGCTTGCGGCCCTGGAGGTCGACGGTCTCGATGTTCGTGGTCGGCGTCAGTTTCGGCCGCTCGGCGACGGACGGGATCTCGTGTCGCGCGCCGCGGGCGAGCGCGTACAGGTGCTGGCCGCCT
>VBKO01000451.1 GCA_005888115.1 Deltaproteobacteria bacterium
AAGGTGCCGGCGCTGGGCGTGTCGAGGAGCCCGAGCAGCGCCAGCAAGGTGGTCTTCCCCGATCCGGAAGGACCCACGATGGCGAGCCACTCGCCCTTCTTCACGGCGAGGTGCACGTCGGACAGGGCGTGCGTCTCCACCTCGTCGGTGAGGAACACCTTCCGGATGCCCTGCAGCTCGAGCAGCGTCGGGGCGGGTCCCGAGACGAGCTGCGGTCCGGGCTCGGCGGGCGTCTGGGTCGTCTCCATTCAGCGAAGCCTCACTCGTTCGGCGTTGTCGTACTGGGTCATGTCGGAGAGGACGACGCCGTCCCCCTCCGCAAGGCCGTCGCGCACCTCGATGGTGCTGACCGAGCTGCGGCCCAGGCGAACCTTGGTACGAACCGCGAGGTCGCCGTCTTTCGTCAGCTTGAACAGCTCCACGGTGGCGTCGGGCTGCGCGCCGGCGGGGCGGCCGACGTAGAGGACGTCGTTGAGCTTCTCCAGCTCGATGGTGCCCTCGACCGTCAGATCGGGGCGGGCCCCCTTGGGCAGCTCGGCCGGCAGCGCCACCTCCACTTCGACCGAGCCCTGCGCCGCGGACGGCGCGATGCGCGCCACCTTGCCCTGCACCACGCCGTTGCGGGTGTCGATCTCCGCCTTCTGCTGCAGGGCGACGTCGCGCGCCTGCGTCTCGGGGATGCGGACGATCGCCTTGAGGCGCTCGGGCTTCACCACCTTGGCGAGCAGCGCGCCCGGCGTGACCCACTGTCCCAGCTCGAGCGGCAGCTCGCTCAGGACGCCCTCGTCGATCGACTTCACCTTCATCGAGTCGACCTGCTTCTGGCGGAATGCCACTACCGCCTTGAGCCGGTCGATCTGGGCCTCCTGCGCGCGCACCTGGTCGCGCAGGCTGCCCTGCATGACGGTGAGGCGCTGCTCCTCGATCTCCGTGCGCCCGGTCAGCTCGTCCGCCTTGTCCAGCTGCTGCTTGAGCTCGATGTCCGAGACCACGCCTTTCAAGTCGCGGATCGCGTCCGCCTTGCGGCGCGCGTCCTGAGCATCCGTGCGCAAAGTGGCCATCGTCGAGCGCTGCGCCAGCGCCTGTGTGTGCAGCGTGTTGCGCAGGTTGATGAGGTCCACCTTGGCTTGCGCGAGCTGCCGCTCGGCGTCCAGCTCCTGCAGCATCACGTCAGGATTGCTCAGCTCCAGTAGGACGGTCCCGGCCTCGACCTTGGCGCCCGGACGCAGCGGCAACCGTTCCACGCGCCCCGCGGTGTCGGCGGTTCGGCGCCGCCGCCTTGAGGCGTGACAGGCCGACGGTGATCGCCACGACGGCGAGGAGGCCTCCGGCCGCGAGCGCGACGTTGCGCTTCGTCTTCGGGGCCTTCTTGCGCGGGATGTCGACCACGCTGCCCGGTGATCTACCTGCAATCTGCTCGTTCGCCTGCATCGGCCCCGAGTAGAGCGAACTTCATGCCAGGGCGCGAACTGCGGTAATTCGCCCTTGATCGCCATCCTGCGGCCGATTCCGCCCGTAGGTGGGATCCCGCGATCCCATAATCGGACACCCTATTCGGCGCGGAGTGCGATGACCGGATCGACGCGTGCCGCTCGCCGGGCGGGGAGCCAGCAGGCGCCGAGCGCAACCAGGATCAGTGCCGAGGAGATCGCGCCGTAAGTCAGCGGATCGGTGGCCGTCACGCCGTACAGGAGCGTGCGCACCACGCCGGACAGCGCGAGGGCGCCGGAGATCCCGATGGCGACGCCGAGAGCCGCCAACTTGAGACCCTGGCTGACCACGAGCCCGACCACGCGCCCGTGCGCGGCCCCGAGCGCCATGCGAATGCCGATCTCGCGGGTGCGCTGCGAGACCGAGTACGACATGACGCCGTAGATCCCCACGACTGCCAACAGGACGGCGAGCGCGGCGAATCCGCCCAGCAGGTACAGATTGAACCGGCGGTTTCCCAGCGAGCGCGAGACGGCGTCCTCCATGGACTGCACGGCGAACACGGGCTGCTCGGGATCGATGGACCGGAGCGCGCCGTGCAGTGCGGGCTCCAGGGCGCGCGGATCGCCGACGGCCCGGACCACGAGCGTGACGTTGCCGGCGAAGACAGGCATCCGCTGGGCGGCAGCGCGATATGGCACATACATCCCCAGGTGCACGGGGCCGGCGCCGTCGAGCCCGAACTGCTGCACGTGACCGACCACACCGACGATCTCCGGGCCTTTTCCAGCCCCGCGCTCCTCGTCGACGAGACGCTTGCCGAGCGGATCCTCGCCCGGAAACAGCTTGCGCGCGAAGGCGTCGTCGATGACGCACACCGGGTGCTCGTCACCGTCGGCTTCGGTGAAGAAGCGTCCTGCCAGCAGCGGAATGCGCATCGCCTCCAGGTATCCGGGGGTCGTCGAATAGAGCATCGCCTCCTCGCGCGCACCCGGACCCTGCGTCGGGCGTTCCTCGGGCCACACCGACGTGTCGGGGGCATCTCCGAGAGGCAGCCCGCCGGTGATCGCGGCGGCGGTCACGCCCGGCAGCGCGGCGGCGCGCTCGCGCAGCTCGCGCGCGAATCGAACGAGCGCGGTCGAGGTTCCGTAGCGCGAAGGTGGCAGCGCCATCGACATCGTGAGCACGTGCGCAGGATCGAATCCCGGCTGCACGCGCGTGAGCCGCGCGAAGCTGCGCAGGAGGAGCCCGGCGCCGATGAGCAGGACGAGCGCCAGCGCCACCTCCGCGACCACGAGCCCGCTGCGCAGCCTGCCCCGCGCGCGACCAACCATGGCCCGTCCTTCCTTCAGGTACGAGTGCAGGTCGATGGCGGAGGCTCGCAGCGCCGGGACGAGTCCGAACAGCGCCGCGGCTGCGAGCGAGAGGACGAGCGTGAACGCGAGCGCCAGTCCGTCGATGCGCAGATCGCCGGCGCGAGGCACCGTCGCAGGCACCAGCGGACGGACGAGTTCCATGCCCCAGATGGCGAGGAGCACACCGGATGCGCCGCCCGCCAGCGCGAGCAGCGCGCTTTCGGTGAGCAGCTGCCGCACGAGACGGGCACGTCCGGCACCCATCGCGAGGCGGATCGCGATCTCCTGCTGCCGGGCCGAAGCGCGCGCCAGCAGGAGATTCGCGACGTTGGCGCCCGCAATGAGCAGCACGAACCCCACCGCGCCCCAGAGGACCAGCAGCGGAGTGCGCGCCTCCCCCACCAGGGCGTCGCTCATCGGCTCGACCTTCACCCGGCTCGCGGTGTTGGTCTGTGGATACTGCTGCTCGAGGCGTTCTGCCACGGCGTCCAAGGCTCTGCGCGCCTGATCGATGGTGACGCCGGGGCGCAGCCTGCCGACCACGTAGATACCGGGGTGCTGGCCGCGGTCCGGATAGACGTCCTGCCACAACCCGATCGGTACGTACACGTCGGCACCGCTGAACAGCCGGAACGCCTCGGGGAGCACCCCGATGACCTCGTAGGCCTCCCCGTTGAGCTGGAGCGAGCGGCCGAGGATGCCGCGGTCGCCGCCGAAACGACGTTGCCACAGCTGCCAGGTGAGCACCACGACGCGCGGTGCGCCGGGGGCGTCCTCCTCGGGCCCGAAGATGCGACCGAGCGCCGGGGCGACGCCGAGCGCCGGAAAGATGGCGGCGGAGACCATGCGGCTCTTGAGCCGCTCGGGCTCGCCCGCGCCGGTCAGGTTGAAGCTGTCGCGCCGCGAGGCGGCGAAGTGGCTGAAGAGCTGGCCCGCCTGCGCGCGCCAGTCGAGGAAGTTGGGATAGGCGACCGACGCTTCCGGCAACGTCGTCTGGCGTTCCGTGATCAGCACCAGTCGGTCCGGAGCGGGGTAGGGGACCGGCCGCAACAGGACGAAGCTGATCACGCTGAAGAGCAGCGTGTTGGCCCCGATGCCCAGCGCGAGCGTCAGCGCGGCTGCAAGCGCAAAGCCCGGACTCTGCCGCAGCGACCGGAGCGCGTGACGGACGTCGAGCAGGAAACCGTCCACGCGGGCTTCGGACGCACGAGACGTGCCAGCTCCATCCCCTCGCAGCGGTGGCGTGCCGCCAGCCGGACCTGGGACGGATCATCCCGGATCCGGACGCTTCGGTACGGCCGCTGGCTGG
>VBKO01000094.1 GCA_005888115.1 Deltaproteobacteria bacterium
TGCGCCTGCTCCTCCCCGACGGGATCCTCCAGCCCACCGCCGATCACCGCGACGACCAGCTTTTGCCGGATCGCCGAGAGCGGCGGCGGCGGCCCTCCGGCGAGCCTCGACCGCGCCTCCTCGAAGGTGTCCTCCAGCTCGCGCCGGAAGGCGACGGTATCCAGGAGGAGGTCCTCGGGGAGGGGCTCGTCCGCCGATTGGACGCGCATCTCCAGACCTCGCGCCTGCCTCCCCAGCTCGGCGAAGCCGTAGGTGCCCGCGCTCCCGGCCAGCTTGTGCAGGGCGCGCCGCAGCGCGTCCCCCGCGCCGGCTTCGCCGCTCCGCGCCGCAGCCAGGGCGGCTTCGAGCGCGGCGAGCTTCTCTCCGCCGCCGGCGAGGTAGTGCTCGAGGAGCTCGCGGTCGACCGGTTCCTCGGCCGCCTGCGTGGCGCCTTGTTCGTCGCGGGCCATCATCGGGGATCCTAAGGCTACCCGGGAGCAGCGGGGAGCGTGAAGAAAAAGGACGCGCCGTGTCCGGGCTCGCTCTCCACCCAGATCTCGCCGCCGTGCGCCAGCACCAGCGCGCGGGAGATGGCGAGGCCCAGCCCCGTTCCTTCCTGCTCCCGCTTGGCGCGGTCCGACTGGGCGAACTTGGTGAACAGCTTGTCGCGGAAGTCGGCCGGGATCCCGGGGCCGCGGTCGCGCACGGCGAAGAGCACGCCGGCGTCGCGGGACGAGACGACCAGGTCGACCTCGCTGCCGCTGGGCGAGAACTTGAGCGCGTTGGAGAGCAGGTTCGTGAGCACTTGCACCACCCGGTCCCAGTCGGCGCGCAAGCGCGGAAGCCCGGGCGCCAGGCTCGTCCGCACGACGACGCCCACCTTCTTCGCAAATCCGTCGATGCCGGCCACCGCCTCGGCACAGAGGCGCGCGACCTCGTGCTCCTGCAGGTCCAGCTGCAGCCGCCCCGCCTCGATCTTGCTCACGTCGAGGATGTCGTTCACCAGCCGGACCAGGCGGTCGGCGTTGCGCTTCGAGACCTGCACCAGCTCGGCCGTCTCCCCGTCCAGCTCGGTCTCGCCGTCGAGCAGAAGCGCCATCGACGCCTTGATGCTGGTCAGCGGCGTGCGCAGCTCGTGCGAGACGGTGGAGATGAACTCGGTCTTCATCCTGTCCACCTCGCGATCGCGGGTCACGTCGTCGAACACGCCCATCCATCCGATCGGCTCGCCGCCTATCCCGGCCACTTTCGCGGAGTACGCGCGAAGCACGCGGGGCTTGGGCTCTCCAGGCAAGTGCACCTCCAGCTCGCGGTCCTCGCCGCGCAGTGGCTGCTCCCGCAGGACCGGCTTGACCGAGGCTTCCACCGCGGCCACCGGCCAGCCGGTCAGCTCATGGTCGTCCAGCGCGAAAAGGCGCCGGAAGGCCGAGTTCACGAAGGCGACGCGCGAGTGCCGGTCGACCAGCAGGATGCCGCTGCGCGACGCCTGCACCAGCGCCTCGATCTGCCGGGTGGCCGCCTGGGATTTCTCGCTCTCGGCGCGGACGTCCTGGATGAGCTGCGCGCCGGCGATCGCTGTCGCCGCATGCCGGGCCAGGATGCGCAGGGCCTCGAGCACCTCGTCGCGCAAGCGCTCGCGGCTCCACATCGCCACCACGCCGACCAGGCGGCCCTCGTGGATCAGCGGATACCCGGCGAACGACTTGAGCCGTTCGATGCGCGCCCAGTCGGGGTCGGCGAGCCCCGGCTCCTGGTCGAGACGGTCGGAGGTGATCATGCCGCCCTGCGCCGCCACGCGGCCGACGGAGAAATCGCCGATGGGCACCCGCCGCAGCACGCGGTCGAGGGGCCCCAGTCCGCCGTGGTCGACGAGATGGAGGCAGCTCTTGCGGTTCTGGCAGCGGTCGGCCAGCTCGCAGGTCCCGCAGCTGTCGCCGGGACCGACCAGCCACACGCGCGCCGCCGCCGCGCCCAGGCTACGCGTGAGCGCGTCGGTGACGGCGGCGAGGATGCGCTCGCGCTGGAATGCGCTGGAGACGTTCTCGACCACCCGCAGCGCTCCCCGCAGCGCGCGCACGGTAGCCTCCAGGCGCTCGCGGTCCTCCTCGAGCTCCTCGAGAGTGCGCGCGGGCGGCGAGGGCGCGGGCCGGGACCCCGGCAACGGGATGGGGCGGCGCGCGCTCACTGACCCAGGATGCTGTTCACCTCGCCGAGCAGCTCGGCGGGCTCGAACGGCTTCGTCAGGTAGCGGCTGGCGCCCAGGCGCAGGCCTTCCTCGATCTCGTCCTGTTGCGCCTTGGCGGTGAGGAACACGAAGGGCACGTCGGCGCGGCGCCGGCGGACTTCCGCCAGCGTCTCCACCCCGCTCATCTCGGGCATCATCCGGTCGCAGAGGATCAGGTCGCAGGCGGCGCCGGAGTCGAGGTGCGCGATCGCCGCGCGTCCGGACTCCGCCACCGTCACCTCGTGCTTGCCGCGCTTCAAGGCAAGCCGCGCCACGAACCGGATGTCCGGATCGTCGTCGACCACCAGGATGCGCGCCATCGCTACAGCCCTCCCCTAGGCAGCCAGAATCTCGAGCAGCGCCTTCTGCTTGAGCGGCTTGGTCAGGTACCCGTCCGCGCCGCTCCGCTTCGCCAGCGCGCGCAAGGCCTCGTCGTCGGCCGCGGTGATCACGTACAGCTTCGACGCGCAGTTGCGCACGTCGGCGGAGAAGCGGCGTAGCAGCTCGATGCCGTCCATCCCCGGCATGAAGATGTCGATCAAGACCAGATCGTAGGAACCGCCCGGCGGCAGCAGCTCGCGGAAGGTGGAGGGATCCTGGATGGCGTCCACCACCGCGCCCGCCCCGGCCAGCACGGCGCGGCAGTACTCGAGCACGTCGCGGTCGTCGTCGATCACCAGGACGTGCGGCCGGCGGGGAGCGGCGCCGGGCTGCGGCGTGAACGGCGCGGGCACCGCGATCGCGCCGCGCTCGGCGCTCGGCCCGTTGCGCTCCCCCAGACCGACCAGCGCGAGGAGATCCGCCTTCCGGATCGGCTTGGTGAGCCAACCGTCCGCTCCGTACTGCGCGGCGCGCTTGATCGCCTCCGGATCGGTGGCGGCCGTGATCATGCAAATACGCAGATCCTCGCCGTAGTGCTGCCGGAGCATGTAGCAGAGCTCCAGTCCGTCCACCTCCGGCATCACCACGTCGAGCAGGACCAGGTCGTACCCGTCGCCCGGCGGGGCGCGAAGCACCTCGCTCGAATCGGCGATGCAGGTCACCGAGCAGCCCACTGCCTCCAGCGCCTTGCGAGTCACCTCCAGCACGTCGGTGTCGTCGTCGACGAGCAGGACGCGGCGGACGCGCGAGGCGCCTTTTCCCCCTTCTAGCAGCGGACGCAGATCGCGGTTGAGGCGGTGGAAATCGAGCGGCCGGCGGAGGATGGCGTCGGCTCCCTCCACGTCGCCGGCCTCGGCGAGCGCGACGATGCGCGCTTCGGGCAGCCGCTGGCGGAGCTGGGTGCAGCCGTGCGCGCCCGCCGCATCGGCGATCACCAGATCCGGCGCCATCGCGGCGAGCGCATCGAGCCCGGCGCGCGGGCTGAGCGAGCTGGAGGCGACGCCTTCGCTGGAGAGGAAATAACGCAGCAGCGCCTGCTCCACGGGGTGCTGGTTGAGCAGCACGACGTTGCTGACGCGAGCCATGCGGACCTCCCAGGGCAGGTATCGGCGCGCTGCGGCGGGGCTTGAGGATCCATCCGCCCCCGTCGCGCAGCGGCCCACGCTGCTCCCCGGGTGGGACGGCTACGGCGGAGCTCCCACTTGCTGCGCGAAACCGGCGCTGCGCGGCGTGCGCCCCAGGTGGTGGAGCAGGAAGGCCGCCAGCGGCCGCGCCGCCTGGGCGCAGGCCTCCTCGAACGCGCGCGGGTCCGCCGGCCGTCCGCTCCCGTCGGCGGACAGCGGGGTGTCGGCGGCGGAGAGCCCGACTCGCTGTAGCTGGGCCAGCGCCGCGCGCGCTCCCGCGGTGAGGAGCAGCGCCCCGGGATGGGCGCACCGCCCGCAGGCGAGGCCGCCGGCGCCGGCATCGAAAGCCGCCTTGCCCCAGGGAACCGCCGAGCCGCACCGCGCGCACGCCGACAGCTCCGGTGAGAGCCCCGCGGCCGCCAACGCGCGCAGCTCCAGCGCGCGCAGCCGCGCGCTCGTCGCCGGTCCGGTTGCGAGACGGTGCAGGAACTCGGTCACCAGAGCGAACAGCTCGTCCGCCGGCTCCGCCGGGCGCGACAGCTCGTGCGCGAGCTCGGCGGCGTACCCCGCGTGCGCGATGCGGTGCAGATCTTCACGCACGCCCGCGTACGCCTCCGCCACGGCCGCCTCGCGCAGGATCCACAGCTCCTGCCCGCTGCGCTCCGCGAGCAGCACTTCGACCAGCTGGAACGGCTCGAGGGCGCCGCCGAACCGCCGGCGGCTGGAGCGCGCGCCGCGCGCAAAGGCCGACACCCGGCCCCGGCCCCGGACCAACAGGTGCGCGATGACATCGCTGTCGCCATAGGCGACCGTGCGCAGCACGATCGCCGCCAGGCGCTCTGCCCGGGTGTCCACGCCGGGCAGTGTAGCTGCAGCAGCCTGCAGGATGCTCGATTACGGCGTCAGCTCGCGGAGAAGGCGCTGGCACTCCTTCGCCACGGTGGTCTCGCGGTCGTCCTTCGAGTCGGCGCAGCGCTGGAAGGCGACGCGGGCGTCGGCCGCACGCGTCTGGCGCGCGAGGATCTTCCCCGATTGCAGGTGCGCGTCGGCGGTCCCGGGGCACGCTGCTGCGTACTTCGCGAACGCATCGCCAGCCGCCCGCAGCTCGCCCCGCTCGGCGTGGATGGTGCCGAGCTGCCGCCAGCCCAGGCAGTACTTGGGCGCGATGACCAGGGCGGACTCGATGCGCCGCATCCCTTTCTCCGGCTGACCGGTCTTGTACAGAGCCCAGCCCAGGTTGGTCTCCGCGATGATCCGGTCGCGGTAGAGCGGATTGGCCAGCGCCTGCTCGAACTGCGGGATGGCCTCTGCGAATCGCCCCCGCGCCACGTAGAAGGAGCCCAGGTTGTTGCGCGCCTCGGAGAAGTCCTTGTCGAGCGCGATCGCCTGCCGGAAGTGCTCCTCGGCCCTCTCGGGCCGCGCCAGCGAATAGGCGTAGAGGACGCCGAGCGCATTGTGCGTCTGCGGGAGATCCTCGTCCTCCTTCTCGGCGTCCAGGTACTCCTTCAAGGCGCCCTGCACATCGCCGTTCTGGAGCATGTTGGTGCCGAGGTCGTAATGGATCTCGGCGCTGCGGCGGCGCTGCTCCGCGCTCACGCCGCTGCAGGCCGTCGCGCCGGCCGCGACCAGCAGCAGGGCGAAGGCGGCGAAGAGACGCGCCACCGCGGAGAGCGCGTCGGCGGCCTTCGGCCGTTCGGGCGGCCTTTCGATCTCCTTCGGCTGTGGAGGCTGGAAAGCGCTCATCCGCCCCATGACCTCTTCCTTCTGCGTCGGGTTGAGCCCCGCCCAGTTGCTCTCCAGGATGAAGCCCATGCTCTCGGCGAAGTTGAGCGCCTCGTCGACGGCCTGCTGGAGCTGCGTCTGCGGCACCGGCGCGTCGGGCGCATAGACGACGTTCTCCCGCGATTCGGCGAAGGTGAGCACCACCAGGACCTCGAACGCGCGCCCCGTGCGCAGGGCGATCACGGCCGCTTGCGCCGCCTGCGCGGAATGTCCGGGCGTCTGGACCAGCGGCTGGTTGGCGGACTCGTAGATGGTGACGATCTCTTCCCGCCGTGCCTGGAGGTGGGTGCGCTCCGGGTCCTCGTGCAACATCAGCGCGCCTGCACCGTGAACTCCTCGTTCACGTTGTCCGTCTCCGCCGCGCTGCGCTTGCACTCCAGCAGGGGATTGTCGATCAGCACCTGCGCCCCGGACGACTCGCCCTCGCCGACGATGAACCGGACGAAGCTCGTCGCCGGACCGGTCTTCGAAGCGCGCTTGGTGGCGGCGAAGAGGAGCTTGTTGCGGCCCGGCGAGAGGAACCGGGTGATGTCCAGGACGATCTGCTCGTCGCCGCTCCGCACCTTCCGGACCCACCGCGAGTTCACGTAGACGTCCACGTCGTACTGGGCGGCCGCACCGTCATTCTGCTCGGTCACCAGGAAGTAGTGCTTGGAGAGGCTGGGCGGCACCACGCTGGCGCCGGCGACCGGGATGCTCGGCAGCACGACGGGGACCGCCGCGCCGCCGCCGGCGTTCTCGGCCTGGTACGCCGGGCAGTCCAGGTGGAGGTTGCCCTTGTCGTCGATGCGCACGGCGCGGCACTTCTCGAAATTCTGCCCGCGCACGCCATCGATGTTGACGCCGTTCAGGAAGATGGACGCGGCGAGCAGCAGGCTGGTCATACTCGCAGAGCGTGGCTGCAAACGCCCGCCCGGTCAAGATTCTCCGGCGCTCCCGCCCCTCGCCGGCCCGGGGTAGGACAAGCGCGCATACGCGCTGTGCGCGTGGATCGACTCCAGGCTCTCCGCCTCTACCTCCCAGCGCGGGAAGTTCCGATCGCGGCGCAAGCGGGTTCCCACCTCCCGGACCAGGTCCTCGACGAAGCGCGGGCGCTCGTAGGCGCGCTCGGTGACCCACTTCTCGTCCGGGCGCTTCAAGAGGGCGTAGAGGTCGCAAGAAGCGCTCTCCTCGACCAGCGCGATCAGGTCCTCCAGCCAGAAGAACCGCGAGAACCATACCTTCACGCGGACGATGCTGCGCTGGTTGTGCGCCCCGTGGCGGCTGATCGCCTTGCTGCACGGGCAGAGGCTGGTCACCGGCACCTCGGCGGACACCCACAGCTCGGCCGCGTCGGCGGTCACGCTCGCGCCGTACGTGCAGGAGTAGTCGACGAGGCCTTCCGCGCCGCTCACCGGCGCGCGCTTCTCGACGAAATACGGGAATTTGACGGTGACGTGGGCCGCGCTGGCAGCGTGGTCGCGGCGCAGCTCGGCGCACAGCGCGCGGAAGCGGCGGATGTCGATCTCCCGGCGGTGGCGGTTGAGCAGCTCGACGAACCGGCTCATGTGCGCGCCGCGGCGGCGGTGCGGCAGCGACACGCTCATGTCGATCTCGGCGACCGTGTGCTGCTGCCCGTTCGCCCGGTCCAATACGCAGATCGGGTAGCGCAGGCCCTTCACCCCAGCCCTCTCCAGCTCCAGCCTCCTCCCATCCTCCTCGCTATGCACATCCCTCAATTGCCGCTGGAGCGCCGATTGCATCGACGAAATGGTCAAACTGCTTTCACGGGGAGCGCGGGAGATCAGGGAGCGCGGGAGGCTTTGTTTTTCAAAACGCTTCCTTCCGCGCTCCCTTTTTCCTTCCGCGCTCCCTTTGAAACGCTTTTCGTCTCTCATGGCAGATCCAGTTCGCCGCGGAGGATGACGGTGGCGGGGCCGGTGATCCAGGCGCGCAGGTCGGAGGGATTCGATTCGGGACGGAGCTCAATCTCGATGCGGCCGGGGCGGCCCAGCTCGTCGCCCTGGGTGAAGACCAGCCTGCGGGGGACCTTGGCGGGGGCGAGCTCCTGCAGGAGGAGCGCGAGATGGCCGGCGGCGCTGCCGGTGACCGGGTCCTCGGAGACGCCATGGTCGGCGAAGATGGCGCGCAGCGCCGCATCCACGCCCGGTTGCGGCGAGCGCGCGAACGGCACGAACCCGACGACGCCCAGCCGTTCGGCGATCGCGGGCAACGCGCCCGGGTCGCCGCGCACGCGGGCCAGCGCCTCCCGGTCGCGCAGGCAGAGGTAGAGGTTGCCTTCCTCGGAGAGCGCGCGGTGCGGCGGGAACCCCGGATCGAGCATCTCGGGGACGAGGTTCAGCGCCGCGAGCAGCGCGCCGTCTACCTGCTGCGGCGCGAATCGGGTGGCGGGCGTCTCGAATACGGCGCGGAGCTTCCCCTGCTCCCGCGACAGCTCGGCGCGGAACAGGCCGGCCTTGCAGGTGAAGGAGAGCCGGGTCGTGCCGTGCGCGGGGACGCGGATGCGCTGCGCCTCTTCGACCAGCACGTGGAGCGCGGCCAGGGTCGCGTGTCCGCAGAACCGCACCTCGCAGAAGGGCGTGAACCAGCGCAGGTGGAACGCGGCCTGGGGCTCGCGCGCCGGCAACGGGAAGGCCGTCTCGGCGTGCTTGAGCTCCTCGGCGATGCGCTGCAGGTCGGCCGCCGGCAGGTCGCGCCCGTCGAGCACCACCGCCGCCGGGTTGCCGGCGAGGGCGCGACTCGTGAACGCGTCCACCACGTAGCAGGGCCGCTTCACTCAGCGCTCCGCTTCACACACCGCGCGCCTCGGCGCCCCAGATCAGCTTGTGCAGCTGCAGCTGCAGCCGCCCGGGGCGGCGGCTCTCGATCAGCCAGCGGGCCAGATCCTGCGGCGCGACCTGCCCGAAGCTCGGCGAGAAGAGGACCGGCACGCGCTCCCACAGCCCGAGCTGGTCGATGATGCCCACGGCCCAGCGGAAGTCGGCCTCGTCGCAGACCACCACCTTCAGCTCGTCGCCAGGGCCGAGGCGCTCGAGCTCGCGGAAGTCGGTGTGCGGCTCGCGCGAGCCGGGCGTCTTGAGATCGACGATCTTCTTCACGCCGCGCGGGACGCGGTCGAGCGGCCTCTGCCCGTGCGTCTCGATCGACACTTCGTAGCCGCGATCGAGCAGCTCCTGCGCCAGCTCCGGCAGCTCCTTCTGCAAGGACGGCTCCCCGCCGGTGAGGCACACGAACCGCGCGCCGTAGCGCGCGACCCGGTCGAGGATCTCGGCGCGGCCCATCTCGGTGCCGCCGTGGAACGCGTACGCGGTATCGCAGTACTGGCACCTCAGGTCGCAGCCGGTGAAGCGGATGAACACGCAGGGCTTTCCCGCGTGCGTCGATTCCCCCTGGATGCTCTCGAAAATCTCCGTGACCCGCACGCCGCTTCTCTACCCGCCTGCCCCGTGATGCGCAACGCTCCTTCCTAGGCTGAACCGGGTGGTTGGTCGGGCCATGGCGCGCCGATCCAGGAAGCACGGAGGCGGACCTGCTGGTCAGTGGCGCGTGGGTCTGGGGTCAGCACCACGGTGTCGCGCGGTGCGGCGGTCAGCTGCACGCGCAGCTCGATGAGCTCGTCCATGCGGAAGAACGTGACCCGGATGTGCTGGCCCGGGACGGCGCGGCCCAACCGCTGCTTCAGGTCGGTGCGGAAGCCGTCGAGGGCGACGATCTCGTCCCCTGCGCCGATCCCGGCGCGCTGGGCAGGCGATCCTTCCACGACCGACTGCACCTCGAGCCCCCCGCCCCTCTCCTTCATTTGCGCGCCGAACCAGGCGCGCGGGCCGCCGTTCGGCGCTCCGTCCTTGCCGCCCTGCTCCGCGCCACCCTTGTCCTCGGGCCCCACCGAGGGGCGCATCACCGCGCGCAGGCCCACGCCCGAGAGCCCCGCGTCGAGGTCGAGCTCGTCCGTGCTGCGCAGGGCGCGCTCGAACCAAGGCTCCAGGCCCGGGACGAGCTCCAGCGCCGCCTTCTCCACGCCGTCCTCCGGCAAACCTGGCGCGCGTCCGTGGCGCTCGAACAGCAGCCGCACCAGATCGTCCAGCGATCGCTTTCCGCCGCTGCGCCGGCGCAGCTCGAGGTCCAGCAGGAAGCCCACCACGCTCCCTTTCAGGTAGTAGGAGACGGTCGTGTTCGGGGTGCTCTCGTCGGGCCGGTAGTGCTTGATCCAGGCGTCGTACGATGCCTGCGCAAGCGGCGTCCGCAGCCTGCCGGGCGTGCGCTGCAGACCGGTCAGGCGCTCGCCCCAGATCTCCAGGAAGCGCTGGGGCGTGATCAGCCCGGCGCGGCGCAAGGCGAGCACTTCGTAGGTGCTGGTGAACCCCTCCATCGCCCAGAGCAGCCGGGTGTGGTTCTCGCGCGTCCAGTCGTACGGCGTGAACGCCACAGGCCTCAGGCGCTTCACGTTCCAGAGATGGAAGTATTCGTGCGCGGCGAGGAGCAGGAAATCCTCGTAAGCGCTCTTCTGGACGAAGGCGAAGCGCGGGACGAGCAGCGCCGCAGAGCGCCGGTGCTCCAGCCCACCGCGGCCCTTGTCGTTCAAGTGCACGACGAAGAGGTAGCGGTCCTGGAACGGCAGCCCGCGGAAGACGGCGGCGAGCGCCTCGCCGATGCGGGCGAGGTCGGGAACCACCCGCCGCCCCTCGAAGTCGCCACGGCCCCAGACCACCAGCTCGTGCGGGACGCCCTCCACCGTGAACGAATGGGCCGAGTGCGAGGTGAGCGGGCCCATCTCGAAGGGGCTGTCGGCCAGCTCGTCGTAATTCTCGGCGTGCCACGCGCCGTCGCGCTGCGGGAGCGCCACCCAGGTCCGCCATTCGGCGGGCGCCTCGGTGCGAACGGTGCACGCCTCGCCTTCACGCCCGACGAAAAATGCGCAGGCGGCCGCCGGATTGAGGAAGGCATGGCTCGGGTCGACATGGTTGGTGCGCACCGTCAGCTCGAAGCAGCCGAGCCGGTACTCGACACTCGAGTGCGCGCAGCCCGTCGACGTGGCGCTGGTGCTCGCGGACCAGGTAGCTGCCAGGCGTCCACACGGGCAGCCGCGCTTCCATGGACGCCGCGCCGCGCGTGTCGGCTTCGAGGGAGATCTCCGCGCGGCGCGCCTCGGGCTCCGCGATTTTCAGGACATACGCCGTGGACATGCGCCCGGCAGTGTAACCGAGGAACGCATCTCCAGCGGCAGCTGTCGGCCGCCGCTGCCTCAGCGCTGCACGCGCGCGAGCAGGACTTCGGAGTCGGGCGTGTCCGTCTGCCCGCGCAGCAGGCGGACGAATCGGGCGTGCTCCCGCTTGATGCGCCGCGGGTACTCCTTGTACGTGTCCGGGATGTCCTTCACGCGGCCGCGGTACTGCTTGATGCGCTTGGGACCGGCGTTGTAGGCCATCAGCGCCTCGTCGCGAGTGCGGAAGCGGCGCTCGAGCCAGCGGAAGTACCGGATGGCCAGCCGCACGTCGACCACCGGATCGTCGGCGACGTCGAGGTCCTCGCCGCCGAGATCGGGCTCCCGGGCGCTGATCCAGGCGAAGGTGCTGGGCTTGAGCTGGACCAGGCCGTAGGCGCCGCGCTCGCTCGCGACCTTCAGCCGGAAGCGGCTCTCCACGCTGACGAGCGCGAGGATGAAGAGAGGGTCGTAGCCGGCCCGCGCCGCCTCGGCCAGGACGGCCTCGGCGAGCTTCACGCGGATGTCCGCCGGAAGCGACGGCGCGACGCGCACGAGCAGCGCCTCGAGCTGCGGCTGCGTCATCGCGTTCGCGGACTGGTCCTTGAGCTGCCGATCGGCGGTGAGCGCGGGTCGCTCCAGCACCCACACGTCGGCCGCGGCCCCGGCGAGCACCAGCCCGAGACACACGAGCAGCATTGTCCGGACGCGCGGGCGGCCGATCATCCGTTCGGCTTCTCCCGACGAGACTCGACCCGGGCGAGCTTCTGCTCCAGCTCCTCCACCCGGCGGCGGAGCGCATCGAGCTGGGCGCGCGCCGGACGCAGGCGATCGACGCCTCGGCGCACCGCGTCCTCGAGCTGCGCCTGCACCTGCTGGCGGTGCTCCCGCAGCTTTCCGGCCATCTCGGCGAGGAGCTTGTGGGCGTTGTCCGGGGATAGCGGACCCTCCTGGAACGACTGGGTGATCCGGCCAGCCAGCTCCTGCGCCTGCTCCTCCACCGAGGAGGCGGCCAGGACTGCTCGGGCCCACGACTCCTGCACGGCTGCGCGCAAGTCGCCCATGCTGCACCCCGCCTTGGAAGCCCCAGGGCGGAGCGCCCCGAGCACCCGGGAAAGCTAGCGGCTACCCGTGAAGGTGGACAAGGCCCACTGTGGGCCCCACAGCCCGCATGTGCGACAGGCGTGTGGCTTGCGGAAAGCGTCGCGCGGGGGACAAGCGGCGCCAGCCCCCGCCGCAGAGCGCGAGGCGCAAGCCGTCAGTTGACGGGCGGCTGCGCGCCGTTCGGACCCGACTCGGCCGGCGAGGCATCCTTCGTCGCCGCCGGCGTACGCGCGAGCTCCTGGACCTTGCGGCCCAGCTTCTCGAGCTCGGCTCCGAGGTCCGCGATGCGGTCCCGGGTGTCGCTCTTCGCGGCCGAGATGAGGACCTTGAGCTCGGTCTGGGCGCGATCGCCCAGGGCCTCGAGGACCTTCCGGGCCTCCGTCTCGAACTCCTTCGCCTTGGCGGCCGCCTTCGCCTGGGCCGTACCGAACGCCTGCTTCACCTGCTCCGACGTGAACATCGATGTCCTCCGTGACGCATTGCGTGATTGCCACCATGTAACGCGGCGCGGCGCTGTGTCAAGCCTCTCGCTCGCCAGCGTCGGGGTGCGCATGTACAGTCCATTCATGGACGCCGCACCTACATCGTCTCTTGCGGGCCTCACGCCGGCCGCGGGCCAGCCCGCATTGTCCGCGGCGCTCTCCGTGGTGCCGACGCCGGAGCCGGTCGCCCCGGTCCAGTCGCTGTCGGACTCACGGTGGTTCATCAACCGGGAGCTGTCCTGGCTCGCCTTCAACGAGCGCGTCCTCGAGGAAGCGTGCGACCCGGCCGTGCCCGCGCTGGAGCGGCTGAAGTTTCTCGCCATCGCCAGTAGCAACCTAGACGAATTCTTCATGATCCGGGTGGCAGGGCTGAAGTCGCAGCTCTCCGGGCACGTCGAGGAATCAGGACCGGACGCCCTCTCCCCAGGCGAGCAGCTCCAGGCCATCAGCGTGCGTGCGCACGAGATGGTGGGGCGGCAATATCGGGCCCTTCTCGCGGACGTGCTACCCAACCTGGAGCGCGCCGGCTTCCGGCTCGTGGGTTCGCAGCAGCTCTCGCCGGGGGCCGCGGCGTTCGTCAACGAATACTTCTGGCGGGAGGTGTTCCCTGTCCTCACTCCCATCGCGCTCGATCCGGGCCATCCCTTCCCGCATCTAAGAAACAAGACGCTCAACCTGGCGGTCCGCTTCGCCCCGGCTGCGCCCGGAGCGCGACTCCGCTACGGGGTGGTGCCGGTTCCCAGCGTGCTGCCGCGCCTGGTCGAGATCCCGAACCACGGCCGTTGCTTCGTCCTGCTCGAGGACGTGATCTCCCGGCACGCGGCGCAGCTCTTCCCCGGGATGCCCATCGACGGGTGCTGGGCGTTCCGCGTGACGCGCAACTGGGACCTCAGCATCGACGAGGAGGAGGCGGAGGACCTCCTGGTGACCATCGAGCGCGAGGTCCGCCGGCGCGACCGCGGCAGCGCGGTGCGGCTGGAGATCGCCGCCGGGGCCGAGCAGCAGATGGTCGACTACCTGGTGCGCGCCCTCAAGCTGGGCGCGCCGGACGTCTACCGCCCCGACGGGCCGCTGAACATCCCCGACCTCCTGCCACTCCTCGGACGCATCGAGCAGAAGGAGCTGCACGACGAGCCGTTCACGCCGGTCGTCCCGCCGCAGCTCGGCGACGCCGAGCGCGATCTGTTCCGGCTGATCCGCGAGCGCGACGTCCTCCTGCACCATCCGTACGAGTCGTTCGATCCGGTGGTGGGGTTCATCGAGGCCGCCGCCGACGATCCGGCCGTGCTGGCGATCAAGATGACGCTGTACCGCACGGGCAAGGACTCACCGGTGGTGCGCGCGCTGCAGCGGGCCGCGGAGAACGGCAAGCAGGTCACCGCGCTGGTCGAGCTCAAGGCGCGCATGGACGAGGAAGCGAACATCGTCTGGGCGCGCGCGCTGGAGCAGGCCGGCGTCCACGTCGTCTACGGGCTCATCGGATACAAGACCCACTCCAAGGTGGCGCTGGTGGTGCGTCGCGAAGCGGGCGGGCTGCGCCGCTACGTGCACCTGGGGACGGGGAATTACAACCCGGTCACGGCGCGTATCTACGAGGACCTGTCGATCTTCACGGCGCGCGACGACTTCGGCGCGGATGCGACCTCGTTGTTCAACCTGTTGACCGGCTATTCGAAGCCGTCCTGCTGGAAGAAGTTCCGGGTGGCCCCGCTGGGGCTCAAGTCGGCCGTGATCGAGCTGATCGACCGCGAGGCGCAGATCGCGAAGGACACCGGCCGCGGGCGCATCGTGGCCAAGATGAACTCGCTCCAGGAACCCGACGTGGTCAAGGCGCTGTACCGGGCCTCCCAGGCGGGCGTGCAGATCGAGCTGATGGTGCGCGGGATCTGCGTGCTGCGGCCGGGCATCCCGGGCGTCTCGGACCGCATCAAGGTGATCAGCGTGGTCGACCGGTTCCTCGAGCATTCGCGGATCTGGTCGTTCGACGCGGGCGGCAAGCGGGAGGTGTACCTCTCCAGCGCCGACTGGATGCAGCGCAACTTCGTCCGCCGGGTGGAGATCGCCTTCCCGGTGGAGGACGCGGCGGTGAAGGAGCGCATCGTCGACGAAGTGCTCGCCACCTCGCTGGGGGACAACGTCAAGGCGCGCATCTTGCGCGCCGACGGGCAGTACGAGCGGGTCCAGCCCGGCACGCAAGGCACTCCCGCCGCCCCCCTGCGCAGCCAGGAGCGCTTCATGGCCCTGGCGCGCCGGGTCGCGGCCCCCGAGGCGCAGGCCGCCGTCGCTTCCCACGACGTGTTCCCCTCGGCGCAGCGCCGCCGTGAGCCGCGGCGCAAGAAGCGGATGGGATGATCCTCGCGGCGCTGTTCCTTCTGTGGTCGGTGGCGGCGCCGCTCCAGGCACCGTGGCGCGAGGTCGCGCCGGGCATAGAGACCGCCACCGCGGCCGACCTGGGCGGCGACGCGAACTGGGCGGCCAAGGTGCTGCTGGTGGACCCGCACCTGGCCACCTTCGCGGTGCGATTCGATCCGCAGAAGCCCACCCTGGCGCAGTGGCGGCAGCGCTATCCCGGCGCCGTCGCGATCGCGAACGGGTCCTTCTATTCGGCCGACGCCGGCGAGGTCCGCCCCACCTGCGACATCGTGCAGGAAGGACGCAAGCTGAAGGGCGCGGGGTGCCTCCGTCAGGACGCGCTGTGGTTCGGCGCCCGCCAGCGCGAGGCGAAGCCGATCGCGCAGAGCACAGTGGCGGCCGCTTCGCGCACCCCGCGCTTCTTCCCGCCGCCGGACTTCCATCCCGACCAGTGGAATGACGCGCTGAAGAGCTTCCCCACCCTGGTCCGCGGCGGCGCTCCGGCCTGCAGCGGCGCGCACTACTGCGCCGAATCGAGCCGCACGGCGGCCATCGGCCAGCTGCGCGACGGGCGCATCCTCCTCTTCGCCTCGCAATGGCCCGCGGTCCGCCGCGACGTGGCCCGCTGGCTGGCGGAAACCCTCGGGGTCATGGACGCGGTGAACCTGGACGGCGGTCCCGAGGCCACCCTGGCGCTCAAGGGCGAGCCGCTCGAGGACGCAGTCGGAACGTACGGGCGCGGCCTCCCGCTGGTCCTCCTCGTCCTACCTCCCTGATGAAGTGTGTGAGCGCGCCGCACCCTCGCGGGTCCGAGGGGTGCGATGTTGCAAAACTGGTGCAAATCCGATACTTGGGGGCCGCGCTTGGCTGCAGGACGAGCGGCCGCGCCGGCGGGGAGAGCTTGCACTGTGATTAACATTACAGGTCTTGCGGTTGCGCCCCGCCCCGCGCACCCGTTCGGAGGCTGAACCCTGGTCCTGGTCCTCGCCGCCTTCACCGCCGTC
Organism: Deltaproteobacteria bacterium; assembly: GCA_005888115.1. GTDB lineage: Bacteria > Myxococcota > Myxococcia > Myxococcales > 40CM-4-68-19 > VBKO01. The sequence continues at coordinate 15,633 of VBKO01000094.1, forward strand.
CTGCTCGCCGCCTACGGCGTCCGCGTGGCCATGCTCGGCCGATTCGAGCACGATCGCGCCCGGAAGGAACCCGGCAGCTTCTTCCTGGGTCGGTACCTGATCGAATTCGGTTACTGGTGCTTCTCTCCGCTGGAGCGCGGCGCGCTCGCGCTGGGGGTCACCCCGAACCAGCTCACCGCCGCCTCGCTGGGGTGCAGCGTCGCCGGAGCGGCCGCTTTCGCGGTGGGGCGGCCGGAGATCGGCGGCGGCCTGGTGATCCTCTGCGCCATCCTCGATGCCCTCGACGGGATGGTGGCGCGCACGCGCGGGACCGCGTCCGAGGCGGGCGAGCTGATCGACGCCGCCGTCGATCGATACGCCGAGATCGCCACCTTCGCGGGGATCGCCGCGTATTACCGGACCTACCCGCTCGGTTTCGGGCTCGCCATCGCGTCCATGGGCGGCGCGCTGCTCGTCTCGTACGCGCGCGCCAAGGGCGAGATCAGCGGGATCGACGCTCGCATGGGCGCGATGAACCGCGGCGAGCGCGCCATGTACATCGGCATCGCCGGGATGTTCTCGCCCTTGCTGGCGCGCGTGCTGGAACCTTCTGCCGTCCGGCCGGTGTATCACGTGCTCCTCTCCACCCTGGTGCTGGTCGCCGTCGCAGCCAACGTCACCGCGCTGCGCCGGTTCGCGTACATCCACCAGGAGCTGCGACAGCGCCACGCGCCGCCTCCGTCCCGCGCCGGGGCGGGCGATCCGCTGAGCGGCTGGGTCGGGCGAGCCTGGGTGGCGTCGGTGCTCGCGACGCTCGTCGACTACGGCACCTTCACCGTCCTCATCGAGCTGGCCGGGGTCTACACGGGGACCTCGCGCGCGCTGGGCGCGCTGCTCGGCGCGGTGACCAACTTCACCGTCAACAAGCTGTGGACGTTCCGCACGCAGGGCGATTCGGTCTGGCACGAGATGCCCCGCTACGCGGCGATCTCGCTGACCTCGCTCCTCCTCAATACGCTCGGTGTAGTGCTGCTCACCGACGGCCTGCGCTGGAACCCGTTGGTAGCCGCGGCGCTGGTCGGCGTGCTCGTCGGGGTGGGATGGAACCTGCCCCTCCACCGGTACTTCGTCTTCCGGCTCGGCCAGCACCGCTCGCGGCCGGGGCTGGCGCTGGTCGGCGCGCTCGCCTCGGCGACGGCCGCGGTCGCGGTCCTGTTCGTCGCCTACGGCATGCCTTTCGCCGAGGAAGGCGTGCACGGCTTCTCCGCCCAGGCCGACGACGGCGCGAAGGTCACGCAGGCCAGCTATCTGCCCAAGCTCTTGCCCGAGGCGTTCTATTCGGAAAGCTATTCGTTCCTCCTCCAGGGCGACGAAGGCTCCTTCGCGCGCGTGCAGTTCCTCGTCAGCAACGCCGGCCTCGAGGGCCACGGCGGCGCCGCGGCCCGCGCGGTGCTGGTGGCGCCGAACGGCAAGACGATCGAGGACGCGGAGGCGTTCGAATCCGGCCAGTGGCGCGTGCTGCCCGAGGGCGCCATCGAGATGGGCGCGCACAGCCTCACGATGGGACCCGACGCCAGCCACCACGTGCACTTCGCCGGCAAGAAGCTGGTGATCGATGCCACCGTGCTGCCCGAGACGCAGGCGGTCCGTCCGGGCGGAGGGCGCGTCACCTTCGACGCGGGCGGCCGGGCCGTCTTCGACCAGACCATCTTCGCCCTGCGCAGCAGGTTCGACGGGACGGTCTGGAGCCCGGATCGCGGCGGCAGGCGCCTGCGCGGATTCTGTTACGCCGACACCTCCTACAGCACCGTGCCGGCGTACAAGTCCGCGTCGCTCTGGTACCGCATGGAGGCCTTCGACGACGCGGAGGGCGCGACCATGGCCCTGGCGGTTCTCATCCCGCCGGAAGGCTCCCGGGTGGCGCCGCAAGGCTGGCTCTACACCAGCCGCAACGGCCAGACCGAGGTGCGCTCCAGCGAGGTGAAGCTGTCGTTCGGGAAGCCCCGTCGCGAGACGGGCGGCCGCTTCGAGTACGACGTGCCGCAGCGGGTCGTGGCGTCGGCGAAGGGCGCCCTCGGCGAGAAGGTGACCGTCACCATCGAGGCGAAGCGGCTCCTCTACAAGGAGGACGTGCTCGGCGAGATGAGCCCTCTCTCGCGTTTCCTCGTCAGCATCATGGCCGCCCCGATGACCTACACGTACGAGAATCGCTACGAACTGCGCATCGAGCGGCCCGCCGCACCGGCCGACCACCGCAGCGGCACCGCCCTCTCCGAGTTCGCCTACGCGAACCCGCCCGCGCAGGTCGCGCAGTTCTAGGTAGCTGCGAGGACCGGTGGCGGGTCCGGGGTGGGTCCGTCGCTCATGCACGCGATTGTGGCCGGTGGCGGGTCCGCGGTGGGTCCGTCGCGATGATGGCCGGTGGCGGGTCCGCGGTGGGTCCGTCGCTCATGCACGCGCCCGCTGGGCGTCCGAGGCGCTCGTGGC
>VBKO01000452.1 GCA_005888115.1 Deltaproteobacteria bacterium
CTCAAGGGTGGTCCCGCGTCCGTTGACGCCCGAGGAGGAACGGTGCGATGACGACGATTGTCTGTCAATGGACCCGAGGAATCGGTGCGCGACAGTTCCTTCGCGGAAATCCGGGAGCCGGTGCGGGCGCTCTGCCATCGGTTCAGTCCGGCGTACTGGCAGAAGCTGGATCGCGAGGAGGCGTACCCGGAGGAGTTCGTCCACGCACTGACGGACGCGGGTTGGCTGTCCGCGCTCATCCCGCAGGAACATGGCGGCGCGGGCCTCGGGCTCGCCGAAGCGTCGGTAATTCTCGAGGAGATCAACCGCTGCGGCGGAAACTCCGGCGCCTGTCACGGACAGATGTACAACATGGGGACGCTGCTCCGGCACGGGTCGGACGCGCAGAAGCGGCGGATCCTGCCGAAGCTCGCCAAGGGCGAGCTGCGCCTGCAATCGATGGCGGTGACCGAGCCCAGCACGGGGACCGACACGACGAAGACGAAGACCTTTGCCGTTCGCAAGGGCGATCGCTACGTCGTCAACGGCCAGAAGGTCTGGGTCTCTCGGCTGCAGCATTCGGATCTGATGATCCTGCTCGCGCGCACCACGCCGGTCGCCGAAGTGAAGCGCAAATCCGAAGGGCTGTCGATCTTCCTCGTCGACGTGCGCGCGGCCCTGGGTCACGGGCTCACGCTGCGGTCCATCCGCAACATGGTGAACCACGAGACGAACGAGGTGTTCATCGACAACCTGGAGATCCCCGCCGATGACCTCATCGGTCAGGAGGGCAAGGGCTTCCAGTACATCCTCGACGGGCTCAATGCCGAGCGCGCGCTGATCGCCGCCGAGTGCATCGGCGACGGCTACTGGTTCATCGAGAAGGCGACCCGCTACGCGAAGGACCGAGTCGTGATCGACCGGCCGATCGGACAGAACCAGGGAGTGCAGTTCCCCATCGCCGAGAGCTACGTCGAGGTCGAGGCCGCGAACCTGATGCGCTGGCAGGCTTGCGATCTCTTCGACCAGCACAAGCCCTGCGGTGCGGAGGCCAACATGGCGAAGTACCTCGCCGCCAAGGCCTCCTGGGAGGCGGCCAACGTGTGCTTGCAGACCCACGGCGGATTCGGATTCGCCGCCGAGTACGACGTCGAGCGCAAGTTCCGCGAGACGCGCCTGTACCAGGTGGCGCCGATCTCCACCAACCTCATCCTCTCCTACGTCGCGGAGCACGTGCTCGGGCTTCCGCGCTCCTTCTGAAACCATGCGACCACTCGAAGGCGTCACCGTGCTTTCCCTGGAGCACGCGGTGGCTGCGCCGTTCTGCACGCGCCAGCTGGCCGACTACGGCGCTCGCGTCCTCAAGATCGAGCGGCCTGGGAGCGGCGATTTCGCCCGTGGCTACGACGAAACCGTGTACGGGCTCTCCTCCCACTTCGTCTGGCTGAACCGGGGCAAGGAGAGCATCACGCTCGATCTCAAGCACGAGGAAGCGCGCGAGGTGCTGGAGAAGCTCGTCGCGCGCGCCGACGTGCTGGTGCAGAACCTGGCGCCCGGCGCCGCCGCGCGCGCCGGCCTCGATTACGCGACGCTCGCTCCGAAACACCCGCGCCTCGTCGTCGCCGACATCTCCGGGTACGGGGACAGCGGGCCCTATCGCGACAAGAAGGCGTACGACACTCTCGTCCAGGCCGAGGCGGGCCTCGTCGGCATTACCGGCGGACCCGACGAACCCTCGCGCTGTGGGATCTCCGTCGCCGATATCGCCGCCGGGATGTACGCGTACGCGGGGATCCTCACCGCGCTCCTGCAGCGGGAGCGGACGGGTCGGGGCACGCGCGTCGAGATCTCGATGCTGGAATCGCTCGTCGAATGGATGGGGTACGCGATGTACTTCGGCCGCTACGGCGGCAAGGCGCCCCGCCGGACGGGCGCCACGCATCCCTCGATCGCGCCCTATGGTCCGCACCACGCCGGCGACGCTGGCCCGCGACCCGCGGTTCTCGAGCAACAGCGCCCGCGTCGCGCATCGCGAGGAGCTGACGCGCATCATCGAGGATGCGTTCGCGGGACTGAGCACCGACGCAGCCGTGCGACTGCTCGACGAGGCCGGGATCGCCAACGGGCGGCTGAACGCGATCCAAGAGGTCGTGCAGCACCCTCAGCTCGCAGCGAGACAGCGGTGGCGCGAGATCGGCACCAGCGCCGGGCGGATCGCGGCGTCGCTGCCGCCGGCCAACCTGGAAGGGATCGAGCCCGCGATGGGCGAAGTGCCCTCGCTCGGGCAGCATACCGATGCCGTGCTCCACTCGCTCGGCTACACGCCCGCGCGCATCGAGGCGCTGCGCGCGTGCGGCGCGATTTGAATCGGGGGACGACCATGGCCCGAATCGACGCAACGAGGCAGCTCTGCGAGTTCCTCGCCGGCTTCCGCTGGTCCGACGTCACGGACGCCGTCATCGAGAAGACGAAGGATCTCTTCATCGATTGGTTCGGCTCGGCGCTGGCGGGCAAGGATTCGCGGCCGGTGCGCGCTCTGCAGGCGTTCGCGCGGCAAGCGGGGCCGCCGTCGGGGCCCAGCGAAGTCCTCCCCGATCGGAGCAGTAGCAGCGCGTGGTGCGCCGCCCTCGTCAACGGCGCGGCCTCGCACGTCGTCGAGCAGGACGACGTGCACAACGGATCGGTGCTGCACCCCGGTACAGTGGTGTTCCCCGCGGCGCTGGCCCTGGCGCAAGCGGAGAAGCGAACGGGCAGGCAGCTCCTGCTGGCGGCGATCGCCGGTTACGAAGCGGGTATCCGCATCGGCGAGTTCCTCGGCCGCTCTCATTACACGGTGTTCCACACGACCGGGACGGCGGGCACGCTCGCCTCGGCGGCGGCGACCGCCAAGCTCCTCGAATTCGACGCCGACGGCACCCAGCGTGCGCTCGGCTCGGCGGGCACGCAAGCCGCGGGGCTTTGGGAATTCCTGCGCGACGGAGCCGACTCCAAGCAGCTCCACGCCGCCAAGGCGGCCGCCGACGGCCTGCTCGCGACTTGCCTGGCGCGCGAAGGATTCACCGGCGCGAAGCGGATCCTCGAAGGCGAGCAGGGCATGGCCGCGGGCATGTCGAAGGACGCCGATCCCGCGAGGCTCACCGACGGCCTGGGGAGCCGCTGGGCGATCCTGGAGACCTCCTACAAATGGCATGCCTCCTGCCGCCACACGCACCCGGCGGCGGATGCCTTGCTCCACTTGATGCGGCGCGAAGAGCTATCGCACGAGCAGATCGCGGAGGTGCGCGCGTGCGTGCACCAGGGAGCAATCGACGTGCTCGGCCCGGTGGAGACGCCGCAGACGGTGCACCAGGCCAAGTTCTCGATGGGCACGGTGCTGGGGCTCATCGCCGTACACGGCAAGGCAGGCCTCGAGGACTTCGAGCAGCACGCGTTGATCGATCCGCGCGTGGCCGCATTTCGCGAGCGCGTGAGGATGGTGCGCGACGAGGAGGTCGACGCCGCCTATCCGCGGCGCTGGATCGGCAAGATCGAGGTGCGCACCACCGGCGGCCGGATCTGCGCGGCGCGCGTCGAAACACCCAAAGGAGATCCGGGGAATCCGCTTTCCCGGGCGGAGCTGGAGGAAAAGGCGGTCCGGCTCGCGCAATTCCGCGGCGCCGCGAACGAGGCGGAGATGCGCGCGGCGATCGAGCGCATCCGAAGCTTCGACACCGAAGCGCGCGTCGGGCGGCTCATCGCAGGGAGAACACCATGACATCAAACAGGACGCTCGTGATCGCTGCGGCCGCGGCAATGGCGCAGTCGCTGGCCGCAAGGGCCGAACCGAAGCCGATCGTCATCGGCGCGTCCGTCTCGCTGAGCGGCACGTACGCTGGCAGCGGCAAGTACAGCATCGAGGGCACGCAGCTGTGGGTGGAAGACGTGAACGCCCGCGGCGGCCTGCTCGGGCGCCCCGTCCGGCTCATCTACTACGACGACAAGAGCGATCCCAACACGGGCGTCCAGCTCTACGAGAAGCTGATCACCTCGGATACGGTCGACCTCATCGTCGGGCCGTACTCGAGCGGCGTGACCAGCGCCGTCAGCACCGTGGCCGAGAAGCACCACATGGTGATGCTCGGACCCGAGGCTGCCGACGTCAAGATCTACACGCGCGGGTACAAGTACAACTTCCAAGCGCAGACGCAGGCGGGCCGCTACATGCTGGGAGCGCTCACGCTGGCGAAGGCGAACGGCTACAAGACGCTCGCCCTGCTAGCGGAGGACACCGCTTTCCCCAAAGCCGTCTCCACCGAGGTCGGCAAGATGGCAGGAGAGTACGGGCTCAAAGTCGTCTTCGACGAGACTTATCCCAAGGGCAGCTCGGATTTCAGCGCGCTCCTCACCAAGGTGAAGCAGATCGCCCCCGACGTGCTCTTCGCCAATTCCTACCTGCCTGATTCGCAAGGCATCGTCCGCCAGTGCCACGAGCTGGGGATCGAGGCGAAGATGTTCGCCGTCGCGGTGGGCGCCGCCGAGCCGGAGTTCCGCAACCTGGGACCGAGCGCGGAGTACGTCTTCGGCGCGACGCAGT
>VBKO01000453.1 GCA_005888115.1 Deltaproteobacteria bacterium
CTCGCGCGCGGCCGCCGCCTGCACCAGCCATTGCCAGGCGACGACCGCGATCGAGAACAGCTCCATGTAGTCGCTCGAGTTCCGCATCATCGCGTCGCGATCGCCGAGCGAGCCGAGGTGCATCGTCGTCTCGCCGATGGTCGCCAGCGCCCGCGTGAGCTGTGCGCTCTCCTCCGGGTCGACGCCGGGCCGCTGGCAGTCGGCGATCACCTGCTCGGCGAGGGCGCGAAGCGACGCGCCGCCGGTGCCCAGCACCTTGCGGCCGAGGAGGTCGAGCGCCTGGATTCCGCTGGTCCCCTCGTGCAACGAGTTGAGCTTCTGGTCCCGCATCCAGGCCTCGGGAAGGTACTCGCTGGTGTAGCCGTACCCGCCGTGCACCTGGACCGCGAGGACGTTCGCCTCGAAGCCCTTTTCGGCGGGGAAGGTCTTGGCCACCGGTGTGAGCAGGTCGAGGAGCATCGCGCAGCGGCTGCGGTCGGCCTCGCTCTCCGCGTGGTCTGCCAGGTCGGAGAGGCGCGCGCACGCGGCGAGCAACGAGAAGGCTCCCTCCACGATGGCCTTCTGCCGGAGCAGCATGCGGCGGACGTCGGCGTGCTGGACGATCGGTACCTGCGGAGCGCGCGGATCGCGCGCCGAGAGCGGCCGGCCTTGCGTGCGCGTGCGCGCGTACTCGAGCGCCTCCTGGTAGGCGACGTACGCGCTGGTCACGCCGTTCATGCCCACCATCAGGCGGGCTGAGTTCATCATCTGGAACATGTGCGCAAGCCCCTGGTGCGGCGTGCCGACCAACCACCCGCGGCAGTCGCCGCGCTCGCCGAAGTTGAGGGCGATGCTCGGGAGCCCGCGCCAGCCGAGCTTGTGGAACACGCCGGCCGAGTGGCAATCGTTGTCGGCCAGGGCGCCGTCGGTCCCGGGGCGTAGCCGCGGCACGGCGAAGAGCGAGATGCCCTTCACTCCCGCCGGCGCGCCCTCGATGCGCGCAAGCGCGAGGTGGACCACGTTCTCGGTGAAGTCCTGGTCGCCGCCCGAGATGAACACCTTGTTGCCGTCGAGCAGGTAGTGGCCGCCCGGCGTGGGCCGCGCGCGCGTGCGCACGTCGGCCAGGCTCGAGCCCGCCCATCGCGGCGACGTTCGCCGCCATCAGGTACCCGGCGCCCATCTCCGCGACGATGGCCGGCATCTGCTGGCCGCCCACCGCGGTGGGGCGCGTCGGGCAGGTGAAGCCCAGCTCCACGAGGCGAGGCCAGATCTCGCGCATCGCCGGGTGGACCCGTACCCGGCCGTCGACCAGCTTCGGCGGCTCCTGGTCCATGGGACGGTACGCCGGGAAGAGCACCTCGCGGGCGAGCTTGCGGGCGCTGGCGAGGAATGGGTCGAACGTCTCGCGTCCGTGCTCGGCGAAGTAGGGCAGCGAGCACAGATCCAGCGCGCCGTGCACCTCGTAGAGCTGGAACGCGACGTCGCGGTCGGAGAGTAGTGGGTTGGCCATGGCGGGAGTGTAGATCGTACAGTGAAGCCGTGGCGCGCGGCATCGGGCTGGGGCTCCTGGCGGCGGCGCTGTTCGGCGCCAGCATTCCCGTCACCAAGCTGCTCGCGGCGGACGCCGACCCGCTGGTCCTGGCGGGGCTCCTGTACCTCGGAGCCGGTGCGGCGCTCGCCCTGCTGCGCCTCCTGCGGCCTGGCGCGGAGGCGAAGCTCCGCCGCTCCGATGTGCCCTGGCTCCTCGGCATCGTCGTCGCCGGCGCGATCGCCGGTCCAGTGCTCCTCGTGATCGGTCTGCGGCGGCTCCCCGGCGTGCCCGCGGCCCTGCTGCTCAACCTGGAAGCACCGCTCACCGCGGTACTGGCAGTCGCGGCGTTCGGCGAGCACCTGTCCCGCCGAGGCTGGGCGGCGGCGGCGCTGCTCGCCGGAGCGGCGGCGACGTTGGCGGCGGTGCCGGGCGCGCTCCGCCTGGACGGCTTGGGCGCCGCGGCGCTCGTGTGCGCCTGCGCAGCCTGGGCGCTGGACACCAACCTCACGCAGCGGCTCTCGCTGCGCGATCCCGTCGCCCTCGTGCGCTTCAAGGGGCTCGCGGGCGGGGCATGCACGCTCCTCGTCGGCTTCCTGCTCGGAGGCAAGCTACCGGGCGCGCGCGAGACCGCGGCGGCGCTGGCGGTCGGGGCGCTCGGGTACGGAGCCTCGATCGTCTGGCACGTCGAGGCGATGCGCGTGCTCGGGGCCGCGCGGCAGTCGGCCCTGTTCGCCACGGCGCCGTTCGCCGGCGCGCTGCTCTCCGTCCCGCTCCTCGGCGAGGGCTTCACGCTGCGTGAATGCGTGGCGGCAGTAATGATGGCCGCGGGCGTTGCGCTGCTCGCCCGCGAGAGGCACGAGCACGTGCATGTCCACGAGCCCATCGAGCACGAGCACCTGCACGTCCACGACGAGCACCACCGCCACGACCATGCGGGAGCCGTCTCCGAGCCGCACAGCCACGCGCACCGGCATGAGCAAGTCGTGCACTCCCACCCGCACGCCTCGGACGTGCACCACCGCCACAAACACTGACGTTCCCGACTTCAAGCAGACAGGGAGCGCGGGAGAATTGGGGAGCGCGGGAGAAAAAACCGAATCCTCCCGCGCTCCCTGTGAAAGCTCTTCGTCCAGCGCGGGGCCTACAGGTTCACCCGTTGCATGGCGGCGGCCGGGTACCGCGCGCCCGCGGCGACGCCCTTCGGGGCCACCTCGTCGATGCGACGCAGGTCGTCCTGGGTCAGCTTCACCCGCACCGCTCCCGCGTTCTCCTCCAGGTACTTGCGCTTCTTGGTGCCTGGGATGGGCACGACGTCCTGTCCCTGCGCGAGCAGCCACGCGAGCGCGAGCTGCGCCGGAGTGCAGCGCTTCTCCGCCGCGATCTCGCGCACCCTCTCCACGAGCTGCAGGTTCCGCTCGAAATTCTCCCCCTGGAACCGCGGATGGTTGCGCCGGTAGTCGTCCGCCGGCAGGTCCTCGTACCGCTGGAAGCGCCCGGTGAGGAACCCGCGGCCGAGCGGGCTGTAGGCGACGAACCCGATCCCCAGCTCCCGCACGGTGGGCAGGATCTCCTCCTCCACGTCCCGGCTCCAGAGCGAGTACTCCGTCTGTAGCGCCGAGATGGGGTGCACCTTGTGCGCCCGCCGGATCGTTCGCGGAGCCGCCTCCGAGAGACCGAGGTAGCGTACCTTGCCCTGCTTCACCAGGTCCGCCATCGCGCCCACCGTCTCTTCGATGGGAACCTCGTTGTCCACGCGGTGCTGGTAGTACAGATCGATGTGGTCGGTCTCCAGGCGTCGCAGCGAGCCTTCGCACGCCTTGCGCACGTAGTCCGGCTTCCCGCTGACGCCGAGGAAGCTTCCATCCTCGCCGCGCACGTTGCCGAACTTCGTCGCCAGCACCACCCGGTCACGCTTGCCGCGGATCGCCTTCCCCACCAGCCGCTCGTTGCTGAACGGCCCGTACATGTCCGCCGTGTCGAGGAAGGTGATGCCCAGCTCGATGGCCCGGTGGATGGTCGCGGTCGACTCATCCTCGTCGCGTCCCGAATAGAACTCGCTCATCCCCATGCAACCGAGCCCGAGCGCGGATACGCGCAGGCCCTCCTTTCCCAGCGCTCTCATCTCCATCGCAGCTCCGGCCGGTGGCATCCTGCTGCCCAAGGAGGCATCCATGGCGTTCTCACCCGACGACATCCGGGCCAACCGGGAGTTCTTCGCGGCCAAGCTGCGCGCCGAAGCCGAGAAGCAGAGCGTCGTCAACTGGGTCAAGAAGGAACCTGGAGCAAAGGAGATCGTGCTGCTGGACGCTCGCGCCCGCGACGCGTTCGCCAAGGCGCACATCGAGGGCGCGGTCAGCGTCCCGCTCGACGAGCTGAAGCAGGTCGCCGCCCAGCTCCCGCGCGACAAGACGCTCGTCGTGTACTGCTGGAACCAGTACTGACACATCGGGGCGAAAGCCGCTCTGCAGTTGGCAGAGCTCGGGTTCTTCTGCAAGGAGCTGAACGTCGGTTGGGCTGAATGGGTGGAGGCGAAGCTGCCCACGCACGAAGGTCGCGTGGAGCGTGGCTCCGTGAAGTGCACCTGCTCCCGGATGTAGCCGGCGGCGGCAGGCTGATCGCGCTGCGCTCGCGCGACTTCCGCCTGCTGCTCGCGGGGCAGGTGGTTTCCCTCACCGGCACGCAGATGCAGCAGGTGGCGGTCGTCTGGCAGCTCTACCTGCTCACCGGCTCGCCGCTCGCGCTGGGCATGCTGGGCTTCTTCCGCGTCGCGCCCATCGTCGTGTTCGCCTTGGGCGGCGGCGTTCTCGCCGACGCATTCGACCGCCGCAAGCTGATGCTGGTCACGCAATCGGCGCTGGCGCTGGTGTCGCTGGCGCTCGCCGCGCTGTCGCACGCGCAGCGCACTTCTCCCCCGGCGATCTATGGCCTGGCCTTCGTGGCCGGTGCCGCGACCGCCTTCGACAACCCGGCGCGCCAGGCGTTGGTCCCGCGACTCGTGGACGCCCGGCAGCTCCCCAACGCGCTCAGCCTCTACGTCACGGTCTTCCAGGTGGCCACCATCGCCGGACCCGCGCTGGGTGGCCTCCTCCTCGCGACCACCGGTCCGACCTTGATCTACCTGGTCGACGTGCTCTCCTATGGCGTGGTGATCGGCGCGCTCCTGGCCATGCAGCACCGGCACACCGGCCGTGGCGGCGCGTCGATCAGTCCCCGCGCGGTCGCCGAGGTCATGCGGTTCCTGCGCCGGGCTCCGATCATCTGGTCGACGATGCTGCTCGACTTCGTGGCGACCTTCTTCGCCGGCTCGCTCCTGCTCCTGCCCATCTTCGCCGACCAGCTGCTGCACGTCGGTCCGCGGGGGCTGGGGCTGCTCTATGCCGCGCAGCCGTTCGGAGCCGCGCTCACCGGCGCGGCGCTCTCCACCATGCGCGCCCTGCGGCGCCAGGGCGCCGCGATGCTCTGGTCGGTCGCCGTGTACGGAGCTTCCATCGCGCTCTTCGGCCTCTCGCCCTGGTTCTGGGTCAGCTTCCTGCTGCTCGCCGTCTCGGGGGCCGCCGACATGGTGAGCGCGGTGATCCGCAACATCGTGCGGCAGACGCTGACGCCCGACGAGCTGCGGGGCCGGATCAGCTCGGTGGCGATGACCTTCTTCATGGGCGGGCCCCAGCTCGGCGAGGTCGAGGCGGGCGCCGTGGCGCGCCTCTTCGGAGCACGCGTATCCGTCGCGTCGGGAGGCGTCCTCTGCGTGCTCGCCGCCGCCGCTGCCGCGGTGCTGGTCCCGCAGCTGCGCCGTTACGAGGCTTGATCCAGCATCTCGCGCGCCTTGCGCACCAGCGCCTCGGGGGTGAAGGGCTTTTCCTTACATGCGGCTAGGCGACCACGCGCGCTCGCTGCAACCGCGGCACGCGCAGCGTGAAGCAAGCCCCTTGCCCCGGGACGCTGTCGATGTCCAGCGTCCCGCCCAGGCTCTGCAGCACGCGCCAGGCGATCGTCAGCCCCATGCCCATTCCGCGCCCCGGGCCCTTGGTGGTGAAGAACGGCGTGAACAGGCGCGCCCGGTCCTCCGACTTGATGCCGGTGAGGACCTGGTTGAATTCCTCCGGAACGCAGTCCACCCGGCCGTCACCTTCGAAGCGTAGCTCGACCTTCACCTTGCGGCCCGTGGCGGGGAGCACGACAGAGACCACGTCCCGGGTCGCCTCGAACGCGTCGTGGGAACGCACCTGGCGCGCGTAGCCCGCCTTGCTGTAGCTGCCCATCAGCTCGACGGTGCGGGTGATGCGGCGGATGCCCGACTCGGCGACGTCGAACAGCTCCCGCATGCGCTCTTGCAGCCGCTGCATCTGCTCCGCCGAGCCCGGCTCGGATGGCTTGCGCGACAGCTCCAGGAGCGCGTGCGTGTCCATGCGCACCCGGGCCAGCGCGTTCTTCACGTAGTTCAGCGGATTGTTGATCTCGTGCGCCAGCCCGCCCGCGATGGACTCCAGCGAATCCATCCGCTGGGTGAGCAGGATGTCGGCCTGCGCCGCCTGCGTCTTCACCAGGCTGCGCGCCGAGGAGAGCAGCTCCCGCGGGGAGAACGGCTTCGCCAGGTACGCGTTCACGCCGGTGTCCATGCCCGCGACGCGGTCCTCCAGCTCGCCGCGCGCGGTGAGCATCACGATGGGGATGTGCCGGGTGGTCGGATCGTCGCGCAGCCTGCGCGTCAGCTCCAGGCCGTCCATGCCGGGCATCATCAGGTCGGTGACGATCAGGCTGGGCAGCTCGTTGCGCGCCATCTCCAGACCCTGCGCGCCGTCGGGCGCGGAGAGCATCTTGAAGTCCTGCTGCAGGGCCATGCCCACCAGCCGGATGACGTCGGGCGTGTCCTCCACCACCAGGCAGGTGTGGCGCCGCGAGTCCTCCTCCGGGTCGCGCGCCAGCGCGCGGCGCTCGGTCGCCTCGTGGATGTCGAGCAGCCGGAACTCCTCGCGCGCCTGCATCTGGGCGGCGAAATCCATCAGCCCGCGGTCGCCCGCGCGGGCGCCGCTGAGCACGTCGCGGCGGTGGCTGCGCCGGTCGAGGACCTCCGCGCGGAAATGCTCCTTGTCCTTGACCAGCTCGACGGTGAAGCGGGCGCCGTGATCGTTCTCCGCGCGGATGCGCCCGCCGTGCAGCTCGACGATCTCGCGCGCCAGGGCCAGCCCGATGCCGGTCCCGCCGTAGCGGCGCGTCTCGCCCATGTCCACCTGGAAGAACCGCTCGAAGAGCCGTTCGGCCATGTCGGGTGGGAAGCCCGGCCCGTCGTCCTTCACCACGACCCAGACGGTGTCGCCCAGGTCGTGGAGCGAGACGGTCACGTGCCCGCCTTCGGGAGTGAACTTGAGCGCGTTGGAGAGCAGGTTGACAAAGACGCGCTCCACCCGCTCCAGGTCGCAGTTCACCACGCAGCTGCCCGAGGCGACCAGCTTGAGATCGATGCGCTTGCGCAGCGCGAGCGGTTGCACCTGGTCGCAGAGGCCGCGCAGATGCTCGACCAGATCGTGCTCCGAAACCTTCAGCCGCAGCCGCGACTCCTCCAGCTTGGAGAGGTCCAGGAGATCGCCGATCATCTTGAGCAGCTTCATCCCGCTGCGGAACATCATCTCGAAGGTGGCGCGCTGGGTGGGCCCGATCTCGCCGACTTCCCCATGCAGGAGCAATTCCAGCGGCGAGAGGATCATCGCCAGCGGCGTCTTGAACTCATGGGTGATGTTGGCGAAGAACTGTGACTTGA
>VBKO01000095.1 GCA_005888115.1 Deltaproteobacteria bacterium
CAGCACGATCTCCATCGATATCGACAATCCTGCGCTCCTCGAATCGACGGCGCCGTGCCTGTTCCTCGCGTTCCAGTGCGACCGCCCGACCGCTCCGCCCCAGCGGTATCTGCTGGACGGATTGGGCGCCGTCGAGTTCGGCCGCTCCCACGAGCGCGGCGCGGAAGAGGTCGCCGAGGGGAACTCAGCCCGCCTCTACGTCCGCATCCCGGACCCCACGATGTCGTCCGTTCACGCCGAGCTCCGCCGCGCTGGCGGCGGGTGGGAGCTGACCGATGCCGGGTCGAAGAACGGCACCCTGGTGAACGGGAAGCGGTGCGCCTCGCGCCTGCTCGCGGACGGCGATCTGATCGAGATGGGGCGCACTCTCTTCCTCTTCCGCCGGGCGATCGCGGTCCCCTCGCAGTCGCTGCACGAGACGCTCGACCGGTCCATCCCCGGAATGGCGACGCTGATCCCGGCGCTCGTGTCGGAATTCGACCGGGTGCGCGCCGTCGCCAAGGGCTCGATCAACGTGACCATCGTCGGCGAGAGCGGGACGGGAAAGGAGCTGCTGGCGGGGGCGATCCACCGGCTCTCCGGACGCGCCGGGGCTTTCGTCGCCTTCAACTGCGGGGCGGTACCACCGAACCTGATCGCCTCCGAGCTCTTCGGTTACCGCAAGGGGGCCTTCTCCGGCGCGGAGGAGGATCGCCCGGGGTTGATCCGGAGCGCGGAGGGAGGGACGCTGTTCCTCGACGAGGTCGGCGAGCTGGCGCCGGAGTCGCAGGTGGCCTTGCTGCGCGTGTTGCAGGAGCGGGAGGTCCTTCCGCTCGGCACGACGCGGCCTATCAAGGTGAACGTGCGCTTCCTCAGCGCAACCAGCCGGGATCTGTTGGAGGCGGTGGCGAGCGGTCGGTTCCGTCCCGATCTTCACGCGCGGCTCGCGGCGTTCACTTGCCGGCTCCCGCCGCTCGCCCGGCGCCGCGAGGACATGGGTCTGATCGTCGCCGAGTTGTTGCGCCGGCACGCGGGGGAAGCAGCCCAGCTCATCACGATCGCGGTCGAAGCCGCACGGGCCCTGTGGTCGTATCCCTGGCCGGGAAACGTCCGCGAGCTGGACAACTGCGTGTCAGCCGCGCTTCTCCTGGCGCGAGGAGGCCGCATCGGTCTCGCACATCTGCCCCCGGAAGTCCGATCACCACCGGAGAGCGAACCTTCTCGGTCGACCGGCCCGCTGCAGCGTCCGCTCACGCAGACCCAGGTGCAGAGGAGAGATCGGCTGGTTGCCCTGCTCGAGGCGCACGGAGGCAACGTCTCGGCGGTCGCGCGCGAGCTCGGCAAGGAGCGCGTCCAGGTGCAGCGCTGGGTCAAGCGCTTCGAGCTCGACCCCCGTTCATTCCGGCGCTGAGCGACCGAGCCACTCCGCCGCGAGCCGCAGCGTGCGCGCATTCTCCGAGACGTTGGTCAGGAAGCACCGGCGCAGTTCCGCATCGCCGATTCGCGCGGCGATCGCGAGCACGCGTTCGTGCGTGCTGGCGAGGGTGGCGTGCGCCGCGGGCCGGTCGCCCGTGGCCGCCAGGACCTCGGCGAGGACGAGCCGCACCAGCATCTCCCTCTCCTCGATCCCGCCCAGTTCGTCGAGCGTGGCCCCGGCTCGGCGCGCCCACGGCAGCGCCTCCGCCGCGCGTCCCTGGGCCAGCAGCACTTGAGCCAAGGTGGCTTGCGCGCTCGCGGCGAGCTGCCGGCTGTCCCCGGCCGCGGCGACCGCCTGCAGCGCCTCCTCCTCGGCAGCGGGAAGATCTCCTCCCAGAAGCAGCGTGGTCGCCAGGTACTGGTGAGCACTGGCCGCCTGGCGGTGATTGCCGCAAGCGACGAAATGTTCCAAGGCCGCGCGCTCGGTCACGAGGGCCTCTTCCAGCTCTCCCTGCAGTGCCATCGCCAGCCCGAGGTTGTGCTGCGCGGACGCGACCGAGTTCCGCAAACCGAGCCGCTCGGCGGCGGCGAGGAACTCGCGCAGGGCCCTCCCGGCAAGGTCATAATCGCCGATCTGGAGGGCGCAGAATCCCAGGTTTCCGTGCGCGTCGGCGGTGTTGCGCTCGTCCCCGGCGAGGGCGAAGGCTGACTCGGCACGCTTGATCTCGTCCAGGCCCCGCTCCAGATCGCCGTCGAAGCAGGCGATGATGTGCCGGCCGTTTGCGAGGAAGGCGGTGAGGAGGGGCTCCCGGTCGCCCGCAGCCTCGCAGATTGCTTCCAGGGCAGGCATGAGGCTCCGGCAGAGCTGCGGCTCTCCGACCAACAGGAGGGCGTGGGCGACCCTCTCCAACGCTCGACCGCGCGCGACCGCAGACTGCGCGGGCGCGGGCTGAAGAAGCTCCCGCGCCAGACCGACGAGCAGCTCGCGGTCGCTGAGATGCACCCCGGCGACCGCCAGTTGTGACATGGCATCGTCGTGGATCACGCTGCCTCGCGCGGCCGAGCGGTAGGCGGCCAACGCGTTCTCGCGGGCGCGGGAGAAATTGCCGTCCCAGTTGAGGGCCTCGGCGGCGATCAGCCGGAGCGAATCGAGCGCCTCTCCGGCCGCGCCGCAGGAGATGGCTCGTTCGGCCCGCGCGACCGCGCCTGGAAGGTCGTTCCCTTGCAGCGCCGAGAGGGCGGCCCGGTGGTACCAGGCAGCTGCGCGTTCCCCTTCGCCCCCGTATTCGAAGTGCTCCGCCAGCGCGAGCGGCTCCGCGTCCCCGCGCGCCTCGAGCCACGCTCCCGCCAGGCGGTGACCCAAAGTGCGATCCTGCTCGGTGAGCATCGCGTAGGCGGCGTCGCGCAGCAGCGCGTGCCGGAAGGCATAGAGGGGTTCGGCCGCCCCCGCCACCGCTGCGCGATCGGAGAGGAGCTCGCGCTCGACCAGCTCCGCGAGCTCAGCATCCAGGTCGCTGCCGCGCTCGCGGCCGAGCACCTCCAGGACGCCCTCTCGCCTGAAGGCGTCGCCGAAGACGCTGGCACACCGCAGGAGGCGCCGGGCGAAAGGTTCCAACGCCTCCAGGCGCGTCGTCAGCATCGCGAGCACGCTGGCCGGCGGCTTGCCAGCGGCCCCCGTCGCGGCATGGCGGATGAGCTCCTCCAGATGGAAGACGTTGCCGTCCGCGAAGTCGACCAGCCTCGATGACTCACCGGGAGGGAAGTCGTCCCCCAAGACCTCGCGCACCAGCCGCTCGCCGCTGCGGCGCGGCAGCTTGCCGAGGCGGATCTCCTGTCCCCCGCGCTGGGACCAGAGATCGGGCCACTGCTCGCGCGCTTCCGGCCGCGCCAGCGCGAGCACGAACAAGGGTTGCTCCGCGGCTGCGCGAAGCGCGGCGTCGATCAGCCGGACCGAAGGCAGGTCGCCCCAGTGAAGATCGTCGAGCAGCAGGAGCAGCGGTCCGGAGGCGGACTCCGCGGCGACCCACTCCTCGAATGCACGGCGCAGCTGGTCCCCCATCAGGATGCGATCGCTGCGCGCGGAGCGGAGTTGCACGCTCTCCTCGCCGGGAAACCCCGCCCCGACCATCTCGCCGAGGAACTCCACCACGCGCCGGGCATCGGGCAGCGGCAATCGAGGACCAACACGCTCGCGCAGTTTCGCTTGCCGGAGCTCGGGCGCATCCTCCGCTGCGATTCCGGCCGCCTGCTGCACGAGGTGGGAGACCAGGCCGAACGGCGACCCTGAGCTCATCGGGTCCCCGCGCGCGGACAGGACCGCGGGCGGGCGCCGGCCGTCCCGCAGGCGCCGGAGCAGCTCCTGGGCCAGCCGCGACTCGCGGCCAACGTACGGAGAAGGCCGGCCAAGCAGCAGGCGCGAGGGTTCGGCGTTGGCGCGCGCGCCACGCAGCATGGCGCAGCGGACGCCCCGCTTGACCTCGAAACGCGTGTCGAGGAGCGCGGCGGTAACGTCGTCGAGGAGGATGGCGCCCACGCACTCCCCGTCGGCCTTCTGCAGCAGCGAAGCCGCCCGATCGATCACCTCGCCTACCGGCACCGGACCCGACATCGTCCCCCGGCCGGTGGCGACGGCGACGGTGGGCGCCTGCAACTCCTGGCCGATCTCGAACGCGCACCGGGCCGCCAGGGCGGCCTGGTCGGTCGCGCTGCGATGGCCCGAAAGGACCAGCACGAGCGACCCGTCGGCCAGCCATTCGGCCCGAGCGTTGGAGCGCGCCGCCAGCTCATCCAATCGCCGGCGCGACTTCTCGCTGGTGGGCGAGGGCCGGTGTGCGAGCACCACGGTGAGGAGCCTCTGTTCCTGGTCAGTCAGGCTGGGTACCGCTCCCGCCCGGCGCACCAGCTCAGCTCCCGCCACGATTCGCAACGACTCGGTGACGGCGGATGCGCTGGCCGGACGCGCCTCCGGATCTTTCTGCATCAGCTGCTCGATCAGGTCCGACAGGGCGATCGGCACCCGCGGCTCCAAGCTTCGCGCCGGCGGCGGTTCTTCCAGGAGCACCTTCGCCAACACCGCGACAGCGTTGGGACCGCCGAATGCTCGCCGGCCGGTGAGCGCCTCGTAGAGCACGCATCCCAGGGCGAACAGGTCGGTGCGGAGATCGACCTGCGCTCCGCGCGCCTGCTCCGGCGAAAGGTACGACGGCGTACCCACGATCGAGCCGGTGCGCGTGAGGGTCGCGTCCGCCACGCGCGCGATGCCGAAGTCGAGCACCTTCACCTCGGCGCAGCTCCCTCCCGGTAAGAACAGGTTGCCTGGCTTGACGTCGCGGTGCAGCACCCCTCGCGCGTGCGCGAACGCCAACGCCTCGGAGGTACCGCGAGCGACGGCGACGCATTCGCCGACCGTGAGCGGGCCCCGCGCCAGGCGCGCTTCGAGGGACTCCCCCTCCAGCCACTCCATGGCCAGCCAGGTCGCCTCACGACCAGCCCCGTGGGCAACGTAGCGCACGATGTGCGGGTGCTGCATCCGCGCGAGGACGCTACACTCCCGACGAAAGCGCGCGATGCCGGCATGTTGCGGCACGCGCAGGATCTTGAGGGCGACCCGCTTGCCCGTGACGAGCTCGCGTGCCCGGTAGACGTCCGCCATGCCGCCAGATCCGACCAGCGACTCCAGCTCGAAACGCGCATCGAGCGTCTGCCCGGGCTGCATGCGCCCAGCATAGTCCGAACTCGCGCCTCCGCTGATGGGGATCGGCCCCCCTCCGGTCCGCTCGTGGTACCGTATCCCCCGATGGACCGAGAACCCGGGGATCCTGCAGCGCCGCGTCTGCCGGTCCGCGCATCCATCTACATCGCGCCGGACGGCACGGTGCATTTCGGCGCCCTGTTCGCGGACCTGAGGCCGGTGGCCGCTGCCCTTTCGATCCCGACCTCGACCCCGGCCTCGACCCGAACGCCGACGCCGGCCCCGACGCGATAGCTCGATGCGCCTCTTCGCCGCGCTGCTCAGCTGGGTGCGCAGATTCGCTGCCCGCCGCCGTGCGCGCTCCCTGCTCGCGCAAGGACTGCCGCGCGGACTGACTGGTCCGTTGCTCCGTCCGGCGCTGCGCTCACCAGCGCAATCCGCCGGCGGTGAGTACGGCACCCTCTTGCTCGGCGCGCAGATCGTGCGAGGGTCCGCTCCGCGCCGGCTTCTCCGGCTGGCTGCGTTGCCGCGCAGCTTGCCGGAATTCTCCGTGGTCCGGCCGGATCGCTTCCGCCTCGATGCCGATCTTCGCCCGCCGGCCGAGCGTGACGCGGCGCGCACCGCATCGGATCTTCCTTCGCCGACGCCGCCACGCACCCCGCCGCGGCCGCGCACCCCGCTCGCGCGCGCTCCCCTGTCGCGGGTCGATCCCCGCGCTTTCCGCCTCGACGCCCGACGGCTCACGCTGGCGAACGAGGAGGGCATTCCGCTCGACCCGGGAAGCGTCGAGCACGTGTGGCTGCACCCCGTCCTGCGGCGCGCGGTGGTGGGTCCGCGCTGGATGGCCGCGCGGCGGATCTGGGGCGTCGCGCCGCTCGGCCCGGAATGGTTCGCGCGCTGGTGGATGGAGCACAAGTCCGCGCGGCAGGGCGCCGGCGAGCCGAAGGTCCGCCGCCCGCCCGGCCGGCTCGCCGAGTGGATGGAGGAGGTCAAGGAGCAGATGCTCATCCGGCGCGACGTGGCGAAGGACGAGTCGCCGCCGGCGCGCGCACGCTTCAAGCCGAACGAAGCGGCCCGACCGATCGCCGCGCACGCGGCGCCGGACCTCGGCGGGCTCGTTCCAGCGAAGACCTGGGTTGGCGGACCGCTGCCGTGGCCCGAGCCGCCGGCCGCTTCGCTGCAGAGCGCGGATGCCTATTTCGAGTGGCGCACCTTGATCGACGCTCTCGCCGACGGCTAACGGACCTCCACGATCAGCAACTGCACGCCGTTCGCGCCGTACCCCAGCTCGTTCCAGCGGGGCAGGTCTGGCTGGACGTTCCCCGCTTGATCGGTCGCGCGGCAGCGCAGGACGTGGCGACCCCGCGACGGAGCTGTCCAGATCAGTTCCCAGCTGCGCCACGCGTACGGCTCGTCCTCGCCGGTGAGCCGTGCCTCGACCCACTGACCGCCTCCGACGGACGCCACCTCCACCCGTGCGATGCGCGCGCTTCCCGACCAGGCAAATCCGGCCACGCGCACCGGCCCCCTCTCGACCGGTACAGAGGACAGGGGCGAGGTGAACACCGATTTCACCCGCATGTCGGTCACCGGCGCGACGGCCTGGCCGGGCTCGCGATAGACGTAGCGCTCCGACTGGAAGTACCCGGCGAACGGCTCGGCCACGACCTCGAGACCCGCGAGCCACTTGACGCTGGCCATCCCGTACCAGCCAGGGACGATGAGTCTCGCCGGCGCTCCGTGCGCGGGGAGCAGCGGCGCTCCGTTCATCCGCAGCGCAACCAGCGTGTCCGGATGGAGCGCGCGGGCGAGCGGAAGCGATCGAGCATAGCGAGCGTGGCCGGTCGCGACCTGCCCGGAATCCGCTCCGGTCGCCACGATTTCGACCGCCCCCGCCCGCACTCCCGCCCGCTCGAGCAGCGTGGCCAGCGGGACGCCGGTCCACCGCGCCGTGCTCACGGCGCCGCCGCTCCAAGGTTCGCCGGGAGGAAGCGGCGACAGCGTCGTCCGGTGGTTTCCTGCACACTCGGTCGTCACGGTGAGCGTGCGCTGCGGCAAGAGGCACAGCTCCTCGAGGCGCAGGCTGACGGGGCGCTCGACCAGGCCGCCGATATCGAGTTGGTACGCGCGCCGGGAAAGTCGGGGGACCGTGAAGTTCGACCGCAGGAACCGATCCGCCGCTGACGTCAGGTACGCGCCCAGCGCGTGCGGTGCGGTCTCGGCGTTGCGAGGTTCGTGGCGGACCACGAGCTGGCGCGGCGCGGTCCGCGCGACTGGACGGCCGTGACCGGCTCTCGACCTCGCGACGCGAAGCACACGCGGCATGCGCTCTCCCCCCGTGGCGCACTCCCCTGGATCCGGATCGCACCCGCGCCGCGGAGGTGTCAAACCACTTGCGTGCCGCGCGCCACACCCGCGCCCACAGCTCCCGGCAGCGACGCATTGAGTACGTCCGAGAGGGCCGTCTAGATTTGCGGCTCGATTGGCTCGATTTCTGGCCGACGATCGCCTCGGCGGCTAGTCTGGCCATCCTGAGGGGGATACCAAACATGAAGAACTGGATCATCGCCTCCGCGGCGCTGTTGGCCGCCGGGCAAGCGCGGGCCGACGAGGCGCCGCTCACGTTCGTCACTACGGCCGACCTGCACGCGAGGACTGCCGCGGCTCCGCCCACGCGCTGGGCGTTCACCGTGGTCGACGCCCGCACGCGCGTCGAGTTCGAGGAGAACCACATCGCGGGAGCGATCAGCTGTCCGGCGACGCAGACCGCGGCGCTGCTGCCGCGCCTGGTGAAGGACAAGTCGCGCCAGCTGATCTTCTACTGCAACGGTCCCAAGTGCACGAAGAGCCAGAAGGCGGCGCGCGTCGCCATCTCGCTCGGGTACCGCAAGGTGCTCGAGTACAACGAGGGATTGCCAGCCTGGGGCAAGGCAAGCCTGCCCGTCGCCGGCAACCCGATGCCGCCGGCCGAGATGGCGTCGGTCAGCCCCGAGGACCTCCGCACCCGCATGGAGGCAGGGAAGGGCCCCGCGGTGATCGACGTGCGCGACGCGGTCGAGTTTGCTTCCGTGCGCGTCGCCGGGACCGTCAACATCCCGCTCGACGAGCTGGAGAATCGGGCGCGCGAAGTGCCGGCCGGCGAGGTGGTGGTGATGGACCACTCCGGCAGCCAGGCCCTGATCGCCGGCCGCGTCCTGCAGAAGACGGGCCGCCGCGGCGTCTCGCGCCTCGAAGGCGGGCTCCTGGCCTGGCAGCAGAAGGGGCTGCCGGTGGAGGAGAAAGCCCTGGCGGAGCGCAGGTAGCAAAGGGAACGGTCCGGGCGATGCGTCTCAAGATCGGTGCGCGGGTCCGGCTCTACTTCGCGACCGTCATCGCCATCGTGCTCGCCCTGGGCGCGATGGGATACGCGACCATGTCGCGCATGTCGCGCGAGATGCATGGGTCGCTGGGCGACGCGTTCCAGGCCTCCGTCGAGCTGTCGGACCTCCGGCTGCTGGCGCACGAGGCCCGGCTGGTGCTCGCCGCCTCGGCGGCGGCGGGCACCATTTCCGACCTCCGGGCCGTGGACGTGGTCGCGAAGCGGTTCGAGGACAAGCTCCAGGCACTGGCGCCGCGGCTGCCGCCGTCCATCCGGCCCGATGAGCTGTCGCGGCTGATGACGGCTGCCGTGTCCATCGGCCGCCAGTACGCCCAGGCGAATGCGCAGCAGCAGTGGAGCCGCGCCGGCGAGCTCGGGCCCCAGTTCACGCGCGCGGCCGCCGCCATCGAATGGAACCTGGAAGAAGCGCAGCGGGCGGAGCGCTCGTGGGTAGAGGGGCGCCTTTCCGGCGCGTCGTCGGAGCTGCGACGGCGCGCGGTTGCGTTCGGTGGCGGCATCGCCGGCTGCCTGGCGCTCGCGGTGCTGCTCACGCTGTCCCTGCAGCGCAGCCTGGTCGCGCCGCTGGGCACGCTCAAGGACGCCACGGCGCGCATCGTCGAGCACGGCGACCTGACCCAGACGATCACGCTCACGTCTGGCGACGAGATCGGCGAGCTGGCCGGGTCGTTCACACGCCTGGTGGAGAAGCTCCGGCAGATCCCCAGCAGCCTGCACGAGGCCTCGGAAGTGCTCGCACGCTCGGTGGGGGCGCTGGGCGTGACCGCGAACGAGCAGCGCGACTCCATCCTGCGCCAGGCCACCGCGCTCGACGAGACGCAGGTGACTGCCAACGAGATCCGGCAGACCTCCGCTGCGGCCGCGCAGAAGGCCGAGCACGTGCTCCAGGTCGTCGCCCGCGCCGACGAGGTGAGCCGGGCGGGCGCCGAGTCCTTGGAACGCAGCTTGAGCGGACTCTCCGAGATCGGCGCCAGCGTCGTCTCCATGACCGAGAAGATCGAGACGCTCAAGGAACGCACGCGCCAGATCGACGGGATCAACATCACCGTCAAGGACCTGGCCGACCAATCGAACATGCTGGCGCTGAACGCGGCCATCGAGGCGGTGCGCTCGGGCGAGCACGGGAAGGGCTTCGCGGTGGTGGCCCGCGAGATCCGCAGCCTCGCCGATCAGTCCATCCAGGCCACCCAGCGGGTGCGCGAGATCCTGCTCGACATCTCCCGTTCCATCGATGAAGTGGTCTCGATCAGCGCCGCCGGGCGCCGGCTCACCGAGAGCGGCCTTTCGGAGGTGCGCTCCGCGGGACAGACGATGCTCGCGCTCTCCGCCATGGTGAAGGACACCTCCGACGCCGTCCGGCAGATCACCGCCTCGGTCTCGCAGCAGAACGCCGGCATCTCGCAGATCTTCAGCGCGGTGAGCGATCTCGGCGCGGGCATGCGCGACACCCGCACGCGGCTCGACTCCACCGGCGAGGCGGTGGAGCGCCTGCAGAGCGTCACCGACCGCGTCTCCCAGATCGTGACCAGCTACCGCACGTAGCCCATCAGTCGTCGGCTTCTTCGTCGCCGCCCGCGGCGACGGTGGACTCGAACTTCAGCTCGGTCATGCCGAGCGTGATCACGTCGCCGTTGCGCAGGAAGCGGCGCGGGGTGCGCTTGCCGTTGACCAGCACGCCGTTCTTCGAGCCCAGGTCGACGATCTCGAACTTGTTGTCGTCGATGGATACGCCGGCGTGCTTGCCGGAGACGGCTCCGTCGAGGATGCGGATGTTGTTCTCGGGGCCGCTGCCCAGGCTGACCACCTTGCCGACCAGCGGGTACGTCTTGCCCTTGTTCATGCCCTTCTGCACGAGCAGGCGCGCCTTGGCGCTCTTCAGGCAGAACAGGCACACGTCCCATTCGGGCATCTGCGCCCGCTTGCAAACGAAGCAGAAGCGCTGCGGGGGTGGCTTGGGCCGGGTGAGCACGTAGATGGCGCCGCCGACGATCACGAGGAGGAGGATGCCCACCACCCAGGCCACGAGGCGCATCCAGTCTAAGTAATCGGGGGTCCGCACCATCAGCGAGCCCTTGAGGCCAGGCCCGCTGTCGCTCTCCATGGCGACCTCGACCTTGTGCTCCTTGCCGTCGTGATCGAGCTCGGTCTTCCAGTCGAGGACGTAGGCCTTGTTGATGTAGTCCTTGATGACGGTCAGGCCCTTGTTGATGTCCTCGACCGTCGGCGCCGCCCGGTACGTGCCGCCGGTGCGGCGCGCGATCTGCTCGAGGCCGGCGAGCGAGTCCTGGTCCAGCTCGGAGTGGCCGACCGCGTGGATGGGGATGCGCCGCTTGTTGGCGTCGGAGACGACCTTCTCCACGTCGGTCGCGGAGCCGTTGTCGCGGCCGTCGGCGATGACGATGATCGCCTTCGGCGCGGGGAGCGCGCCGCCCTGCTGGCCCTTGCCGGGATTGCCCGCGAAGAGCGAGACCGCCTGCGCCAGCCCGTCGTAGAGCAGGAAGCTCTTCCCGGTGCAGGTCATCTTGCCGACCTTGCCGGCCACCTCGCCCTTCTCCGCCGAGAAGGGCGCGATGGTCTCCGCCGACTCGGCGTAGTCCACCGCCGCCACGTGGTCCTTCTCGCCGAGCCCGTTCACGAACGCGCTCGCCGACTTCTTCAGCTCCTCGCAGATGGGCTCCATCGCGCCCGAGGCCTGGATGACGAGCACGATCGATGCCCCGGTTCCCAGCGACTCGAGCGTCTCCACCTTGGTGATCTTCGAGCTGGAGGAGTTCCCGCCCTCGTAGACGCGGAAGATGTCCGGGCCCAGGCCCTGGATGGGCGAGCCGGAAGCGCCCACCACGTTGACCCAGGCGCGCGCGCGCATCGACCGCGGCCAGGTACCCTTCTCCATCTGCACTTGCTGGACCGCCAGCTGCGGCCCCGCGGCCGGGAGGGCCAGCGGCAGCAGCGTCACAGCGAGCGCGGCCCACGACGCCTTCGGATGCCTGTTCACGATGATCCTTGTATCCCCTCACGCGGGCGTGAGGCGAGCGCTGGGGCTAGTCGCGTTTCTCGCGGAGCGCGCGGCACTTGAACTCGAACTCGATGTCTCCCAGCTTGATGATGTCGTTGTCGATCAGGTCGTGCTTCTGCGCCTTCTCGTCATTGACGAAGGTGCCGTTCGAGCTGTCGAGATCGGCGATCTGGAACTCTCCACCTTCGTAGCGGATGGTGGCGTGCTTGCGCGAGATCTTCTTGTCGGTGAGCACCACGTCGCAGTCCGCGGCGGTGCCGAGGACGTTCTTTCCCACCCGCAGGCGGAAGTCCTCGCCCTTGTGCTGGCCGTTGAGCGCCACCAGCCAGCCGCAGACCTCGCCCTTCCTCGCGTCCTTGGCCCCCTTGCCCAGGTCGGAGAGGTTGACCATCGCGGTGCCCTGGCCGGCGGACGGCATCGGCATGGGCATTCCCCCGCCGCCGCCCCCCTGCTGCATGGCCATCATCTGCTGCATCTCGAGGCAGTAAGGGCACACGTCCCAGCTCGGGTGCATCACGTGCCCGTTCGGGCACACCTTGCCTTCCTTCTTGCCGCGCTTGAGGAAGGGCAGGATGCGGTCGACGATCTGTAGGAACACGCGGCTCCTCCGTTCAAGCTATGCCGGCTGGTAGAACCAGAGCTGGAACATGTTGATGTCGCGCTCGGCCGAAACCGCCTTGGCGGTGATCTCCGCGGTCTCGTTGGTGATGAAGGTGCCGGGCACGAGGAAGTAGTGGTTGCGCCAGCGGTGCTTGCGGTCGGCCTCGGTCACCTTCCACTGCCCGACCTTCTTCCCGTCGACGAGGACGTCGCAGATCTGCTCACCCAGGATCGCGTCGAAGCGCTTGATGATGATCAGGTCCTTGCCGGGCTTCAGGTTGTGCGTCTGCCACTTCGCTTCCCC
This sequence comes from Deltaproteobacteria bacterium, assembly GCA_005888115.1. Taxonomy (GTDB): domain Bacteria; phylum Myxococcota; class Myxococcia; order Myxococcales; family 40CM-4-68-19; genus VBKO01. Next base: position 12,383 of record VBKO01000095.1, read on the forward strand.
GCCGATATACGCCACTCCCGAATCCGAGACGGTCTCTTTATCGGGATAGGTAAAGGTCTGGCGCGACTTCCACATGTCCTTCTGGCCCTCGATGCGGAACTTGTGCGCCTTCTCCGAGTCTTCGTTGACCAGCTGGAGGTGGTCGACGCGAGTGAAGTTCGAGCCGTCGATGTTGAGCTCCTCCGGGAACGGCTGGCTGCGGATGACGATGTCCTTCCAGCTGGTCGCCTCCCCCCTGACGTCTTTCTTGGCGGTGGGGGCGAGCTTTTCCTTCACCACCGGCGTGAGCGCCTGGTTGGAGGCGTTCAAGAAGCGGGCGATGCCGATCGCGCCGTCGGCGTCGCGCGGGCGGTCGCGGACCACCTTGGTCAGCGCCTCCAGCGACTTCTTGTACTCGGCGAACCCCTTGCGCGCGGCGATCTGGGGGAAGTCCTTCTCGATCGCCTCGACCATCTCGCGCTCCAGCTCGACCGGGCCGGTGAGCACGTCGGCGAGGTTGAACGGCCCCACGCCGTTCGAGTTGTTGAGCATCTCCGCCGCCAGGACCGCTCCGCGCAGGTAGTTCGCGGGCAGGACGCCCATCTTGCAGAGCAGGGCGGCGAGCACCGCCTTCTCCGAGAGCCCGTTGGCGATCTCCACGCGCAGCTGCGGAGAGGCGTGGCTGCCGGCGTACCCCGCGACGGGCACGTAGCGCAGATCGATCTCGCCCGGCCCGGGGACGCGCGGGTCGAGCGCATCGCGGATCTCGCGCACGCCTTCCTCCAGGCGCACGCGGCCCAGCTCCAGCGACTCGACGCCGTCTGGCTCGCGGGCCATCACCTCGATCTTGACCTTCTCCTCGATGCGACGGTGCCCCTTGAAGCGGGGATTTTCCTTGTACGCGATGAAATCGGTGGGCTCCTCGAAATATCGGATGGCCACGTAGATGGTCTGCGGCAGCTTCAGCTTGTCCGCCTCCACTACCTTGACCGCGGGATCGCGCAGCACCAGCTCGTTGCCCCGGCCGTCGACCGCGAACCCGGGTGTCACCTCGAAGGACAGGTCGCCGCGCCCGCGCGCCTGCACCTTCATCCCGCCGCCGGCCACCGGGACCACGCCCGGAGTGTGGAGGACGCGGTTGTGCATGCGCCTTTTTTCGACGTGATACGCCTCGGCCGCGTTCCAGTCCTCGTCGGTCGTGAAGAACCCTTCGAAGAAGTTGATCCGCTTGAAGTTGGCCTGCTCCGCCATTGCATCCTCCGAACTTTCAGCGGCCTTGGCGAGGAACACACCTCGGGGCCGGTTGTGTCAAACCGTCAATTCCTGCGCGAGAGCCCCAGCTTCTGCAGCTCTTCGTCGTGCGTGGCGGGCACGTCCTCGTGCCCTCCGATGCGCGCATCGACGCCGATGCGCCCGGTCTTGCCGACGTGCAGGAACGGCACCTCTTCGTAGGTGGTCTCCGTCTCCTGGAACACCAGCGCGTAGTGGGCGTGCGCCGGCTTTTCTGTCTCCACCAGCGCCTGTACGGTGCGCAGGCGCTCGCGAGAGATCTCCGACTTCTTGTCGGGCAGCTCGACCGTGAAGCACTGGCTGATGAACACGGGCGGCGACAGCACCGTGTCCTTGGCGATGGTGCTCGAACGGCCGATGACCATGCCCGGGTACGGCCACTCGCCCTCGTGGATCTCCGCCTTCACGTCGGCGAAGAGGCGCAGCGCCAGCTTGAGCCCGCGCGCGGTCCCGCGCAGCCGGTACAGCTCAGGGACGCGCTGGATGATCTCGCGGCGCTTCTCCTCGTCCCACCCCTCGAGGAGCGGCATGGCCAGCCAGCCCGCCAGCCAGGGCAGGAAGGTCCCCGGAGTGAGCCGCGGGTCGAAGAACTCGTGCAGGTATTCGAGGCGCTCCTCGATCCCGCTGGTCAAGTGGGCGGAGACGAGCAGGAAGCGCTGGAGGAAGTCCGCGTTCTCCTCGTCGGAGTCCTGGTAGATGCCGGGGAGGAACTGGATCCAGGGACGGGTGGCGATCTCGACTTCGATCGAGCGGGTCTCGTCCAGCTGGTCTCCTGGCTCGGGGAACTGGCGCACGACGTGGGCTTCACCGATGGGCATTCCCACGAGCGGAGGCGCGATCCGGGGCAGCGTGTCGACGGTCTGTTCGGCCATGTCGCGCTACCCTCGGTCCTGGATCTCGACGCCGATCAACTGCGGCAGCTCGTCGTCGCTGAGCTTGAGCATCTCGACGCGCAACCGCCTTCCCTCGTCGACGATGGCCAGATCGGTGATCCGGTCGACCCCGTCGACGCCCTCCACCACCGGGTACAGGTCGGCCTTTCCCACCGCGCGGCCGAACGGCCAGCCCTCCCCCCTGGGGCCGCCCTTGAGCGGATGCAGGAGCTGTTTCACCTTGTCCTTCACGTCGCTCTTCACGCGGTCGGCCGTGGCGCCCGGCTTGAGCGAGATGGTCAGCTCGAGAGAGACCGGGACCTGGCGCGGCTTTCCCACGTTCACCCGGGCGGTGATCAGTCGCCGCTGGTCGATGAACGCGGCGACGCGGTCGACCAGGTCGCGCGAGGGGACCATGCGGGCGTCGCCGTTCTCCTGCTCGGCCTTGGGCACCAGGAGCAGGGAGATGCTGCCGTCGCTCGCCTGCACGCACTTCGCCCGCGCCACCCGGCGCGAGGCGGCGAGCGCGAGCTGCTCGTAATCCTCGGAGGTGATGGCGCGGTCGCGATTCTTGATCGAATACGTGCCCCGGCGCTTCGCCTCCTCGACCGTCTCCGGATCCGCGCCGCCAGAGGCGGGGAACGGGTTGGTCACGCCCTGCACGAAGGCGATGCTCTGCTTCAGGACGGTGAGCGTGCTGGTTCCGACGTTGCCTTGCACGCCGCCGCCGAGGCGGTAGCGGATCTTGACCGAGTCGCGCCCGGTGGGAGGCACCCAGCCCTTGCGCCCGTCGCCGAAGGCGATCTCGCCCTTGATCGGGTCGCACGTATAGTGGCGCGCGCCTGGCTCGGAATCGAAGAAGTTCTCCGTCTGGTGCCAGCGCACCCAGGTGCCGTTGCCATCCTCGTCGGGCTGGATGGACTCGGCCCCTTCCTCCTGCTCGATGATCTTGCGTTGCGCGGGCGTCGGCGCGTCCGGCTCCAGCACCCACAGCTCCGGGCCGGCGAGGAACGGCACGTTCGCGACGGTGAAGCTCTGGTCGATCGACCCGTCGGAGGAGCCCAGCACCTCCTCCAAGGTGATGCCGTTCAGCGCGGAGACCGCGTTGACCATCACCGCGCGCAGGGCCGGAGGCAGGTCGTACGCGCCCGTCTCCAGCCGGGCGCGCAGCCAGTACGCCTCGGTGTCGAAGACGGCGCGCTTCTCGAGCTGCTTGGGCCCATCGAAGTTCACGTAACCGGAACGGGTGAACCCGTACGTCAAGTCCTCGGGGAGCAGGTCCGCCCAGCGGTTCCCGTCCCAGAACTCCCACACCACGCGCGGGCCCTTGAGGACCGTGTCCTCTTCCGCCGCGCCCGGAGCCGGACCGCCCAGCTGCGCGCCGCCGCCCATCGCCTCGGAATCGTCCAGCTCGAAGTAGAGGTGGATACCGCGCTCGGGGAACTTGCGGTCGAAGCCCAGGTAGAAGGCCGGCGTCTCGTCCTGGTCGGGGAGGAAGGGCTGGAAGTAGACGTACGGAGTGTTGAGGTCGTCGGTGTGGTCGCGGAACTGGAAGTCGTTGTAGCTCTGGCAGTACTGCACCGGCTTCGGCTCGCGCACGTACTTGAAGACCAGCGACTTGAGGCACGGCGGGCGCAGCGGGCGGTCTTCCTTGAAGACCCAGTTCTGCCCGATCAGCTCGTAGCTGCCCGGCGCGCCGTAGTTGCCCGAGTTGATGCGGGCGCGGATCCAGAGGTTCTTCTGCCCGCCGACCTCGGTCTCCACCATGTCCTGCGGCCGGTCGAACTGCACCGCTCCGTTGCGCGTGAACGCGCCGGTCGAGTCGAGGAAATTGAAGGCCCCTTGCGGCCCCGACACGCCCATGCCGCCGGTGCGTCCCAGCTCTGCCCACTTGCGGCCGTTCCAGTACTCCCAGTGGACCATCAAATCGGGGCTCGCCTCGGGACTGACCACCACCGAGGGCTCCACCAGCGAGGCCTCGATCTTGATGCGCGCCTCGGGCGCGGCGAACAGCTCCTTGTGCCCGACGTACAGGGCGCAGTCGAACTTCGGCTCTTCGCCGAAGGGGTGGAAGCTCTTCCCTTGATCGACCGGCAGGAAGATGTAGCTGCCGATGTTGACGAAGGCCGATTCGGGCGCCATGCCTTCGCCGAGGATCTCGATGCGCAGCGAGATGCTGTCGAGCATCACCTGCCGCGGGTCCTTGAGCGGCTCGGCCAGCTTGCCGCGGATCCAATAGGTCTCGACGTTGTTGACGATCTGCTTCTCGATCCCGACGTGGCGGCCGAAGGCCAGGCGGCGCTGATCGCTCTCGTTGCGGTTGAGCGTCATCTCCCGCCAGCGCTTGCCGTCGAAGTACTGCCACTCCGTCACGGTTGGGATGCGCGGTCCGCTGGAGCCCGGCATCGCCTCGAAGAACAGGTCGACCGCGGTCTCCTCGTTGAAGGCGGAGAGCCGATCGTCGCCGACGTAGAGGAAGCGTTCCACCTCCTGCACGCCGGCGAAGAGCGGCTCCTTGGCCTCGCCCGAGGCGAGCGTCTCGGTGTGATCGGCGACCGTACCCCGGTGGCTCGAGACGGCGCGCACCACGTGCACGGGAATCAGCGCCAGGTCGCGCAGCGTCTCGAACGTCACCGGATCCGCTCCGGCCGCCTGCAGCGTGGCGACCTGGGTCCCTTTGCGCACCACCAATTCGCCCTCGATGCCGTCGGCGGGCGTGAACTCGAGAACCACCTTGGCGGGCTCGGGCGGCTTGAGACGCACGCCGATGAGGTCCAGGAAGGTGAGGAAGTTCTTCTCCGGGACCTTGTTGAGCCGGTAGATGACCATCTCGGTCATCCACGCGTAGAGCTCGA
>VBKO01000431.1 GCA_005888115.1 Deltaproteobacteria bacterium
AGGGATCGACGCCGGGCATGTTGGGAATGTCCTCCGTGGTCACCGCGCTGACGAACCCCTCCGCCCGCAGCGCTTGCGCCACGCCGGCGCTGTACCACCCGTTGCAATAGGCGAAGTGACGCACCGGCCGTCCGGTCCCCTTCTCCAGCACGCTCTTGCAGGCCGCGATCTCGCGGCGGGCCTCGTCGAGCGGCTGGTTGGTCAGCACGGTGTGGTCGGCGGTGTGCGCGCCCGTCTCGATGCCATGCGCCCCCATCTCCCGCAGCATCTCCCAGCCCATCGGCAGCTGGCCCCGCGGCGCCTCGGCGCGGTCGATCCGCAGCCGGTCCTCCAGCACCTCCGCCAGGCCGTACAGGACTGGCGTGGGATTGTCGGCGATCAGGAGCTCCAGCGCCTTGTTGGGCGTCGGCGCGCCCTCGAAGGCGCGCAGGAGCAGGCCCTCGTACTCGCCGCCCACGCCGACCGACATGGGACCCAGCCTGCGCCTCTCCATCGTCTTGAGCGCTGCCCAGAGGCGGTCGTGGGCGAGCCGCTTGGGCGTCCCGACGAACGCGGAGGGCACGTAGGCCACGGCGGGCAGCTTCATCTCCCGCAGGATCGGGAATGCGTGCTCGTACACGTCGCGATAGCCGTCGTCGAAGGTGATGATCGCCAGATCGCGGCGCGCGGCCCGCCTGCCGGCCAGCACCTCCAGCGCGTCGTCCAGCCGCACCACTTCGTGCGTCTGGCAGAGCACTTCGAGGTGCTTGCGGAAGGTGTCGCGGCCGATGTTGAGGGTGGGCAGCCCGCGGTCGGACTCCAGCGGGTAGTTCCCCACCACGCGGTGGTAGCTCAAGATGAGCACGCGCACGCCTCCCACGGCGCGCCGCTGCACGGTCGAGATGAGGTCCTGGACGCCGCTGTAGTGCAGCGCCAGCGCCGCCGCGCCCTTGACCGTCCTTCGCGCGACGTGCACCGCCTGGTCCTTGAGCCGCTTCATCCGTCCCCTCCTCCAGCGGCCGATCCGGCCGCTCCCCGTTCTACGATTGCGCACTGGCGCGCAACAGGGCCTCTAGCCGCCCCATGCCCTCGGGCCTCGGCGCGCGCAGCATCCGCCGGGTACGCCGCGCCACCTCGAGCGCCATCCGCGGAAGCGCCGCCTTGACCGACTCGCGCGCGAAGAGCGCCGCCTGCTGCGCGGCCCGGACCGCCTTGCCGCGCGATCCGCGCCAGAGCCGCATCTGGATCGTCCAGCGCTCCGCGCGGGCCCACTGCGCCTTGTAAGCCTCGTTGCCGCGGAGGAAGTCGAACTCGTGCAGCCCTTCCGCGTACGCCTCCTGCACGGTGCGGGCGAGCAGCACCAGCCCCACGCTCTTCGACGCCCACGCCGGGTCGTACCCGGACTGGTAGTAGAGGAACTTCCCCCCGTGCACGACGCCGTACACCGAGGCGACCGGCCGGCGGGCGGCGAACAGCGTGTAGAGGCGCAGCCAGCCGCGCTCCGCCAGCTCTCGCACCGCTGCGCGGTGGAACGCCTCGTGCCGGGCGTCCGCGAGCCCGTCCGAGCCGCCCTCGACGGCCCACCGGGCGCGGTGCAGCTCGAGGAAACGCTCCACCGCGATTCGCGCCTCCTCGGGGGTGCGTGCCACCTCGATGGACACGCCGGGCTGCCGGAACAGCCACTTCTCGCGGCGGCGCAGGTTCTCGCGGCGGCCGAGCCCCTGCAGATACTCCTGGTACGAACCGGCGAGCGGGATGTGCGGGCAGACGAACCGCAGGCGCGCGTCGCGCACCACCTCGGCCGGCGCGCCGCCCAGCCCGGCGGCGGACGCCCGCACCGCCCGCCCGTTGGGAAAGAGCTGCGCGAGGTGAAGCGCAGTCGGGCTGTCCCGCCACAGTCCGTCCAGGTCGCACAGGTCCCAGGGCAGCTCGCCCAGGGCCACCAGCGCCGCCGCGCGCACTTCGACCTCGCCGCCTGGCGCCGCGAGCACGTCCAGGTAGTCGCAGCCGGTCGCCCCATCCCCCAGGAACGCCACACGGCGCACGGGCACGCCAGCGAGCCGCACCACTTCGGAGAAGAGGGGCAAGAAGCCCACCAGCCGCTCGCGCTCGAACATCGCCACGCAGCTCAGCTGGCGCCCTGCGCCGAAGTGCTCCCACCAGGGGATGAGCCACTCCGGGGAAAGGAACAGGCAACCGGAGCGCGCCCCGGCGCACAGCGCGCTCCAGTCGCCGCGCAGGCGCAAGAGGCCGGCCGGGTCCCGGACGACCTCGGTCCGCAGCATGGCCGAAGCCTCCGTCGCGCGCGCGGCGGCGGTCACGAAAGCAGCTCCCGCACGCAGCTCGCCACGTGCTCGGCGTCTGCGGGCGACAGGTCCTGGTGCACCGGCAGCTCGAGCACCGTCTCGCGGAGCCGGTCCACCTCGGGAAAGTCGCCGGGCTGGACCGCCGGATGGCGCAGCCGCCAGAAGTCGACCGTCTCCACCCCGCGGGCGAGCAGCCGTGCCATCGCCCCGGCCTTGTCGCGCACCGGCATCGGGTAGAAGAGCGGGCACACGCCGGGCTTCAGCTCTCCCGTCACGGGCGGGGCGAGGTCGCGCAACGCGGCGTAGAGGAGGAAGTAGTTGCGCCTCCGCCGCTCGACGATCAGCGGCCAGTCCTGGTTGCGCAGCACCAGATGGCTCATGGCGCTCATGCCCAGCTTCACGGCGGCCGGATCGAAGTGCTGGGTGCCCGTCGAGACGCGCTCGACGCTCGCCT
>VBKO01000432.1 GCA_005888115.1 Deltaproteobacteria bacterium
CGATGCAGCTCATGTTGCTGATCGAGGCGTCGAAGGATCCCGCGTTGCTTCCCCGGCTGATCCGCGAGCTGTCGCAACGCCCGCTCTCCGCGGTGCTGCGGGAGCCTTGGGTAACCGCGCCGCTGCAGCCGCTGCTCGAGCGACACCACGAGCTGGTGAGGCTCGTGACCGCGCGCATCCGTCTCGACCGCGGGGTGGCGACGTACGACCTCGCCGACCTGGACGTCGACAACGTGAACAAGTTCATCGCCTACGCGGCGGACGCCTCGACGCTCTACACCGTCTCCGTCTCGCGGGGACCGAACCGGAGCAAGATCTCGCTCGGATCCAATCCATGGAAGCAGCAGCTGCGCCGGCACAACCTGGCGCGGATCGCGGAGCGATACGGGGGCGGGGGGCACCCGGCGGTGGCGGCGATCTCGCTTCCGCCCGATCGCTTGCAGGAGGCCCGCGCCGCAGCGGCGACCATCGCCGACGAGCTCCGCCAGCCTACTTCGTCGTCTTGACTTCGGCCTGCGCTTCCTTCTTCGCTTCCGCGGGTCGCGGCAGGTATTCGAAATCGAGCTCCAGATTCACTTCGTCGGAAACCACCGCCCCGCCCGTCTCCAGCACCTTGTTCCAGGTCAGACCCCACTCCGAGCGCTTCAGCTTCCCCGTGGCGCTCGCCGGATAGACGCTGGTGCCGGAGGGCGATTTGATCGGCTGATCGGCGAAGCTCGCTTCCAGCGTGATCGGCCTGGTCACGCAGTGCATGGTCAGATCGCCGGTCAACTTGTACTTGTCGCCCGGCTTGTCGATCTTCCGGGACCTGAACGACATCTCCGGGCACGCCTGCACGTCGAAGAAGTCCGGCGACTTGAGGTGCCCGTCGCGCTTCTCGTTGTTGGTGTTGATGCTGGAGGGATCGACCTTGAGCTCGACGGAGCTCTTCGCCAGGTCTTCCTTGTTCCACGCCACCGTCGAAGAGAACTTCGTGAACTGCCCGCGCACGGTGGTGGCGACCATGTGCTTCACCGAGAAGCCCACGGTGCTGTGGTTGGGGTCGGCCTCGAGGATCACGGGGGCTGCGGCGAGAAGAGCTGCGAGGACGAACGTCATCTTGTCGTATCTCCTTGAGGGATCAGGCGATCTGCCAGAGCTTTACCACCGAGGCGGGATCTCCGCCCGAGGCCCCATGAGCCTCGAGCGCCCGCTCGGCGTACGTACGGCCGGAGTCGAGGATCTCGGAGAGCGGATCGAGGTTCTTCGATTCGTCCAGACCCGAAACCTCTTGCCACCCTTTGAGGCCGCTGCGGGCGATCGCCAGCAGATCGCGCCCGAGATCGAGGGCAGTGGCGCCGGCGGGACCCTTCGCCCGCAGCGCGACGCGGGCGACGTCGGCCTGGAACTGGAGCAGCTCGGAGAAGGTCCAGGCGCGGGTCAGCTCCGCGGCGGCCTCGCGCGCGTTGCGGTCGTAGAGGATTCCCACCCACAGCGCCGGGAGCGCGATCATCAGGGGCAGCGGCACCATGTCCGCGCCGCGAAGCTCCAGGACGCGCTTGACGCGCACCTCGGGGAACAGCGTGCTCAGGTGATCGACCCAGTGCGACAGGGTGGGCTGGGACTTCTCGCCTGAGGCCAGCTGCCCGCTGGTGAGCCAGTTGCGAAATGTCTGCCCGCGCGCGTCCTGGTACGCGGTTCCGTTGCGCACGAAGAGCATGGGCACGTCGATGGCCCACTCGACGTACCGGCGATAACCCCAGCCGGGCTGGAGCATCTGTTCCAACAATCCGCAGCGGGCAGGGTCGGTCTCACGCCAGACCTGGTAGCGGAAATCGAGATAGCCGCAGTCGCGTCCGTCGATGAGCGGGCTGTTCGCAAACATCGCAGTCACCACGGGCGACATGGCGGTGGCGGCGCGCACCTTGGAAGCGAGGTCGGCTTCATCGCTCCAGTCCAGATTCGCCTGCACGGTGGCGGTCATCAGCATCATGTCGAGCGCCAGCCGGCCCTTGTTCCCGAGCGACGACTTCATCGCCGCGTAGCGTCCCTTCGGCATCCAGGAAACCTGATCGCGCGTGCCGAAAGGCCGGTAGCCGGTCGCAAGCCAGGCGATGCCGCGCGAGTCCCGGCGCACCTGCGCCAGGTGCGCCTCGATCTCTCCCCGGATGTCGGTGAAGGAGCGCAGCGGAGCTCCGGACAACTCCAGCTGGCCCCCCGGCTCCAGGGTCACCGAGGCGTCCTTCGAGAGGAGCGCGATCGGTTGTCCGTTTTCCTTGTGCTTGTGCTGCGTACCCCCGGCCGAGCGGGCGATGGCATCGAGCAAAGCCCGGATTCCGTCGGGGCCGTAGTAAGGCACCGGCTCGTAGCGCGGCCCGCGAACGCCGATCTTTTCGTGCTCCACGCCGATCAGCCAGCGATCCGGCGGGCGCTCGGCGCCCTTCACGTAGGCGATCAGGTCGCCGATGCTGGTGACCGGATTTGAGAGACCGCCGAGGTCCAGGGACATGAATGAAAGGTGATGCCGGCCGCCCCGATTCGGAGCTTAGGGAGACGGCTTCGGTTCGAATGCTGCCAGCTCCGGCCGGCCGGCGAAAGCCCTCTGCGCCGCCGCGACGATCTGCTCCTCGATCGTCCTGGCGCGTTGCACGGGATCGGCGCCGCCGAGCTCGCCTTCCAGCTGGTCGCAGAGGGCAACCAGATGCCTGACTGTGGCGGCGTTGATGGCGTACTTGATCAGGTTCTGGGCGTATCCGTGCGCTTCCCTCGCAACGTGCCGGCCGAGCGCGAGGACCTCGCGGCCGTCCGCGGGCAGGCGCTCCTGCGCCTTGAACACGGCCTGGAACGAAGGAT
>VBKO01000433.1 GCA_005888115.1 Deltaproteobacteria bacterium
CGGCCGCGGGGGGAGGGACTGCGAGCGTTGTCGTTCATTGGCGATCCTTCGACGCCGCGACCTTCGGGACGCCCGCCGGAAGCGGCGGCAGTGGTGCGGTTGCCTACTGAGGAAGCTGCAGGCGGATGCGGAAGGTGAGGTCGACCTCGACGGGCTGGCCGTTCACCGCATACGGCTTGTACCGCTGCTGCTCGAGCGCGCTCACGACGGCGCGGTCCATGAACGGAAGACCCTGGAGCACGCGGCAGTTGTGAACCCCTCCGTCGATGGTGATCAGGCACTTGACCACCATCGTGCCCTGTACCTCGTGCTCGAGCGCCTGGGGCGTGTACTCCGGATCGCGACCCGCGATCCGCTGCAACTTGATGACGCTGTTCTCGGCCTCGATGCGCTTCGGCGGCGGCCCGGTCCCCGTTCCGCCGACCGATCCGCCGACGACGCCACCCACCACGCCCCCCTCGACGCCGCCCTCCACTCCCTCGTCCTCTTCCGGCAGCTCGGGAACGTCCTCGGGAGGCTTCTCCTCGAGCTTCGGGAGCTCCTTCGGCTGGACGAGCTGGGTCGAAGGCGCCTTGGGAACGATCTTTGGAGTCTGTCGCGGCGTCTTCGGCTTGCGCGCCGCAGGCGGCGGAGGAGGCGGTGGAGGGGGAGGAGGCGGGCGGAAGACGACGTCGACCGGGGCTTCGGCCTTGGGCATGTGCGCCCGCACGTAGGTGAAGGCGACGGCGAGACCGATCGCAGCCCCGTGGAGCAACAGCGAGACCAGGGTCGAGGTGCCGCGCCGCGTCTTGGTTGGTGCGGCGGTGATGTTGTCGAACATGAATCCTCGGCGAAAAGGGGGCGGAGATTACAGAGCGCTCTCCGGGCTGTCAACGCTCGTCTCGCTCGGCGGATCTGACCTGCCCGCGGCTTGACACCGGCGAGCGCGCGGCGCTAATCAACCGCTGCTTCGCGGAACTAGCTCAGCTGGTAGAGCGTCGCCTTGCCAAGGCGAAGGTCGCCGGTTCGAACCCGGTGTTCCGCTCCAAGTCAGGCCCGGCCCCACTGGCGTTCTCGCCGGGGGCCGGGCCTTTCTGTTCCTGCTCTCCGCCCGTTGCTACCGCGAGATCCACGCAGCGGTAGCGCAACGCGGCATCGGCGTCCGTGCGCTCGCCACTCCTGTTTCCAGGGCAGCGCTCCTGCTGTCCGGCAGGGTTTCCGTGCCATGCTGGCTCGGCGGCGACTCCGCCGGCCGCGCGCGTGCCGAGCGTTCCAGTCGCGGCGGCGGGCGAGTCCCCGGCTTGACGATCGATGGGCGATCGTGCAGTCTCGCCGCCGAATTCGGGCACGGGACGCGAAAGAACCGAGAGCGTTCGCGCAGTCGCCGTCCCCCGCTGAGGCGCGGTCGAGGATGACATTCCCCTGCTTCACCCGGAGAAGCTGTCCATAACAACAGGAGCTGAACATGCAACGGAAGTACAACGGACTTCGGCTGATCGCCCTGCTGTCGGTGGCCATTTCAGGAACGGCCATCGCGCAGGGGACGCCGGCCGAGCAGACTCCGCAGGCGAATCCGGTTCCGGCACCCCCGAGCGCCGTTCCAGAATCGACGACTCCTGGGCCGGTGGGCCGAAGGGCTGGCGAGGAAGAGATCGTCGTGACCGGCTCGCGCGTGCGCCGCAAGGACCTCACCACCCCGGCGCCAGTCTCCGTGATCAGCCGCGACCAGATCACCGCGAGCGGCGTGGCCACGATCGGTGAGTTCCTCCAGCAGCAGCCCGAGCAGGGCGGCGCGCTGAACACCAACGTGAACAACGGCGGCGACGGTGAGACGCAGGTCAACCTGCGCGACCTCGGCTCGCAGCGCACGCTGGTGCTCGTCGACGGCAAGCGCATGGTCAACGGAGGAGTCGGCGCGGGCACCGCGGTCGACCTGAACACCATTCCCACCGCTGCGGTGGAGCGCGTCGAGATCCTGAAGGACGGAGGCTCGGCGGTGTACGGCTCCGACGCGATCGGCGGCGTGGTCAACATCATCACCCGCAAGCGGATGGACGGCGTCGAGCTCAACGCGTTCACCGGCGCCTCGCAGCACGGCGACGGCAACGTCTACGACATCAACGTCCTCGCCGGCTCGCAGGGTCCGCGCGGCAGCTTCATGCTGGGCGGGGGTTACTTCGACCAGCACCATTTCTTCGCCAGCTCACGCGATTGGGCGCAGAACGCCCTCAGCTGGGACTTCGACAAGCGGGTGGAGGGTCTGAGCGGCAGCGGTACCACGCCGAAGGTACGCGTCAATGCCCTGGATCCGGCGGCGTGCGATGCAACCAAGCCCGCCTGTCAGCACCTCCTCGCCACCT
>VBKO01000096.1 GCA_005888115.1 Deltaproteobacteria bacterium
ACGGGCGCGGAGGCGTCGCGGGCATGGCGATCTCCGCCGTCGACGTCGCCTGCTGGGACCTGAAGGCGAAGCTGCTCGACGTGCCGCTCTCGAAGCTGATCGGGATGGCGCGCCCGAAGATCCCCGCCTATGCGAGCGGCGGGGTCACCTCCATGACCGAGCGCGAGCTGTCGAACCAGCTCTCTGGTTGGGTGGAGAAGGGATTTCGCGCGGTGAAGATGAAGGTCGGGCGCGAGCCGGAGCGGGACCTCGGGCGGGTTGCGGCCGCCCGCAACGCGATCGGCCCCGGAGTGGAGCTCCTCGTGGACGCCAACGGCGCCTATCAACGAAAGCAAGCGCTGGCGTTCGCGGATCGGTTCGCGGAGCTGGGGGTCACCTGGTTCGAGGAGCCGGTGTTGCGCACGGACGTGCCCGGCCTGCGGCTCTTGCGCGACCGCGCCCCCTCCGGAATCGAGATCGCGGGCGGCGAGTATGGGTACGAGCCGGCGGACTTCCGCCGCTTCCTCGAAGCGCAGGCCCTCGACGTGATCCAGGCCGACGTCACGCGCTGCGGCGGGATCACGGGGTTCTTGCGCAATGCCGCGCAGATCGAGTCGCACGACCTCCCGATGTCCTGCCACTGCGCGCCGGCGCTGCACGTCGCGCTGGGCTGCGCCGTGCCCGCGGTGCGTCACGTGGAATGGTTCATCGACCACGTGATCATCGAGCAGGAGCTGTTCGACGGATTTCCCAGGCCGGAGAAGGGAGAGCTGAAGCCCGATCCGCTCGAGCCGGGGCTCGGCCTCTCGTTCAAGCGGGGCGAGGCAGCGCAGTACCGCGTCCGTATATAGTTTGAAGTGGTCTCTGGTTACGACCTGACGCAGCTCCTCCCGGAGAAGGGGTTTCACCTCGCCCGCGCGCTGGTGGGGACGGAAGGGACCTGCGCGACGATCCTCGAGGCGACGGTGAGGCTCTTGCCCAGCCCGCGCTGTCGGTCGCTGCTTGTGCTCGGCTACCCGGACGTCTATCGCGCCGCGGACCACATCCCCGAGGTGATGGAGGCCGGGCCCATCGGCTGCGAAGGTCTGGACGAGGTGCTCGTCGCGGACATGAAGAGGATGAAGATCCATCCCCGCGACACGCGCTTGCTGCCGGACGGGAAGGGGTGGCTGCTGGTGGAGTTCGGCGGCGACACCAAGGAGGAAGCCGATGCGAAGGCGCGCGCCTTGATGGCGCGCGTCGCGGGCGGGGCCTCCAACAAGCTTTTCGACGACGCGTGGGAGGAAGAGAAGCTGTGGAAGGTGCGCGAGGCAGGACTCGGCGCCACCGCGCGCCTCGCGGACGGCACGGAGACCTGGGAAGGCTGGGAGGATGCAGCGGTGCCGCCGCGCGCGCTCGGCAGCTATCTCCGGAAGTTCCGCGAGCTGCTCGACCGTTACGGGTACCAGTGCGCGCTCTACGGCCACTTCGGCCAGGGATGCGTGCACACGCGGATCGAATTCGACCTGACGACGCGGGAGGGCATCGCCAAGTACCGCCGGTTCGTCACCGACGCTGCGCGCCTGGTCGTCTCGCACGGGGGCTCTCTGTCGGGAGAGCACGGCGACGGGCAGAGCAAGGCGGAGCTCTTGCCGATGATGTACGGCGAGGAGCTGGTCCGGGCATTCGAGGAGTTCAAGTCGATCTGGGACCCCGACTGGAAGATGAACCCCGGCAAGGTGGTGCGGCCGCATCGTATCGACGAGGACTTGCGGGTCGGCGCCGGATACCGGCCGCCCGAGCCCCGCACGCATTTTGCCTTCCCCGAGGACGATTTCAGCCTCGCCAAGGCGACCCGGCGCTGCGTGGGAATCGGCGAATGCCGCAAGCACGAGGTCGGCACGATGTGCCCGAGCTACCGGGTTACCAAGGAGGAGATGCACTCGACGCGCGGCCGCGCGCACCTTCTCTTCGAGATGCTGCAGGGCGACCCCCTGCGCGGAGGATGGCGCGCGGAGCCTGTGAAGGAGGCGCTGGACCTCTGCCTCGCGTGCAAGGCCTGCAAGGGCGAGTGCCCCGTGAACGTGGACGTGGCCACGTACAAGGCGGAATTCCTTTCGCACTACTACGCAGGACGGCTCCGGCCCCGGCACGCCTACGCGATGGGACTCATCCACTGGTGGGCGCGCATCGCCTCGCGCGTGCCGGGCGTGGCGAATTTCGCGATGCACGCTCCCGGCCTGGCGCGCGCGCTCAAGTGGATCGGCGGCATCGCGCCGGAGCGCAAGGTGCCGAGGTTCGCGACTCGCACGTTTCGCGCGTGGTTCGAATCGCGCCGGTCCCTCGATGCGGGCTCGCCCCGCGTGCTCCTCTGGGCGGACACGTTCAACAACTTCTTCCATCCCGAGGTGGCGCAGGCGGCGGTGGAGGTGCTGGAGGACGCCGGCTTCCAGGTGGCGATCCAGCCCGAGCGCCTCTGCTGCGGGCGTCCGCTCTACGACTACGGCATGCTCGACCTGGCGAAACGCAAGCTGCGCCAGATCCTCGACGACTTGCGCCCGGAGATCGCGCGCGGCACCCCCGTCGTCGGTCTGGAGCCCTCCTGCGTGGCCACCTTCCGGGACGAGATGTGCAGCCTCTTCCCGCACGACGAAGACGCGAAGCGGCTGCGCGAGCAGACGTACCTCCTCTCCGAGTTCCTGGTGGAGCGGGCGAAGGGGTGGACCGCGCCGCGCCTCGAGCGCAAGGCCCTCGTGCACGGACACTGCCACCACAAGTCCGTGCTCGGATTCGACGCCGAGCAGGAGCTGCTGCGCCGCATGGGCCTCGACGCCGAAGTGCTCGATTCGGGCTGCTGCGGGATGGCGGGGTCGTTCGGGTTCGAGCGGGAGAAGTTCGACATCTCGATGACGATCGGCGAGCAGAAGCTGCTGCCGCGGGCGCGCGCCTGCCCGCCGGGGACGCTGCTCATCGCGGACGGCTTCTCCTGCCGCCAGCAGGTTGAGCAGGGCGCCGGCAGGGTGCCGCTGCACGTCGCGCAGGTGCTCCGGCTTGCGTTGCGCGAAAAGGCGCCAGCCTCTCCGCCAGCGCGTCGCCGCCGCAGGCACCGCGTCCGCCGCGCCGCGCTCGCAGCGGGGCTGCTCACAGTCGCGCTCGGCGCGGTCTTGCTGGCCCGCACCGGGTGAGGCGTTCGCAGAATCACGCCGGTCCAAACCTCACGCCAGCGGCTTCCCTCCGGTCACTCCGAGCACCTCGCCGTTCACGTAGCGCGACTCGTCCGAGGCGAGGAACACGTACGCCGGCGCCAGCTCCGCGGGCTGCGCCGGCCGCTGCATCGGATAGTTCTTCCCGAACTCCTTCAGCTTCTCGCGGTCGAACGATTGCGCGACGAGCGGCGTCCACACCGGTCCCGGGGCGACGCAGTTCACCCGGATCCCCCGGCCGATCAGCTCCTGCGCGAGCCCCTTCGTGAACGTCACGATGGCGCCCTTGGTCGCTGCGTAGTCGAGGATCGAGGCGTTCGGGTGGTACGCCTGGACCGAAGCACTGTTGATGATCGCGCCGCCCTTCTCGAAATGCGGCAGCGCGTACCGCACCAGGTGGAACATCGCTTCGACGTTCACCCGGAAAGTGCGCTCGATGCGGGCCGCATCCAGCTCCTCGAACTTCTCCACCGCCTTGCCTTGATAGGCGGCATTGTTCACCAGGAGGTGGATGCGCCCGAAGGCGCGCACCGTCTCCTCGATCTCCGCGCCTTCGCGCGCGAAGGCCAGCGCGACGGCGCGCCCGATGCCGCTGTCGGCGCCGGTGATCACCGCCACCCGTTCCTTGAGCCGACCGAATCCGCGGTACCTCTCCTCGCCGTAGTCCGGCCGCGGCGACATCTCGCGATCGGTCCCGGGATGGTCCTGCTCCTTTTGCGGGAACGGCGGCTTCTTGCCCTGCTCCTTCGGGTCATGCGGCATGGGGGGCCTCCTGCCCTCGGCGGGCGGACCGGGGTAATCTGGGGACGGAGGTGCTCCATGCCCACGCCCGTCTCCCCGCTCCCGGGACGCGCGACGCCGTCGGCGACGGCGGCCTACGCCCGCGAGGCGCGCGCCGCGGCCGGGCATTTCCGCGAGGCGCTCGGCGTGACCGTGTCCTCGCTGGGCATCGGCACGTATCTCGGCCGGGACGACGATCGGACCGACGCCGCATACGCCGATGCCGTCTGCCGGGCGCTCCAGCTGGGGATCAACGTGGTGGACAGCGCGATCAATTATCGCAACCAGCGTAGCGAGCGCGCGGTCGGCCGCGCGCTCCGCGACGGGACCGTGCCTCGCGAGCGCGTGCTCGTCTGCACCAAGGGCGGGTTCCTCCCCTTCGACGGAGCGCGGCCGCGGGATCCCCGCTCCTTTGTCGAGGAAACCTACGTCCGCCCCGGCCTGCTGCGCTGGGACGAGGTGGTGGACGGAGTGCATTGCCTGTCGCCGCGCTTCCTCTCGGACCAGATCGATCGCAGCCGGCGCAACCTCGGCGTGGCTACGATCGATCTGTACTACCTGCACAATCCCGAGACGCAGCTCGGCGAAGTGTCCCGCGACGAGTTCCTCCGCAGGCTCCGCGCGGCGTTCGCGGAGCTCGAGCGCGCTTGCGACGATCAGCGCATCGCCGCCTACGGGACCGCCACCTGGAACGGATACCGCCTGCCCGACGACGACCCGGAGCATCTCTCGATCGACGACGTGCTGGAATGCGCGCGCGAGGTGGGCGGCGCGCGCCACCGCTTCCGCGCCGTGCAGCTCCCGTTCAACCTGGAGATGGACGAAGCGGCGTCGCTCCCCAATCAGCGCGGCCGGACGCTGCTGCAGGCCGCTGCCGAAGCCGGAATCGCGGTGCTCGCCTCCGCTCCGGTGCTGCAAGGGCGTCTGGCGCACCTCTCGCCCGCCGAGCGCCAGAGGCTGTCCGGCCTCGACACGGACGCGCAGCGCGCGCTGCAGTTCGTGCGCGCGACGCCGGGGATCACCTGCGCGCTGGTCGGCACCCGCTCCGTCGCGCACGTGGAGGAAAACGCGGCAGTCGCCCGGATCGCGCCCGCCGCGTGATCTCAGGGGCGCGCGTCCGCGCCCCCTCCGAGCGCGGCGTGCACCGCGGGCCACAGGTGCGCCGTCCATTCCTCGTAGCCCTCCGCGCTCGGGTGAAAGCCGTCCGACGAGAACAGGCCAGCCTTTCCGCGCAGGCGCTTGGTCGCGCCGAACAGGTCGACGAGGAAGAAATGGTGGCGCGCGGCGGTCGCCTCGACGTGCTCGTTGAACACCTCGATGCGCCGTTCGTACAGCGAGCTGTCGTAGCGCACCGCGATCGGCGCCAGCGCGAGATCGGGAATGTTCATCAGCACCACCGGCGCGCGCAGCGAGCCGATCGCGATCGCGATCTCCTCCAGGTTGATCGCGAACGCCTCCTCGGGGACTTGCCAGGTCACGTCGTTGATGCCGATGCCGAGCGTCACCAAGGACGGCTCGGCCCGCCGGGCGCGAGGCACCTGCGTTTCGAGCACGTCGGCCGCGCCGGCGCCGCTCTCGCACAGGTTGACGAGCCGTGCGCCCGGCCGCAGCGGAAGCAGGCGCTGGTAGAGCCGGTCGACGTAGCCCTCGCCGTTGGAAGCGCCGAGGCCGAGTCCGGTCGAGTCTCCCAGCGCCACGTAAGTGAAGCGGGACGAGTCGGTCACGGTCCCAAAACTATGTCTCGTCGGGCCGTGATGCTCGGGTGGGAACGGTGCGCAGGAAGCGCGGAAGTGTGCGCGGCACGCCTCCCGGGCGTTTTCAGGACGGACGATGGCCCGATGCTAAGCTCGAATTGATGCTCTCCGGCAAAGACCTTCTCGGCCAATTCAAGGCAGCGGCCTGGAACGGGCCGGAGGAAGTCGAGGCATTCCTGTCCGCGGCCGAGGCGCCCGCCCCGCAGGAACTGCTCAAGCTGCTCGAGGTCCTCGCGGGAAAAGCGTCCGACGCCCAGGCGCATCGGACGCGCCTGGGCGTGTTCGCGCGGCTCGTGGAGAAGAACCCCGACAAGTCGCTGTTCGTCCCCTTCGCGCGCGCCCTCAAGGCCGGCGACGCGACCCTGCGGACGGCGCTCGTGGCGCTGCTCGCGCGCGTGAATTCCCCGACCGAGCACGGCGAGCTGGTCACCCATCTCCGCTCGCCCGACGCCGCGCTCCGGCAGGTCGCGGCGCGCGCTCTCGCCCAGGTGGGCGCGAGCAAGACCACCTTCGAGCTGCTCACGCGCGCGGCCGGCGAGCGCGAGTTCGCCGGACGATCCGAGGCGCTCGACGTTCTGGTCTCGTTCGCGCGCACGCAGGCGGTCCCTGCGCTGCAGGCGGCGCTCGGCGTCGGGAGCCAGCAGGAGAAGGTGCTCGCGCTCAAGCACCTCGGCGACCCGCGCTCTATGGGGAAGGACCCGGCGCCGGCGCTCAAGGTGATCGCCGGCGCGCTGGACGGGCAGCCGGAGCCCGTGACGCTGCAGGCGATCGCTTCCTTCGCCCAGCTCTGCTCCGAAGAGGATTACTGGGAGTTCGTCTCCCGCTTCCTGGACACCGACGTGGTGGGCCTCGCCAAGTGCGCAGTAGAGGGGCTGCGCCGGTTCGTCTCGTTGCGCAGCATCGCCGCGCTCGAGCGGAAGCTGCGCGTCGGCCCGCGTGCCATCCGGCTGGCGGTCCTCAACACGCTGGAGGCGATCGGGACCGACGCGGTGCTGCCGCCGCTGGTCGACGCGCTCGGGCATGCGCACATGGCCGTGCGCAACCGCGCTGCCGAGGTGCTCAAGGCGCTGAGCATGCAGGGCAAGCTGGACGTGGGCCGCACGGTCATCTGGCTCCTGCGCTCGCGCGACGTGAACGTGCGCCGGATGGCCACCGAGGTGATCCGCAGCGTGCCAGATCCCGACGCCTCGCTGTGGCCCAAGCTGATGGCGTACCTGCGCGACGAGGACTGGTGGGTGCGCGAGCGCGTCATGGATGCGCTGGTCGAGCTGGGCGGGCTGCACCTCACCGCGCACATGGTCGGGTACCTCTCCGACAAGTCCGAGGTCATCCGCCGGTTCGCCGCGAGCGTCCTGGGGCGGATCAAGGACCCCAAGTCCCTGCGCTCGCTGGTGCAGACCGCGTCGAGCGATCCGGACTGGTGGGTGCGCGAGACCGCGATCGAGGCGGTCGCCTCGATCAAGGACGCGCGCGCGGTGCCCTACCTGCTGCGCATCCTGGGGACCGATCCCGAGCTGCAGCCCGTCTGCCTGCAGGCGCTCATCGACATGGAGGCGAAGTCCGCCGCGCCGCAGGTGGCGCCGCTGACCGCTTCCGAGAACCCGGACGTGCGGCTGCTGGCGGTGAAGTTCCTCGAGACGTTCGATGCCTCCGCGCACGCCGCGCTGGTCGGCAAGCTGGCCGACGATCCGCATCCGCGGGTGCGCGCGGCGGCACGGGATCTCCTGGCGCGCTGGCGCGTCGCCGCCGCCGGGGGCTCCACGCCGGTGCCGGTGCTCGACCGGTTCCTCGTCCAGCTGGCCCGCTCGGAGGGCGACGACCTGATCGTCGCGCCCGAGAGGCCCGTCTACATGAAAAAGGTGGGTCGCACGACGCCCATCACCGAGCAACCGCTCACGGCCGAGCAGGTCCGGTCGTTGCTCCTGCCGCACCTCACTGCCGACCAGATCGTCGCGCTGCAGGCCCTGCAGGACGT
This sequence comes from Deltaproteobacteria bacterium, assembly GCA_005888115.1. Taxonomy (GTDB): domain Bacteria; phylum Myxococcota; class Myxococcia; order Myxococcales; family 40CM-4-68-19; genus VBKO01. The sequence goes on from VBKO01000096.1 coordinate 7,671, forward strand.
CGACTATTCGCACGAGGTCAAGAGCGAGGGGTTGCGGTTCCGCGCCAACATCTTCCAGCAGATGGGCGGCCTGTCGGGCGTGTTCCGGCGCATCAAGGGACAGCTGCCCGAAATCGCCACGCTCGGGCTCCCGCCGGTGGTGCGCACGTTGCCGGATCTCAAGAACGGGCTGGTGCTGGTCGGTGGTCCGACGGGTTCGGGCAAGTCCACCACGCTCGCGGCACTGATCGACTCCATCAACCGGACCTCCTCACGCCACATCATCTCGCTCGAGGACCCCATCGAAGTGCTCCACCGGCGCAAGATGAGCCTCGTCAACCAGCGCGAGATCGGCACCCACAGCGAGTCGTTTGCGGCGGCGCTGCGGTCGACGCTGCGCGAGGATCCAAACGTCATCCTGGTCGGTGAGATCCGCGACCTGGCCACCATCGAGTTCACGGTGATCGCGGCCGAGACCGGACACCTGGTGTTCGGCACCGTCCATACCGTCAGCGCAGCAACCACGGTGGACCGGCTGATCAGCGCCTTCCCCCCCGGGCAGCAGGAGCAGGTCCGCTCCACGCTCGCCGACAGCCTGCGCGCGGTGGTCTGCCAGTATCTGCTCAAGACGCGCGACGGACAGGGGCGCGTCCTGGCCGTCGAGATCATGCTCAACAACGATGCGGTGTCGAACCTCATCCGCAAGGGGAAGTCGTTCCAGATCCCGTCGGTGATCGCCACCTCGCGCGAGCAAGGCATGCAGCTGATGGATCAGGACCTGATGCGCCTCTACAAGGAGGGCCGGATCAGCGCCGAGGACGCGTACATGAAGGCGGTGAGCAAGAAGGACTTCGAGGCGTTCCTCGAGGAGCAGGTCGCGGCGAAGCCGCCGCCCCCGCGGGCAGCGCACTCGGAAGGTGCACCGCATCCGCCCCGGCCGGCAGTGAAGCCGGCCGTTCAAGGCCCACGGCCGGCCGCCAAGCCGACGGGGAGCTGAGATGGCGCGATTCGACTCCTTCCTGCGGCTGGTCGCCGAGCAGGGCGCCTCGGACCTGCACTTCCACGCTGGCAACGTGCCCATCATCCGCCACGAGGGAGACCTCCTGCCACTCCCCTTCCGCGTCCTCTCCGAGCTGGAGACGAGCCGATTCCTGCTGGAGATCATGACCGAGGAGCAGCGCGCCGAGTTCGAGAAGAAGCGCGAGCTCGACTTCATGTACGAGCTGCCCGGCGTGGCGCGCTTCCGCGCCAACGTGTTCGTGCAGAGCCAGGGCCTGGGCTCGGTATTCCGGGTGATCAAGAACCAGATCCCCACCCTCGACGAGCTCGGCATGTCCGCCGCGGTGAAGCGGCTCACCGAATTGAACAACGGCCTGGTCCTGGTGACGGGACCGACCGGGTCGGGCAAGTCGACCACGCTGGCGGCCATGGTGGACGAGATCAACAAGACCTCGCAGCGGCACGTGATCAGCATCGAGGACCCGATCGAGTACCTGCACACGAACCACAAGGCGGTCATCACGCAGCGGCAGATCGGCAAGCACGCGGAGTCCTTCGCCGCCGCGCTCCGCAGCGCCCTGCGCGAGTCGCCCGACGTCCTGATCGTCGGCGAGATGCGCGACCTGGAGACCATCGGCCTTGCCATCCAGGCCGCGGAGACGGGCGTGCTGGTGATCGGCACGCTCCACGCCAACTCGGCGTCGAAGGCCATCGACCGCATCATCGACGTCATCCCGGAGGAGAGCCGCGAGCAGATGCGGTCGACGCTCAGCGTGCTGGTGCGCGGGGTCATCTCGCAGCACCTGGTGAAGCACGCGAACGGCGAAGGACGGGTCGCGGTGCTCGAGATCCTCCTGCAGAACTACGCGATTGCGCACCTCATCCGCGAGAACAAGGTGTTCCAGATCGACGGGTACCTCGACACGGCGTCCAACGACGGCTCCGGGGCGCAGAGCCTCGACTCGTGCATCGTGCGCTACCTCCGCGAGGGCCTGATCACGCTGGAGGAGGGCCTCAAGGTCGCCAACCAGCCCGACACGCTCAAGGGTCTCGCGGCGCAGATGGCGGACGACACCTAGCGTGGACCGCGCCGCCTACGAGAAGGCCCGCGCGCTCGAGAAGGCGGGAAAGGCCGAGGAGGCGCTGCGCGCGTTCCGCGAGGCCGGAGCGGTGGAAGACGTGGCCCGCCTGCTCGCGGCGGCCCGCAGGTACCGCGAGGCGGGGGAAGCGCTGTTCGGCTCGCTGGGAGTGCGGCCGGCGCAGGCGGGGCAGCTCGAACCGTCGCTGAAGAGGCGCGCGTTGAGCGCGGCCATCTGGCTCTCCAAAGGAGGCGAGACGCAGGTGTCCGTCGAGCTGTTCGTCGCGCTCGGGGAACGGCAGCGCGCGGTGGAGACGCTGCAGCGGGCGGGCGATCAGATCGGCGCCGCGCGGCTGATGGCGGGCGAGCGGCCGGAGGGCGCGCCCTCGCTGCTGGCGCAGCCCAAGCAGGTCGCGGTGGGTGGGGCGCCGACCAACGTACTCGCCGCCCAGAAGCTCGAGTCGGCGGGGAAGCTGGACCTCGCTTTCGACGCGTACGTCCAGCTCCGCAGGTACGCGGACGCGGCCCGGGTGGCGAAGCGGATGGGGCGCAGCGCGGACGCCGCGCAACTGTACGCCGACGCCGGGCTCCCGCTCGAAGCAGCGGAGTCCTACCTCGACGCGGGCGACACCGGGAAGGCGCTCGACAACCTGGTGCGCGTGCCGCGCGAGGATCCCCGCTATCGCGCCGCCGCGGTGAGCGCGGTGAAGCTCGCCAGTGGTCTCAACGCGCTGGGGTTCCAGCTCGAGCACTTCGTCGGAGCTTTCGTGGGCAAAGGACCGCAGGACGACGTCGAGACGGAGGCGTTCTACCTGCTCGCCCGGCTCTATCTCCGGCACGACTTCGCGGAGAACGCCAAGGAGGCGCTGCAGAAGATCGAGTCGCGCTCCCCGGGATACCGGGATGTGAGCGAGCTGCTCGCGAGCCTCACCGCGCAGTCGCGCGCAACCCCGATGGTCGCGGCGGCCGTGCTCGGGGACGCGGCGCACCACCACCGCAAGGCGCTCCCCCGCCTGCCGGATCTGGACGATCTCCCGGCGGTCGATTCTCCGGGGACGCTGGCGCCGGCCACCGTGATGCGCCGCGCCACGCTCGAGCCCGCGGAGCTGGCGGACGGAGGGTCCGCTTCCGCCCAGGAAAGCTTCGCGCCGGGCGTCACCATCGCGGGCCGCTACCGCCTGGAGGAGAAGATCGGGCAGGGAGGCATGGCGATCGTGTTCCGCGCGCGCGACCTGGAGCTGGAAGAGGACGTGGCTCTCAAGGTCTTCACCTTTCGCACTACCTCGGATACGGCAGTGGCCCGCTTCAAGCAGGAGCTGAAGCTTTCCCGGCAGCTCGTGCACCCGAACATCATCCGTCTCTACGACATCGGTCTGCACGCGGCGCACCGCTACATCAGCATGGAGCTGCTTCGCGGGGAGAGTCTTAAGGAAAGGATGCGCCGGCCGATGCCGTTCTCGGAGGCGATCGGCTACCTGGTGCAGGCCTGCCGCGGGTTGCAGGCGGCGCACGACGCGGGCGTCATCCACCGCGACGTGAAGCCGGACAACTTCTTCGTGACCGATGCCGGCGTGCTCAAGGTGATGGACTTCGGCATCGCGAAGCACCATGCGACCCCGGGCGTCACGGTGGCGGGATCGATCGCGGGGACGCCGCAGTACATGTCGCCCGAGCAGATCGGCAACTTCAGCGCCGTCACGCACGCGACGGATCTCTACGCGCTCGGCGTGTGCGCCTACGAGCTGTTCACCGGCGCTCCGCCCTTCACCCATCCCGAACTGGTGCCGCTGCTCATGATGCACGTGAACGAATCCCCGGAGGCGCCGCGCAAGAAGAACCCGGCGGTCCCGGAGGATTTGGAACGAGTGATCCTCCGCCTGCTGGCGAAGGACCCCTCGCGCCGCTTCCCGAGCTGCAGCGCCCTGGCCGACGAGCTGACCCGCCTCCAGTCGCCGTAAGTGGCTCAGTGGGGCAAAACAAATTCACCACGGAGCACACGGAGAACACGGAGTTTTGGTTTCTTACAATTCAAACTCCGTGTGCTCCGTGGTGCGGTTGCTTTGGCGCCTAGATGCTCAGCGTGCCGGTGCGGATCAGGTAGGCGAGTTGGGCGCGCTGCTGGGAGTCCAGCACCGTGTGCATGCGGGCCAGCGCCTTGAGGACGGCGTCGCGCAGGCGCTCCGCGCTCTTCACCCGCAGGACTCCGGCGTCGGCCGCCTTGAGAGCGTCGAACTGGTCGAGGCCGAGCGCGTCCGCGAAGCCCGAGGTCACGCGGCGGTCGTCCACGGCGGCCTGGGCGCGCTCGGTCTTCAGCTCGTCGAGGATCTTCGCCAGCTCCTCGACCTGCGTCTCGTTGAGGTTCAGCCGGTAGGCGAGGAACCGCAGCGGGCGCCGGACGCCGAAAGCGCCGCCGCCGCCGACATCGTCCCCGTCGCCCCGGTGGAAGCTGAAGCCTTCGCCGGAAGGTCCGTGGCCGGCATGCGACCCGCAACCCCCGTGACGGCGAGCATTCCGCAACCAATGCAGCATTCCTGGGTACATGGTCTTCCTCTCTCGCCGAGGCAGTGCGCTCCCGGCGGGTATTGCAGTCGCGTGGGCACCATGCCTCACGCGCCCCTTCAACCTAACGCCGCCGGCCCGGGCGTCAACGTCGAGGTGCGTCAGGCGCGCACCGCGGCCCACCTGGTAGCAACTTCGCGCACGGAGCGGCCCGCGGAAATTTCGATGGACGCAAATCGCTGCGATAGTGATTTTGCCGGAGGCTACGCGCCAAGTTGATCACGCTGCACGACATCCTCGAGCGAGCGCGCGCGGCCGGGCAGAAGCTGGCCGCCGGCGAGGCGCTCTGGCTCTTCGCTGCCGTCACCCGGCTGGCCGCGGCGCAGAAGTCCACCGTACGATCGCGGCTCGTACACCTCGACGGGGCGGGCGCGATGCAGCTGGGCCGTTTCGACGAGAAGCGCGCCGAGGACGAGCAGGGTTATCTCGCGCCCGAGCTGCTGGAGCGCGGCGCTCCCGCGAAGAGCGAGCCTCGCGTGCAGGTCTACGCCGCCGGCGCGCTCGGATACGAGCTGCTCACGGGGCAGCCGGCTCCCGATCCGCGCAAGGGTCCCGGTGCGGAGCTGGCGGGTCCCTTCGCCGACCTGGTGCGGATCGCGATGGCGCACGACCGGCGGGAGCGGTTCGGCGACCTGCAACAACTCCGCGAAGCGGTGGACGCCCTGCAACGGCCGGCGGGCGCCGATAGCGAGCGGCAAGCGTTCGCGGCGCTCGTCGCTCGGAGCGAGAAGTGGGCCGGCGTGCCGGACATGGATCGTGCCGCGCTAGCCAAGCTCATCGAGCACGTCTCCCACCTCGGCAAGCAGATGGATGCGGTGCGCAGCGGCATGGCGGACGTGCAGCGGGATCAGCAGGACCTGAGCACGCGCGTCGCCGTGATGGAATCGCGAGGACCCGGACAATCGGTCGTGGTGAGGTCGGGGTCCGGGTTCGCCGCGGGTCTGCTCGGCGGCCTCTTCGGCGCAGCCGTCGCGGCGGGCGTGCTGTTCGCCGCGGGCCTGTTGAATGCATCGGCCATCCGCGCCCTCGCCGCGCCGAAGCCGGCTGCGCGGACGCCGGCGCCCGTCGAATCGCGGCCGGGTCCCGCGGCCGCGAGCATCGTCCCGGCGCCGCCGCCAGCGCCGACCCCGACTCCGACGCAGACCCCGACGCCGACCCCGACGCCTACCCCGGCCCCGACCCGTCCGTCTCCCGCCGAGCTCGCCCGCGCCGTCGCCGAGGCGCAGGTGAAACGCGGCGACCTCGAGCTGGAACGCGGCCGCTACGAATCCGCGGCGGAGGAGTTCCAGCAGGCGCTCGCCAACGACGGCACGCTTGCGGTGGCCTGGCGCGGGCTCGGCATCGCGCACCTCATGCGCCACGATGAGGAGTCCGCCCGCCGGGCGTACGAGAAGTACCTGCAGCTCGCGCCAGGCGCCCCGGACGCGCGCGACATCAAGAAGGCGATCGCCGAGCTGAACGCGCGCGCCAAGATCGGCGCCGGCGCGGAGAAGTGACCCACGGCTCCGCCTTCGGCCAGCGGCCGACTCGGTTACGCATCCGAGGACGAACAAGCTGCGTCTCATTTGCTTTTCAAGGGGGCGCGGAGAGGCGGCGAGGAGTTCCGGTCGCACGGGTGCTGTCTACCGAGCTGTTGGGTCAGCACGAGACCGGCTTACGCACTGGAACCTAGTTCAGCCGGCTGAACTAGATGTCTGGTACAGAACTCCTTTGGCAGACGGGACCGGCCGTTCCGCGCCGCCGCCGGTCGAGCGACGATGGTGCTCCCATTGCGCGCGAGCGAAGCCCCTCTGAGTAGACGTCTCGCTCGAATCCGGCGCCTCGTACCCACGCCGCCCAATCGCGTAGCTGCGCGTCGTCGTATTCCGTGCGCCGTAGCCGCAGATACCCGAAGGGTGCGGTGCGAACGCGCGGCGTTGCCAGCTCGTCACTCTCGGCGATGCACAGCGCCGCCCCGAAGTCCTGCAGGGCGTGGAAGGTATCGTCGCCGAACCAGCTCTGGTGGCGGAACTCGAACGCGGCGGGCAGGTCGCGTGGCAGGTGATGGAGGAAATCCCGCAGGAGCGGCCCGTCCACCTTCAGATTCGGCGGCAGCTGGTAGAGGATCGGCGCAAGGCGGGGTCCGAGCGTCCGGGCGGCGTCGGCGAACGCGGAGGCCAGCTCCGGCTCGCGCAACCGCGTGTGGTGCGTGATCCGCTGCCACGCCTTGAGGGCGAAGCGGAACTGCTCCGGCACCTGCGCCGCCCACCCGCCGAGCAGCTTCGCGGTCGGCTTGCGGTAGAAGCTGTAATTGATCTCGACCGTGTCGAATCGCGATGCGTAGTAGGAAAGCATCTTCGATTTGGGCAGGTCCTCCGGATAGAACGGTCCGCGCCAGGGCTCGTAGTTGTAGCCGCTCGTGCCGGACAGCACGCGCATCAGGCGTGGCCGGTGAGCGCGCGGTAGGTGCGCAGGTGGCGGAGCGCGGGCGCTCCTTGCCCGAGGTGCTCGTAGAGACGCGAGAGGTTGTAGTGCGCGTCGGCGCAATGCGGGTCGGTGGCGATCGCGAGCTGGTACGCGGCGATGGCCTCCGCGCGGCGCCCCAGGTCTTCGAGGGCGACCCCGAGGTTGAACGCGGCGGTGCCGTCGTCGGGGCGCGCCTCCAGGGCACGGCGGTAGTGCTCGGCCGCGCTCGCCGCCTCGCCGGCCTCGTGCAGCAGCCGCCCCAGGTTGACGTGGGCTTGCGCGTGGCCGGGATCCAGCTCCAGCGCGCGCTCGTACGCGGCGCGCGCCGCGGCCGGATCCGCCTCCTCCAGGTCGCAGCCGCGCTCGTACATCCCGTCGGCATCCAGCGCGGCGGAGGGCTTGCGCGCGAGCGGGGCGATGCGCCGGGCCAGCTCCGCGGTGCCGAAGTCGAAGAGGATCTGCCCATCCTCGGCGCTCCACTTGCGCGCGCCGTCGGCTACCACGATGCGGTCTCCCTCGGCGCGGATGTGCACGTCGCGCAGCGTCCGCCCCTCGGGAAGCTGCGAGCGCAGCTTGCGCAGCGCCGCCCGGACGCGCCGCGCCGCGATGCGCGCGCCGAGCAGCCCTTGCGCCGCGCGGAGCAGCACCAGGTCCTGGAAGCTGAACCGCAGCTCGGCGCGCGGCCCGCGCGCGGGGTGGAGGAAGCCGGCGCGCACGTAGGAGCGCAGCTGGCCCACGGAGAGCCCGAGCATCCGGGAAACCTCGCGCGAGCCGTAGCCGGTCATGCGCGCGGAGGTTCGCACGGCGGGCCTACTTGCGGGAAGCCTTCGCCGCCTTCTCCGCCCTGGGCGCGCGCCGGGCGGGCTTGCGGTCCTCGCCGACGGGCTCGGACGCTTTTTCGCCGCGGGCGGCCAGCGAGGCCTTGAGGGCTTCCATCAGATCGATGACCTGGGTCTTCGGCTGCTCCGCCGGAGTGAGATCGATCTCCTGGCCTTCCACCTTGCGCTGGATCTGCTCCTGGATCCGCTTCTTGACGTCGTCCTCGTACTTCTCGGGCTTGAAGTCGTCCTCGGCGATCTGCTCGATGATCTGCTTGGCCAGCTCCAGCTCGGCGGGCTTCACCTCGCCTTGCGGCAGCTCCACCTCGGAGAAGGGCCGCACCTCGTCGGAGTACATCAGCTGCTGCATGACCAGGCCGCCGCCCTCGATGGGCCGGAGCTGCACCAGGTACTGCTTGCCGCGCGCGGCATACCGGGCGAGCGCGGTGCGACCCGTGGCGCGCATCGCCTCGGACAGCAATCGATAAGCGCGGTCGGCGCCCTTCTCCGGTCCCAGGTAGTACGCCTTGTCGAAGAACACCGGATCGATCTTCTCGGTCGGAACGAACTCGCTGATCTCGATCTGCTGCGACGCCTTCTCCTCCAGCGCCTTCAGCTCCTCCGGGGTGAAGGTGACGTACTGGTCCTTGGAAAACTCGTACCCCTTCACCATGTCGTTGCGCTCGACGATCTGGTTTTCGTCGCGCGGGCAGATGTACTGCTGCTTCAACCGGCCCTTGCACTTGGAATGGAGCAGGTTGAAAGAAATCGCCGCCTGGCTCTGGGTCGCCGAGAAGAGCTTGACCGGGATCGAGACCAGGCCGAACGAGATCGTCCCCGAACCGATGGAGCGAGCGGCCATGCGCGCGATGATAACGTGCTCGTGCTCATGCCCAACTTCCTGGACGAGCGGGCGGGCAGGCGGTTCGCCGTCGTGCGGCAGACAGGCTCGCGTCCCGGATATGCGCTGCACCTGGAAACGGACGGCGTTCTGCGGTCCTGGGCCGTTCCCAAGGGGCCGTCGCCCGACCCGGCGGAGCGGCGCTTTGCCGTCGAGATCGAGCCGGGCGGCGGGGCGGACGGCGACCCCTGGGATTGCGGCCGCTGCACGCCCGTGCAGGATTTCTCGGCCGGCTTGCGCGAGGGGAAGCTCCTCTTCGAGCTGGACGGGTACAAGCTGCGGGGCGCGTGGACGTTGGTGCGGACCCGCGGCAAGGAATGGCTCCTCATCAAGGAGACGAGCGACGCGCACGTGCGCAGGCGGGGCGCCTTTCCGGATGCGCCGGTCCTGCCCACGGCGGCGGGTGCCGAGGAGCTTCGGGCAGAGCTGCGCGCAATCCGGCCCGGACGCGGACCGGTCCGCGCCTCCGAGGTGCAGCCGATGCTCGCCGAGATGGAGCCGCGGCCGTTCAGCGATCCGCGCTGGGTCTTCGAGCTGAAATACGACGGGTTCCGGGCCGTCGCCGGGCGCGAGCAGGGGCGCGCGGTGATCCACTACCGCCGCGGGGCCGACGCGACGCGCGTGCACCCCGATCTCGCCTCCGCGCTGCGCGCGCTCCCGGCCGACCAGGTCGTGCTCGACGGCGAGATCGTCGTGCTCGACGACTCCGGCCGCCCGAGCTTCCAGCGGCTGCAGAAGCGCGCGCTGCTCACCGCGCCGCGCGACCTCGAGCGCGCGATGCAGGAGCTGCCTGCCACCCTGTTCTGCTTCGATCTGCTCGGATTCGAGGACTGGGACCTGCGCCCGCTGCCGCTCTCGGAGCGAAAGCGCCTCCTGCGCCTGCTGCTGCCCGACCTGGGCCCGCTGCGATACGTGGATCATGTGGAAGGCCGGGGCGAGGAGATGTTTCGCGGCGTACGCGAGCTGGGGCTCGAGGGCGTGATGGCGAAGCGCGCGGACTCGCCCTACCGCTCTGGCCGCTCGCGGGACTGGATCAAGATCCGCGCCGACCGGACCGCGGATTTCGCGGTGGTCGGCTTCTCGGCGGGGGAAGGCTCGCGCACCGGTTTCGGCTCGCTGCACCTGGCGTATGCAGACGGCGGAGGATTCGTCTACGCAGGGCGCGCGGGCAGCGGCTTCAGCGAAGCGGAGCTGCGCTCCCTGCGCGAGGAGCTGGAGCGCGATCGCGTGGGGAAGCCGCCGTGCACGGGGCCGATCCCCGCGGGTCGCGGCCACTCCTGGGTCACTCCGCGGCGCGTGGTGGAGGTGCGCTACAGGGAGATCACCGAGGAAGGGCTGCTCCGCGCGCCCGTCTTCCTGCGCTTCCGCGACGACAAGGCAGCTGTGGACTGCGCGCGGCCGGGCGCCGCGCCGGCGTCCGCGGAGCGGATCGTGCCACGCGAGGTCGTCCCCTCGAATCTGGACAAGGTGTTCTGGCCGGAGGAGGGCTACACCAAGGGCGACCTCATCGCCTACTACCGCGCGATCGCGCCCTGGCTCCTGCCGTACCTGAGGGATCGCCCGGTGGTGCTGACGCGCTTTCCGGACGGGATCGCCGGGAAGTCCTTCTTCCAGAAGGATGCGCCGGACTACGTCCCCGCTTGGATCCGCACCGCGCGCATGCGGACGGACGAAGGCCGCGACATCGACCACTTCGTCTGCGACGACGTCGAGACGCTCCTGTACGTGGCGAACCTCGCGAGCATCCCGCTGCACGTGTACGCGGGAAAGGCCGGCGCGCCGGACCGCGCGGACTGGTCGGTCATCGATCTCGATCCCAAGGGCGCTCCCTTCGCCTGGGTGGTCCGCCTCGCCCGGGCGGTGCACGAGCTGTGCGAGGAGATCGGCCTGCCGTCGTTCTGCAAGACGAGCGGGCAGGCCGGGCTCCACGTCCTCTTGCCGCTCGGTTCCCGGTGCACCCACGACCAGGCCCGCGATCTCGCGCTGGTGCTCGCCCACGTCGTCGAGCGGGAGCATCCGGACATCTCCACGCTGGTGCGCGCTCCCATCGACGCGCGCAAGGGTCGCGTCTACCTGGACTGCTTCCAGAACGGGTACGGGAAGACGATCGCGGCGCCGTTCTCTGCGCGCCCCGTCCCGGGAGCGACGGTCTCGATGCCGGTGCGGTGGAGCGAAGTGAACGAGAAGCTCGACCCGCGGGCGTTCACCTTGAAGACGGGGCCGGCGCGGATGCGCAAGCTGAAGCGGGATCCGCTGGCGAAAGTGCTGGAGCTGGACCCGGACGTGACCGAGGCGCTCGAGCGGCTGCGGAAGCGACTCGGTGCCTGAGGTCAGCTTCAGCGGAGGCGGGGCGCGGCTCGATGCGCTCTTCTCGCGCCCGCCCGGCGCGCGGCTTCTGTACGTCCTCGCGCACGGGGCAGGCGCCGGCATGCGGCACCCGTTCCTCGCGGC
>VBKO01000441.1 GCA_005888115.1 Deltaproteobacteria bacterium
GCTCCGAGCATTCCCGCCGCGTGGAGCACTGGAATCTTCCAGTCTCCTTCTTCGTCCAGTTGCGACCGGCCGGCAGGCGCGCGCTCGGGCGGGGCCACAGGCGTCCCGGCCGTCGCAATCACGAACGCGAGCACGACGACCGCCATCCGCGAAGTACACGGCGCCATCGGGACCGATGTCAATTCGACTGCGCGTTAGACACCGGACCGCAAGCGAAGTGGCGCGTCGCGTCTTGACTGCGGCGCCGCGCGATGCTTTCGCAGACCGCGGTCCAGATCGAACCATCGAGCAATCGCGCCAGTGGCCTGCAGGGGGAACGCCATGACGTCTTCTCGCGGAAATCGCCTTCCGATCGTCGCCGGACTTGCGTTGTTGGCGCTCGGCACCGCCGCGCACGCAGAGGTCACCGGCATCACTTTCACCAAGAGCTCGCCTTACGGCACCACCACCTTCGGAACCGCCGGGGTCTACGAGCAGCTCGACGGTGTCGTCACCGGCGAGATCGATCCGCACCGCCCGCTCAACCGGATCATCCAGGACATCGAGCGTGCGCCCCGGAACGTCCACGGGAACGTGGAGTACGCGATGACGTTCTCCATTCTCAAGCCCGTCAACCTGGCAAACAGCAACCACACTCTCGTCTACGATGTCGTGAACCGCGGCAACAAGCTCATCACTTCGTTCCTGAACGTCGGGACGAGCGCGACCAATCCGGCCGGCGACGGCTTCCTGCAGAAGCAGGGCTTCATCCTGGTCTGGAGCGGATGGCAGGCCGACGCGCTCGCGGGTGGCGGACGTCAGGTGATGACGGTGGTGCCGGTGGCGCGCAACAAGGACGGATCCTCCATCACCGGCGAGGTCCGGCAGGAGTACACGCCGGCGGCAGCCGTCCCGTCCGAGCCACTCGCGGGCAACGCGCTCACCGCGCCCATCGAAACGGCCACGCTCGACAACTCGACGGCCACGCTGACCCGGCGCATCCATTGGAACGACCCGAAGGAGCACGTTCCGCGCAGTCAATGGGCGTTCGCCGACTGCAGCGCGACCCCATTCCCGGGAACGCCGAGCACCACGCGAGTCTGCCTGCAAGGCGGATTCGACACGAACCACATCTACGAGCTGGTCTACATCGGCAAGGATCCAAAGGTGATGGGGATCGGGTTTGCGGCCACGCGCGATCTGGTCGCCTTCCTGCGCCGCAGCTCGGCGCCAGCCAATCCTCTGGCCGGCGCCGTTCACAGCACCATCGGTTTCGGAGTCTACCAGAGCGGGCGCTTCCTGCGCACGTTCATGGAGCTCGGGTTCAACGAGGATGAGGACGGAGAGTGGGTATTCGACGGGCTCGACCCGGACATCGCCAGCTACCGCATCTCGCTGAACATCCGCTTCGCGCAGCCCACGCGCCTCGCTGGCACGCAGCACACCGAGAAGCAATTCCCCGGACAGGAGGCGCCCACGACCTGGGGAGATGCGCACGACCGCTTCGCGCACGTAGACGGAGGGCTGCTCGATCGCTGCCGGCGCAGCAACACCTGTCCCAAGGTCTTCAACACCGTAAGCAGCACCGAGTACTGGCAGGCCGGCATGTCGTTCACGACAGCGGAGGCCGACGCCGACGCGGACCTGGACATCCCCGAGAACGTGCGCATCTATCACTTTGCCAGCGCGCAGCACGGAGGCTCGCCGCCCGCGGCCGCGGCATCGCAAAACGCGATTTGCGAGCAACTCAACAACCTCAACTCCTACACGTACAACTTCCGCGCGTTGTTCCTGGCGTTGCGCCACTGGGTGGTGGACGGCAAGAGCCCGCCGCACAGCCGGTATTCGACGCTGCGCCGCGGCACTCTGGTGCCGGCGCACCTCGTCGACTTCCCGAGCATCCCCGGCGTGACGTTCGTTGGAAACTTCAACAGCAGGCAGGTGCTGGATCGCGGGCACGACTTCGACGCGAAGGACGAGTCGGGCGTGGTGGAAGAGCCGCCTGCCGTTCGTTTCACGTACCGCGAGCTGCTTCCCCAAGTCGATGCGGACGGCAACGAGGTGGACGGGGTCCGATCGACACAGGTTCGGGTGCCGCTCGGGACCTACTCCGGGTGGAACACGCGGAAGGACGGATTCGGCAAACCGGACTTGTGCGATCTGACGGGACAGTACATCCCCTTCGCGGTGCACAAGGCCGATCGCAAGCGCGATCCGCGCCGCTCCGTCGAGGAGCGGTATGGGACGAAGGCGGGATACATGGCCCGCGTGAAGGAAGCTGTGGATGAGCAGGTGGAGGAAGGCCTGCTGTTGCCCGACGACGCCGCGACCATCTTCGCGCAGGAGATGGGGAGGGACATCGGCCTGTAATCCGCAATCCTTGGGTCACTGATCGTCGAGCCGAGTCTCTGCCGCAGCGTCCGCGCCTGGAATGTCAGAGGGGGTTGCTACGCTCCTCTCATGAGCGAGGGGTGCACCGAGCTCGATGCAAGGCTGGAGGCGGTGGCGAATGCCGCGGCTCTGCTCCCCTGGCGCCTCCCCCGGGTGCGGGATCCGGCCCTTGGTCGCTGGA
>VBKO01000443.1 GCA_005888115.1 Deltaproteobacteria bacterium
CGCCGAGGATGAGCACCGGCGAGCCCGCGTTGCGCGCCACGTCCGCGGGGGTGACGAAGATGCCCGACCCGACGATGCCACCCATCACGATCAGCGTCGCGTCCGGCAGGCCGATGCGGCGAGACAAGACAGACGCGGGACGGGACATCTGGGGAACGGTAGCACGGGGCAGCCGCCCGCCTGCCGCCCACCCGGCCGGGCGCAAGCGCCGGGATGCCGGTGCCGCGGCAGCGGAGGCGTCGCATTTTCCGGATTCGATCGCATCCCGCGCGATCGAGGAGCGAGCGGATGCCCGCACGCCAAGGCAGCATCCTCATCGAGAACGTCCAGCCTCAGATCGATTGCGGCCGCCATCCCGTCAAGCGCACGGTGGGAGAGACCGTGCGGGTGACCGCCGACGTGCTCAAGGAAGGTCACGACGAGCTGGCGGTCGTGCTCCGCTGGCGCCAGCTCACTCCGAAGCCGGCCGAGCCGCGCGAGATGGCGATGCGCCCGCTCGGCAACGACGCCTGGGAAGGGCAGTTCCCCGTCTACGAGAACGGGCTGTACGCGTTCCAGGTGGAGTCATGGCCGGACGCCTTCCGCACCTGGGCGCAAGAGCTGTCGCGCAAGCTGGAGGCCGGCCGGGATCTCTCCTCCGAGCTGCTCGAGGGCGCGCAGCTCTTGCGCGCCGCCGCCGAGCGCGCCGCCTCCGCCGGGCCGGCGGGCGCGTTCGATGCCGAGCGGCTCCGCGAAGGCGAGAAGGCGCTCCTCGCCGGCCAATCTGCCGCGACGCTTTCGCGCGCGCTCGATCCGCGGCTGGCGGAAGCCGCGTCACGGTATCCGGATCGTGCCGTGGCGACGCGCTCCGAGCGCGAGCTGCGCGTCTTCGCGGAGCGGAAGCGCGCCATCTTCAGCGCCTGGTACGAGCTGTTCCCGCGCTCCACGGCGCGCGAGCCGGGCCGCCACGGGACGTTCGCGGACGCCGAACGGATGCTGCCTTACGTGCAGGAGCTGGGATTCGACGTGGTCTACCTGCCGCCGGTCCATCCGATCGGCCGCACCGCGCGCAAAGGCAAGAACAACGCGATCAGCGCGGGGCCCGACGACGTGGGCAGCCCGTGGGCCATCGGAGGGAGCGAAGGCGGGCACAAGGCCCTCCATCCGCAGCTGGGGACGCTCGCCGACTTCCGCCGCTTCGTGAAGAGCGCCGCCGAGCGCGGGATGGAGGTGGCGATCGACATCGCCTTCCAGGCTTCGCCAGATCATCCGTACGTCAAGGAGCGGCCCGACTGGTTCCAGCGCCGCCCCGACGGATCGATCAAGACGGCCGAAAATCCCCCCAAGCGCTACGAGGACATCGTCAACTTCGACTCGATGGGTCCGGAGCGCGAATCGCTCTGGGCGGAGCTGCGCTCGGTCTTCTTCCATTGGATCGAGCAGGGCGTGCGCATCTTCCGCGTCGACAACCCGCACACCAAGCCCTTGCCGTTCTGGGAGTGGGTGATCGGCGAGGTGAAGGCGCGCCACCCGGACGCCGTCTTCCTCGCCGAGGCGTTCACCCGGCCCAAGATGATGAAGGCGCTCGCCAAGGCGGGATTCGATCAGTCGTACACCTATTTCACCTGGCGGAACTTCAAGCACGAAATGGAGGAGTACCTGAAGGAGCTCACGCAAGGGCCGGCGGCCGAGTACATGCTGGGCAACCTGTGGCCGAACACGCCGGACATCCTGCCCGAGCACCTGCAGCAGGGTGGCCGCCCGGCGTTCCTCTCGCGCTCGGCGCTGGCGGCGACCCTTTCCTCCTCGTGGGGCATCTACTCGGGGTTCGAGCTGTGCGAGAACCGGGCCCTGCCGGGCAAGGAGGAGTACCTGGACTCGGAGAAGTACCAGCTCGTGCAGCGGGACTTCGATCGGCCGGGGAACATACGGGCCTG
>VBKO01000442.1 GCA_005888115.1 Deltaproteobacteria bacterium
GGCGGTGCGGGCCGACCTGGCAAAGTAGCCGCCGCTCGTGACCGCCAGAGCAGGAATGCCGGGATCCCTGCCAGCGTGATCCCCAGGCCGGCCAGCGCGTGCAGCGGATCGGACCGCCAGCTGGAGATCACGACGGCGGCGCAGATGGCGATGAACGTCGCCGTGGTCACCGGATGTCCGGGCATCGCGAACGTGCCTCGCTCGCCGCGGCGGCGGAAGACGAAGACGCACGCCGCCGTGAGGGCGAAGAAGACGAAGTCGATGGAGACGACATAGCGGGTGATCGCCTCGAAGGTGCCCGCCAGCGCTATCGCGATGGCGAGCGCGCCCTGCAGCGCGATGGCCGGTACCGGCGCGCGCGTGCGGGGATGCACGCGGGCGACGGTCCGGAAGAACAGCCCGTCTTCCGCCATCGCGAAATACACGCGCGGCGCGGTGAGGATGGACTGGCTCAAGAACCCGAGGGTCGAGATGGAGATACCGGCGGCGATCGCCAGCGCTCCACGTCGGCCGAGCGCCCGCGTCATGACCTCGAGAGCGGGGGCGGTGCTGCGGGCGAGCCCGTCGGCGCCGAGCGTGCGCAGGCAGACGAACGCGACCAGCGTGTAGAGAACGATCACGCCGGCGACCCCGGCGAGCAGCGCGCGCGGCAGGTCCCGGCGCGGATCCTTCATCTCGCCCGCCACGAAGCACGCCGTCTGCCAACCGCCGTACGCGAAGAGCACCGGAACGAGCGCCGTGCCGAAGCTGGCAACGGACCCGGTCGGGGCTGGGGACGGAGCCGCCGTGCCCGAGAGGAGCCCGGCGGCGATCAGCGCCGCGAGCGCGCAGA
>VBKO01000444.1 GCA_005888115.1 Deltaproteobacteria bacterium
TCAGCCTCGATCCGTTCGCGCCTCAGGAGGCGATCCTCGACGTACCGTTGTTCGAGCTGGGCATCCAACCGGACGAGGCCTACCAGGTGCACGAGCTGATCTCGGAGGAGCGGTCCCTGTGGCAGGGGAATACCGCGCAGGTGCGGTTGACCTTGGACAAGCCGGCCGCGATCTGGTCGGTGCTGCGCTTCCGACGCACCGAGCAGGGATTCGA
>VBKO01000445.1 GCA_005888115.1 Deltaproteobacteria bacterium
CACGATTTCGTCGCTCGGTAACGAAAATCATACCAAATTGTCGAATCCCGGCCGGCACTGTTTGCTGGTCCACAAGCCGCCGCGCGGTCGCCGTGCGAGTGATGCGCCGACGCGCCTCGTGTGCCGGCGGGCACCCGGCCGGTCTGGCTCCGATCTTGCTCCACCTCGCCGCAGTCCGTGCACGCCCACCGTCCACAGGCACTTCACCGTCCGCGACTGGAGAGACAATGAAGATCCGCGAAGCACTGACCCGCGCCACCCTGGCCCTCTGCTGCGCTTTGCTGAGCGCGGCCGCGCCGCTCCGGGCGGCCGAACCGATCAAGGTCGGCATCCTGCACTCGCTCTCGGGGACGATGGCCATCAGCGAGACCTCGCTCAAGGACGTCGCGCTCATGACCATCGAGGAGATCAACGCCAAGGGAGGCCTGCTCGGCCGCAAGATCCAGCCGATCGTCGTCGACCCGGCCTCGAACTGGCCCCTCTTCGCCGAGAAGGCGCGCCAGCTCTTGACCCAGGACAAGGTCGCGACCGTGTTCGGCTGCTGGACCTCGGTCTCGCGCAAGTCGGTGCTGCCCGTCTTCGAGGAGCTGAACGGGCTGCTCTTCTACCCGGTGCAGTACGAGGGGGAGGAGCTGTCGCAGAACGTCTTCTACACGGGCGCCGCGCCCAACCAGCAGGCGATCCCCGCCGTCGAATATCTCATGTCCAAGGAAGGCGGCGGCGCGACGCGCTTCTTCCTCCTCGGCACCGACTACGTGTATCCGCGCACCACCAACAAGATCCTGCGCGCCTTCCTCAAGTCGAAGAAGGTGGACGAGAAGGACATCCAGGAGATCTACACGCCCTTCGGGCACAGCGACTACCAGACCATCGTGGCGCAGATCAAAGCGTTCGGCGCCGGCGGCCGCACCGCGGTCATCTCGACCATCAACGGCGACTCGAACGTGCCTTTCTACAAGGAGCTCGGCAACGCCGGCCTCAAGGCCACTGACATCCCCGTCGTCGCGTTCTCGGTCGGAGAGGAAGAGCTGCGCGGCATCGACACCAAGCCGCTGGTCGGCCACCTCGCCGCCTGGAACTACTTCATGTCGGTGAAGAACCCGGTCAACACCGAGTTCATCGCCAAGTGGAAGGCGTACGTGAAGAAGAACAAGCTGCCCGGCGGCGACGGGCGGGTCACCAACGACCCGATGGAGGCCACGTACGTCGGCATCCACATGTGGGCGCAGGCGGTGCAGAAGGCGGGCAGCACCTCGGTGGACGCGGTCCGCAAGGCGATGGCCGGGCAAACCTTCCCGGCGCCCTCCGGATACACGCTCAAGATGGACGAGCAGAACCACCACCTCTGGAAGCCGGTGATGATCGGCGAGGTCCAGGGGAACGGTCAGTTCGACGTGGTCTGGAAGACGGACAAGACCATCCGCGCGCAGCCGTGGAGCCCGTTCATCGCGGGCAACGAGAAGCGCGCCTCCGCCTCGCCGCAGTAGCGGATCACGGACCCTTTCAGGAGGATGGAATGAGATCCGCTGCGCGATCGCTCTTGGTTCTCCTCGCCTTCTCTCTCGTCTCGGCCGCGGCCCGCGCCAGCCCCGACGCGGATGCCCAGCCTGCCGTCCCCGCCGCAGCTCCGCCGCCGAAGACGCTCTCGTACGGAGTGGGACTGCGGCTGGGCGGAGGTCTAGACACCAGCACCGGCACAGTGTCGAGCGACAATGTGGGGATCAAGACGCTGGACGTCCGGCCCTACATCAGCGGCCAGGTGCACCCGCTGCTCAAGTTCCAGGGGAACCTCGACTTGAACAGCGCCGACCAGAGCCGCATCCACGTGCTCGACGCGGTGGCGAAGTTCGAGCCGGATGACCTCTTCAACGTCTGGTTGGGGCGCTTCCTGCCTCCCTCCGACCGGGCCAACCTGAGCGGCCCGTACTACCAGAACGCATGGTTCTTTCCGACCGGCGTGAACGGATACCCGTCCATCTACGCCGGTCGCGACGACGGAGGCGCGGTCTGGGGCCAGATCGAGAAGGGCAAGGTCAAGTACCAGGCCGGCGTCTTCACCCTGGCCTCGAACACTCCCACCTCGGAATTGCTTTACGCCGGAAGGCTGGTCCTGAACCTCCTCGACCCGGAGCCGGGCTATTACAACAGCAGCACGTACTACGGCACCAAGGACGTGCTGGCGCTGGGCGGCGCGGTGCAGTACCAGAAGCTGGGTGCCGCCACCGTCATCGGGACCGACGCGACCGGGGCGCCCATCCTCGCGCGCAACGATCTGGTCGCCTTCAACCTCGACCTCCTCTTCGAGAAGCGGCTCGCCTGGGCCGATACGCTGACCTTGGAAGGCGCGTACTACAACTTCAACAAGGGGGCGCAGGGCTGGAGCTGGTACGCGCTGGCCAGCTATCTCTTTGCCTCCAAGGTCGGGTTCGGCCAGGTGCAGCCGATGGTGCGCTGGCAGGAGTTCACGCCCACCGCCGGCGGCGACGCGGTCCGGACCCTGGACGCCGGGCTCAACTACGTCATCGACGGGCACAACACGCGCGTCGCGTTTGCCGTGCAGAACCGCAACCCTCCGGGGGCGCCGAGCACCACTTCCTACCAACTCGGCATCCAAATCCAGGAATGAGAAGGAGCCTCCAGCCGGGTCCGACGAAGTTGTCGGAATCGTCGGACCCGGCGACAAATTCGTCGCTCCACTTGCGGCGACA
>VBKO01000097.1 GCA_005888115.1 Deltaproteobacteria bacterium
GGTGCTCGGCGCCCACGTCCGCAAGAGCCTGGAGATCGCCGCCGTCCGCCCCGCGTTCGCGCTCGGGCTGCGCGCCGCGACGGCCACAATTGTCCCGCTGGTCATCGGCGACGCCACCGGCCAGCCCATCTTCGGCTGGATGGCGCTGGGCGGCTGGCTGTGCGCGATCGCGGACCCAGGAGGACCCCACGTGCTGCGCGCGCGTGCGATGGCGGCGTTCGCGGCCGCGGCGCTCCTGATCACCGGGCTGGGGACCGTCGCTTCCACCCGGCCTGCGCTGGCCATCGCGCTGCTCTTCGCCTTTGCCGTCGCCGCCTCGCTGGCGCGGGTGGGCGGAGAGGCCGCGGGCGCGGTGGGCACGACTTCGCTGATCCTGCTCTGCATCGCACTCGGTTCCCCTGCCCCGCCGGAGCAGGCGGTGCCGCGCATGGCGATGGTGCTGGGCGGCTGCGCGGTTTCCACCGTGCTCGCGCTCGTCCTCTGGCCGGTGCACGCTTACCGCCCCGCCCGGCTCGCCATCGCGAGCTGCTACCGCGAGCTGGCCGCCCTGGCGGCGAAGATCGCCGGGTTGGCCGAGGACCGCGAGCAGGCCTGGTCGGCGCTGGTCCTGATCCAGCCACCGCGCGTCCGCGCCGAGCTGGAGCGCGCGCGCGTTGCGCTCGGTGCGGTCCGGCGGGCGCGCAGCGCGGAGAGCGCGCGCGGACAGCAGCTGGTCGTGCTCTTCGAGAGCGCCGACGTGCTGCTCCGCGACCTCATCATGGCCGGCGAAGCGCTCGCCGCGGCGCACACGGTGGACGCGAGCTGGCTAGGCGCGGTCGCGGCGGCGCTGCAAGGCATCGCGGACGCCATCGAGGACAAAGCGGAACCGCCAGGCATCTCGCTGCCGCAATCGTTCCCGGGTGCGCCGCCCGAGGTCGAGCACGCCCGCGCCCGCTTGATCACCACCGTGCAGCTCGCGATCCGCGTCGCCACCGCGCTGCGCAGCGGCGCTCCGCTGGAGGACGACGTCCTCGCGCCGGAGACGCAAATGCCGCGCACCACCGTCCGCGCCGCGCTGGCGCCCGACTCCGCGCTGCTCCGCCATGCTGCCCGGATGGCGGTGACCGTCTCCATCGGCGCCGCGATCGCTGCATGGATGGGTGTGTCGCGCGCCTCCTGGGTCACGGTCGCGGTCGTCATCGTCCTGCAGCCCGACTCGGGCTCCACCGTCCGCCGCGCCGTGCAGCGCGTGCTCGGCACGGTGGTGGGCGCGGGCGTGGCCGCGCTGCTCGTTCCAATCCTGCGCAGTCCGACGCTCATCGGCGTCGTCCTGTTCCCCCTCTCCGCCCTGGCGCTCGCGCTGCGGCCGCTCAATTACGGCCTCTTCACGCTGCTGGTGACACCTGTCTTTCTTCTCATGGCCGAGGTGCTGAGCGGCGACTGGCACCTGGCGGGCGTCCGCGTCGAGAGCACGTTGATCGGCGGCGGGCTCGCATTCGCCGCGCAGCTTCTCTGGCCAAGCCGCGAACGTGACCAGCTCCCGCAGCGGCTCGCCGCCCTGTTCCACCGCCTCCGCGAGTACCTCGACGCCGTGCTCGCCGACCCGCGCTCGGAGCCTGCCGCCCGCCGATCCTTCGGCCTCGCCGCAGCGAACGCCGACGCCTCCTTCCAGCGCCATCTGGGCGAAGTGGCCGAGCCGGCGGAGCGAATCTCCGCGTACATGACCTTGCTCACCTATGCGCGTCGGTTGCGCAACTCCATCGCCATGGCGCTGCATTCCCCGGACGGCGCGGACCTTCGCGCGCTGCGCCCCGCCCTCGACTCCGCGCTGGAAGACCTCGGCGCCGCCGCGCGCGACCGGCGCCCGCCTGGCCCGCCGCCGCCGATCGACGACAACACCGCGGCTGGTGTGCGTCTCGCGCGCCAGCTGAGCGTCCTGCACTCCGCGGTAGAGCGGCTCGCGGAACGAGATCACCTGGAGCGCGCGCCCACTGCGAGCAGCCGCACCTGATCGGAGCTGAAATACCTGCCGCGCACGACCACTGCCGCGATCGCTCGGGTGTTGCGGATGTCGGCGAGCGGATCCCCGCGGAGCAAGACGAGATCGGCCGCCTTCCCCGGGACGACGGAGCCGGTTTCGTCCTGCAGGCCCAAGAATGCCGCGGCCTCGCTCGTCGCCGACGCGAGCGCCTCCGCCGGGGAGAGTCCCGCCTGGACGAGCAGCCGCAGCTCGTCGTGAACGTCGGTTGGCCAGAACGAGCCTGCCATGTCGGAGCCGGCGAGCAGCTTCACGCCCGCCGCGCGCATCCGGGCGACGCCTTCCAGGAGCCGCTTCATCGCGGCGGTCCGCGGCCGTTCTTGCGCGCTGGTCTCCGAGGTATCCGCGAAGCGCTGGAACGCGGCCAGCGTGGGGTCTACCCAGGTGCCGTTGCGGGCGAACAGCGCGAACAGTCGGGCGCCTGCGGGCCCGGTCAGATCGTCGAGCGCACGCTCGAAGCTGCGCGACTTCTCGGGCTGCTGCAGGTAGAGACTCGAGACGATCGATTCCGCGATGTGCTCGATGCTCTTGCAGCCGCCGCTCGAAGCTTCCTCGGCGGTGACCGCGGAAGGGAGATGGCAGGCCAGGGGGAGCCCCTGCTTCTTCGCCTCGGCGGCGACGGCGAAGAACGCATCGCGCGCCAGGCCATTGTGCACCTTGACGAAGTCGACGTGCAGCCCGCGCTTGAGCACCGCGACTGCCTGGCGACCATCCTCCGCGCTCGCGACGGTGATGCGGTGCGGAAGACCAGGCTTGGGACCGTCGAGCAGGGGGCCGGCTTGGACGATGGTGGGACCGATGCGCACGCCTTCCGCGATCTCGCGCCGCCACCCGTCGAGCTGCCAGACGTCGCCTCCCATGTCGCGCACGCCCGTGACGCCGGCCGCGACGAGGTCGAGCAGGGCCGGCTCGCCGGCGAAGGACAGATGGACGTGCATGTCCCAGAGTCCCGGGATGACGAACTGCCCGGCGCAGTCGACGACGCGGGCGCCGCGAGGCGCCTCCGCGTCAGCGGCCCCGATCGAGGCGATCTTTCCCTGGTCGACGACGAGCGTGGCGTCCGCCCTGCGCGTGCCACGGTCGACGATGGTGACGTGCCTCAGAACGACCGGTTCCGCCGCCGCCCCACGCGCGAGGAGCAGCACGAGGATGAGGCACCGGGCGAAGACGGGCTGCGGGATCATCCCTCGCGGATTCGAAATCATGGCGTAGCCGTAGGCCGTGTGAAGACCCCGCCGCGCCACTGCCAGGCGAGCAGCGCCACGCCGACGAGCTCGCCCGCGAGCACGTAGGCGTTCTCGAGCGACGCCAGATGCTCCAGCGCGCTCTGGAACGGCGAGACGGGAAAGTGCGGCCCCAGGAAAGGAAACAAGATGGCGCTGACGGTGCCCGGATGAGGACGGGTGCCCAGCGCGGGCAGGAGGAGCCCGAGGATGTCGCCCAGCTCGTCGAGGGCGAGGTGTGTGAGCATCCCCAGCGCGAGCGGAGCGCCGGACCGCCTCGGCAGGACCAGCCACAAAGCGACGAGGAGGAGCAGCGTGTGCCCGAACGTCCGCGTCCCGGTCACCAGGCCCAGCTCGGCCCCGCGCCGCCCGGTGGCGAATACCAGGGCATAGTAGAGCGGCTTGTCGACGAGGTCGGGCAACAGCGTCCCGAGCAGGAGCCAGCCGAGCTGCTCCGCGCGCACGCGACGCGCAGCGATCCAGCTCCCGATCCCCAGATGGCCGAGGAGGAACATCCTAACCGGCGGCGGCTGCCGGCAGGACGACGGTGAAAGTGGCGCCCCGCCCCGGCGCGCTCTCCACGGAAATCCGTCCGCCGTGCGCCACCACGATCTGCCGGGCGATGTAGAGCCCGAGCCCGAGGCCGCCGTAGGACGTTGCCGAGATCGCGCGCTCGAACCGGCCGACGATGCGCTCGGCGTCCTGCGGCGCGATTCCGATCCCGCGGTCGCGGACGATGAAGACGGCGCTCCCATCCCTCGGCTCGACGACGACGTCGATCGGCTTGCCCTCGCCGTACTTGATCGCGTTGGCGAGCAGATTCGTCGCGACCTGCTCCAGGCGGGTCCGATCCCAGCTCCCCGGCGCGGTCTGCGTACGCAGCTCGATGCGCGAACGGCTCGCGGCGGCGTACCGCTCCACCAACTCGCGCGCGACGTCCGCCAGGTCGAGCGACTCGCGGTGCAGCGTGAGCCTTCCCACCGTGATGCGCGAGACGTCGAGCAGGTCGCTGACCAGGCGTCCCAGGCGGTCGGTCTGACGATCGAGCGTGTCCAGGCTCGCCGACAGCTTCTCCCGCGCGGGCGTGCCTCCCTGGGCCACCAGTCGGCGCAGGACCTGCGTCTGCAACCGGAGCGGCGTCAGCGGCGTTCGCAGCTCGTGCGACGCGATGGAGAGGAAGTCGTCGCGCGCGCGCACGGCTTCCTGCTCGCGCCTGTAGAGCGCGGCGTTGTCCAGAGCGGCGGCAACGCGCTCCGCCAGCTCCTCGGCAGTGCGCACGTCGAGGGCGTCGTACCGGCGGCCGGACTGCGCCGTCGTCACCACGGTCATGGCGCCGAGCATCTGCCCCCGGGCGCAGAGCGGCACCGCGATGTACGAGAGCATCCGGGCGGCGCGCAGCTCGGCGAGATGCCCCGCGCTGTCCGCGCGATCGACGAGCAACGAGTCCGGCAAGCTGCGCTCCCATTCCGTCTTCCCGCTGCGCAGCACCGCCGCGACGCCATGCGCATTTGCAGGATCGACCGGATGGCGCCCGGCGGATTCGATGGCGGCGCGCTCCGCCTGCGGATCCAGGCCGGCGAGCGCCAGCAGCCGGATCGACCCGTCCGGTTCGCGCAAGTGCACCGCGCACAAGTCCGCCAGCCTGGGCACGGCGAGATGCGCGATCGCCGCCACCGTGGCGTCTGCCTCGAGGGTGGATCCGAGGATGCGGCCCGCCTCCGAGAGCAGTTGCGCCTGCCCATCGGCCCGCTTGTGCTCGGTCAGGTCGATGCAGGTGCCCAGCCACTCCAGCACGGTGCCGTCGTCGTCGAGGACCGGCACACCGCGCGAGAGCACCTCGGCGTAGCTGCCGTCCGCGCGGCGCAGCCGGAACTCGGCGTCGTAGGGGGACTTGTCGGAGAGCGCATCCTGCCACGCCCGTATCGCACGCTCCCGATCCTCCGAGTGCACGGCATCGAGGAACCCCCGTCCCAGCAGCTCCCGCGCCGATTGGCCGGTGAAGGCGCGCCACGACGGCGAGTCCTCCACCATGTCGCCCGCCGGGCGGGTGCTCCACACCACCTGGCCGGTGGCTTCGACGAGGGTGCGGTACCGCCGCTCCAGCCGGCGCTCGGCGAGCCGCTGCGCGCGCTCGTGCGCGGCGCTGCGCAGGAGCTTCTGCTCCAGCTCCTCGTTCCGCTCGCGCAGCTCGAGAATTGCGCGCACCTTCGTCCGCAGCACCTCCGCTTCGACTGGTCGGACGATGTAGTCGGCCGCGCCGTGCTGCGATGCCACGCGCGCGCCGTCGGGCCGGCTGGCGGCGGTGACGAAGAGGATGGGGATGTCGCGGTTGCGCGGGCGCGCGCGAATCAGGTCCGCCGTCTCGAAACCATCCTGCCCGGGCATGTTCACGTCGAGCAGGATCAGCGCGCAGCTATCGGACAGCAGGAACTTGAGCGCCTCCTCGCCCGAGCTGGCCTTGACGAGCCGCTGCTCGAGGGGCTCGAGCGCAGCCTCGAGAGCCACGAGGTTCGGCGCGTAATCATCCACCAGCAATATCGTCCGCGGTTCCATCGATACCCGTTCTATAGCTCCATCCGGGCGGGGCGGGAGCGGGGAGTCCACACAGGTGTGGCGCGACGATCTCGCCCATCGTCGCGCCGGCCTTCACCAGGTCGATGGTCACCGGCATCAGGTTGACGGCCGGATCTTTCGCCTCGCGCTCCAGCCGCTCGAGCAGCGCGCCCAGCTTCGCGCCGTCCCGCTTTCGCCGGACCTCCTTGGTGCGCGCGATCTGCCGCTGCTCGACCTCCGGATCGATCTTGTGGATCTCGATCTGCTCCTGCTTGGGTGCATCGACATACTTGTTCACGCCGACCACAGGCGCCTCGCCCGACGCCTTCTTCCGCACCGCCCGGTAGGCGGTCTCCGCGATCTCCCGCTGGAAATACCCCTGCTCCACCGCGCGGACGGTGCCGCCCATCGTCTCCACCTTGTCGAGGATGGCGAAGACTTCGTCCTCGATGCGCTTGGTGAGCGATTCGACGTACCAGGAGCCGCCGAGCGGATCGATCACCTGCGAAACGCGCGTTTCGTCGGCGATGATCTGCTGCGTGCGCAGCGCCACCTTCATCGCCATCTCGGAGGGGATCGCGTACGCCTCGTCCAGCCCGTTGGTGTGCAGCGATTGCGCGCCGCCGAGCACGGCCGAGAGCGCCTGCAGGGCGGTCCGCACGACGTTGTTCATCGGCTGCGGCTTGGTGAGCGTCGCGGCGGCGGTCTGGCAGTGGAAGCGCAGGCGCATCGACTCGGGCTTCTTCGCGCCGAAGCGCCTGGCGATCTTCGCCCAGCACCTTCGGGCGGCGCGGAACTTGGCGATCTCCTCGAAGAAATCCTGCTGCGCGACGAAGTAGAAGGCGAGCCGCGGCGCGAACTCGTCGACGGGCACGCCGGCCTGCGTGACCTCCTGCAGGTACGCCACGGCGTTGCACATGGTGAAGGCCAGCTCCTGCACCGCGTTCGCCCCGGCCTCGCTGATGTGGTACCCGCTGATGTTGATCGGGTTGTAGCGGGCCAGGTTGCGCGCCGAGTAGACGATCAGATCGCGCACCACGCGCATCGACGGGCGGATGGGGAAGATCCACTCCTTCTGCGCCTGGTACTCCTTGAGGATGTCGGCCTGCACGGTCCCCGACAGCTTGTTCAGGTCGTAGCCGCGCTCCTGCGCCAGCGCGACGTACATGGCGAGCAGGATCCACGCCGTCGGGTTGATGGTCATCGACACGGAGATCTTCTCCAGGTCGATGCCGTCGAACAACGCCCGCATGTCCTCGAGGGTGTCGATGGCGACGCCCTCGCGGCCCACCTCGCCTTCGGAGAGCGGATCGTCGGAGTCGTAGCCCATCAGCGTGGGCATGTCGAAGTCGACGGAGAGGCCCGTCTGCCCCTGCTCGATGAGGTAGCGGAAGCGGCGGTTGGTGTCCTCGCCGGTGCCGAACCCGGCGATCTGGCGCATCGTCCAGTTCCGGCCGCGGTACATGGTCGGATACGGGCCGCGGGTGAAGGGGAACTGTCCCGGAAAACCGATCTCCTCGAACGGCACCGCGTCCTCGGGCGTGTACACCCTGTGCACGGGAATCCCCGAGGCGGTCTCGTAACGGTCCTTCGACTCGGGCTGCCGCTTGCGGAACTCGCGCAGCTCGTTCTGCTCCCACTCGAGGCGCTGCGCGCGTGCCTTTTCCCTCTCGTCGCTCATGTCAGCTCCCGGAGACGCCCTTGCGGTAGAGGTCGCGATCGTCGATCACGCGCCTGGCTTTGAACTCGGTCCGCGGAATCGTTCCCTGCGCGACCAGCTCGAGCCGGGGGCGCACTCCCACCCGCGCCTGGAGGCGTTCGCGCATCTCGCGCTCCAGCGCCGCGGCGTCGCGTCCGGGAGAGATCTCCGCGCGGACCAGGAGATCGTCCATCGCTTCGCGCCGCGAGATGATGACGCGGAACTCGCCGCCGAATCCGTCGATTGCACGCAGCACGTCCTCGATCGCGGACGGGTAGATGTTCTCTCCGCGGACGATGAACATGTCGTCGATGCGCCCGTAGATGCCCTGGGGAAGCCGGGGGTAGGTGCGTCCGCACGCGCAGGGCGCATCGGTCCAGCGGGTCAGGTCGCCTGCGACGAAGCGGATCATCGGCTGCGAGGTGCGCTCGAGGTGCGTGTAGACGGGCGTGCCTTCCGCGCCATAGGGCAGCGGCTGGAAGGTCTTCGGATCGCAGATCTCGGTGTAGACGATGTCCTGCCACAGGTGCATGCCGCCGCGAGCTGCGCACTCGCCGTCCGTCATCCAGGGCGACATCTCGGCCGTGGATCCCATGTCGATGCAGGCCGCCCCGAACGTCTCCTCGATCTGCTTCTTGGTCGAGGGAATTCCCGCGCCGGGCTCCCCCGAGAAGAAGAGGACGCGGAAGCCGAGCGAGCGCGGATCGATCCCTTCGCGCTTCGCCGTGTCGGCGAAATGGAGCGCGTAGGAGGGCGTCCCGTAGAACGCGCTGGGCTTCATCTCGCGGGCCCATTGCACACCCATCAACGTCTGGCCGGCGACCCCGGCCCCGAACGGGAACGCGGTCGCGCCCAGGCGCTCGACGCCGGCGAGGGCGCCCCACGACCCCATGTAGAGGCTGAAGAAGGAGCAGATCATCGCCCGGTCGCGCGGGCGGATCCCCGCGCCCCAGAGGATGCGCGCGTGCGCCTCGGCGATCCTCGCCCAATCGTCGCGGCCGATGCCGAACACGGTGGGACGGCCCGTCGTGCCGCTCGTCCCGTGGATCCGCGCCACCTCCACCGGATCGATGCACAGGTAATCGCCGAAGGGCGGGTAAGCAGCCTGCGCGGCGCGCAGCTCGTTCTTCTGCACCACCGGAAACCGCGCCAGGTCGCGCAGCGTGCGCAGGGAATCGGGAGAGATGCCCGCCTCGTCCCACTTGCGCCGGTAGAAGGGGCTCTTCTCCCAGGCCCAGCGCACCTGGCCGCGCAGCTTGGCGAGGATCAGCTCCTCGCGGGCGTCCGGGTGCGCGCGTTCCACTTCCGGCAGCCATTCCGCGGCGTCCGGCGCCGGACGGTACGCAGGGTCGTACCGAGGCGGCCAGGCGCGCAGATCGACGCCGCGCTCGCGCGCGATCCGGCTCAGATCCAGCGGCATCCATTCACTCCAGCGGACGCGCGGCGGCGAGCTCGCGGATGCGGGTGACGATCACGTCGGGAGGAGTGTCCTGCGGGAACACGTCGGCGATGCCTTGGTTGCGCAGCGACTCGATGTCGTCGTCGGGGATGACGCCGCCGATGACCACCGCGACGTCGCCGGCGCCCGAGGCGCGCAGCTTCTCGACGATGCGCGGCACCAGCGACATGTGCGCGCCGGAGAGCAGGCTGATGCCGACCACGTCGACGTCCTCCTGCACGGCCGCGCTGACGATCTGGTCCGGCGTGCGGTGCAGTCCGGTGTAGACCACCTCCATGCCGGCGTCCCGGAGGATGCGCGCGACCACCTTCGCGCCGCGATCGTGCCCGTCGAGCCCCGCCTTCGCCACCAAGACCCGGACAGGACGCGCCATGAGAAGTCCTCCAGAGAGGGAGATCGCACCTCATACCGTTGGCGCTGTGGAAAGTGTAGTACCGCGACAATTCAAGAGCACGAGCGCCACGCTTTCGGCGGTGGCTGGCGGCGATCAGGAATGCGCCCGCTTCAGGATGCCCGCCTCGTAGAGCAGGGCCGCGCGCTGGACCAGGCCGGCGATGATGTCCCCGTAGAATCCCTGCATCGAGCTCCCTCCGCGCTGTGGGCGCGGGGCGTGCGCGTCGCGCCCCGCGAACGAGGCGAGGAAGCCGTGGTCGATGAGTCTCTTCACCCAGGGATAAGTCTCCTCGCTCACCTCGACGACCGCCGCCCCCTTGACCTTGCCGTCCGGCGAGAGCGCCACCGCGACGCGCACCGGGCCGTGGATTGTGTACTCGGTGAGGAAGGTGACCGCGCCGACGTCGTGCTGCTGATTGTCGCGGCCGAGGTAGAAGCGGTAGAAGTCCTCGTCCGGCGCCCAGCCGGTCTCCTTCTGGACGGCCTGGCGCTCGGCGGACGTCAGCCGCACCTCGCGTACGAAGTAGCGTTTGGAGCCCGCGAGCAGGTTGGTCACCGCGTCGCGGTCGGAGACGAGCAGGACGGGCGGAGTGACGTGCGCCAGCGCCGGCGCCGCCGCCATCGCGCAGAGCAGGAAGACGAGTCGGCGGATCATGTTGTCTCCTTGCGCAGCCAGAGGTCGTGCATGGAGAGTGCCGCGATGAGCACGTAACCGAGCGCGAAGAGCGTGCCGCCGGTGATCACCAGGAAGCTCAGCGACGGCGAGACGAAGCGCGTCGCCCACATTCCGCCGATGTCCACCAGCGTCCCGACGAATGGCAGGGCGACGATGGCCGCCTTGAGGGCCTCGCGCAAGGGCACGAACAAGAAGATGAGGCCGAGAAGCCCGGAGATCAGGGTCTGGCCGAAAAGGTGGGTGTGGCTGGTCTGGATGAGCAACGGCGTGCGCATCCAGACCTTGGCAGCGCTCGACAGCTCGCCCAGGTCCATCTCCCGTTCGGCGCTCGCCTCCCCGTGGCGCATGCCGGCCATCGGCAGGTCGGGCGCCAGGCTCGCCCGTACGGCGGAGGCCGAGATTCCCACTGAGGTCGCGGCCTGCGCGAACGCGGCGAGCGATCCGCAGCCAATCCCGAGCAGGAAGAGCGAGCAGAAGACCTTGGCGCTGAGGGGGAACCGCGACAGGTGCATTCCGTTCATGGGCGCCTCAATAGTTGACGACCAGCTGGGCCGTCACGACATGGGCGGTATTCGCCGCCGCGGTGATGGGGATGCCGGGTGCCACGTCCGAGAAGACCGTGTGATCGGACCTGCCCAGCCGGTACTCGAGCCGGAGATCGACCCAGTCGATCGGATGGCGCGTGCGCGCGTAGACGACGCCGAGCGGGCGCAACTCCGGGATGAGTCGCGAGAGGTGCAGGATCGGCACGATGGTGAACGACTGCAGCACCTGCGCGACGCCGGTCCGCGCGCCGTCGAGATCGCTGAAGAGGGAATATCGGACCGAGAGGCCCAACCAGCGCAGGAGATCGTAGTGGAGCAGGGCATAGAGCCCGAACCAGTGGACGTCCGCGCCGTCGACGGCGTCGGCGGCGAAGGGAATCCCGCGCCGGCGGAAGGAGACGTTCGACTCGCCGCCGTAGGCGAATTCACCGGCGAACAGCAGCTGCGAGGCCGGCGACCAGGTCACGTCGCCGTCGACGATCCAGCGCGCGTGCGAGTTGTCGTCGTCCTGCTCGGGTCCCCAGAAGCCGCCGATCCCGAAATTCAGCAGCCGGCTGCCGTGGATGGGCGTCACGCCCACCCTGCCCCCGACACTCTTCGCGCGGTTGTTGTCCTCGATCGGGTCCTCGGTGGTCTCGTTCTCCCAGCGGTTCACCACCCATCCGGCGACGTCGAGCCAGGGCGCGAACTGATACGCCGCCTGCAGCCCGGTCATGCTCTGTGGCCGGCCGAACCGCTGCAGCTCGGAGGTCGTGGCGGTCAGGTTGAGGGCGGCGTCGTGCCGCTCGTACCCGAACGGCGTGTCGAAGCGGCCGAACGAGAGTGCGAGGCCGTTTCCGATCGGCGCGACCGCGGTCACGTTGAAGCGGTGCAGGCTGATCTCGGTCTCGATCGCCTCGGTGCCGAATTGCTCGATGCAGGTCCCGGTGCCCGGACAGCCGAAGTCCAGATCGAAGCCGTGGCTGTGCCGGTGACCGTGGCGCTCCACCTCGATGCTCGCGCCGGCCGAGAGCCACGGCGAGAACGTCTTGAAGGCGCCGATGCTGAACTGGTCGAAGCGGAAATCGGTCCGCGTCGGCTCGGACGACACCGGCGCGCTGCCCGCGAACTCGGGCACCATCTGGATGCGCGAGTTGTAGTTGGCCGAGCCGACGAAGAAGCCGGACAGGCGGACACCCGCCGTCTCGAAGGACCCGCGCAAGGCGCCAGGGTCCTCCAGGCCAACCTCGCGCTCCTGACCTGAAGCCGCGAGAGAAACGATGAACAGCGATGGCAATGCAACCAATACGCGTACGCGCATGAAGCCCCCACCACCGCGGAATCACCACCCGAACCGAACGAAGCGTCGGATTCAGGTCAGCGGCGGCGGTGTGGGGACTTCCTGATCGGGAGACGGCGGCCCGAGGGACCGAAGGCCGACGGGGAATGCAGCGGCAGCGACCGCTGGCGCCAGCAGGCCAGCCTGCGGCAGCGCGGGAGCCAGCTGGACGACGACCAACGCGGGCTCGGTGGTTCCTGCGCAAGTGCGGATGAAGCGCTGATTCGATGCCAGCTCCCGGGCATGCGTGCACATCGGGCACTTGCAGGCGCGCGACTTGTCATGATGGCAGCAGCTTGCCGCCCCCGCGGTTGCGACCAGCGGGAGCGCTCCCGTCGCCTGCAACGACACGGCGCAGGCGAGCAGCGCGCCCATCGCGCGGCAATGGCGGGGTAGCCGGACCACCGGCGCCCACGTACCCCCCCGGTGGGCCTCGCGTCAACGCCGCTCAGTGCCGCGGTGCACGCGCGAACAGGTACACGTAGCCACCGAACACGGCTTGAGAGCCGTACAAACCATCCAGATCCTGGGGAATCCGGCCGACGGACGCGCGGGCGCCGATCGCGGGCTCGATGGGGCCCAGAGCCGGGAACGAGTGGACGAAGCCGACGACCGCGCTGGAGAGCAGGTACGACTGGGTGAATGCCTGGAATCCCGAGAATCCCGGCACGCCGAGGTCGTGCGCGGTCTTCTGCACCACCTCGAGGCGCACGAACGGCGCGTTCCGACCGTCGAGATCGAAGTTCGCTTCGAAGAGGAAGCTGTCGAGCGGAGTCGCTTGCAGATTCCTGCCCCACGCGAGCGTCGCGTCCACTTGAACCTGCGGCAGGGGCAGGCTGACGGCCACGGAGCTCGTGACCCGGCTCACGCTCAAAGTGCCCCCGGTGAGCGCCGGCGGCTCCGGGCTCGCCAGGTATCCGTAGGAGACCTGCAGGCTGACGGGCCGGACCGGCGTCGCGGAGAGGCGCAGCGAGAACGAATCGAGAGGGCGGAAGTCGAAGTTCCAGCGGTCCTCGTCGGGCTCGCGCCCATTGAACCAGGAACCCTCGAGCTTCAGTTGCCGCGTGTACAGGCCCGCGGTGGCGACTCCGAAGCTGACGTGCGTCGAGTCCTGCCAGTGGTGCGACAGCGGCGGGAACGGGTCCCCTTCCGCCGAGGCGCGGTGCATGAATGCGGGGGGTCCGAGCGCGGGCTCGCCCACCGGCGCGAGGTACAGCTCCGCGCCGAGCCAATCCGACAGCGGGCGGCGGTAGGTGAGCGAGGCCTCCATGAACAGGTCGTGCGGATGCTGCCGGTCGTGGAGGTGCACTCCCCGGAACGTCTCTCCTGTCTGGAGGAGCTGGGGGAACCCCTCCGTTCCGATGGTGAGCGGTTCGAGCGAAAGCATGGTGCGGAGCTGCACCTCGCCACCGAAGGCTTCGTGCGCGGCCATGCCCATCACCCAGTTCGTGGAGATCACCTTGTGCCCGCCGCGATCGCCGAGCTGATCGTCGAACCCGGCGGACGCCGCGCCGTGCACCATGAAGCTCCACCCGCCGGCGCCGAAATGCACTCCGCGCATCGGCGTCGCGTCGGGCTGCCAGCTCGTCCCGGAGGCATTCCGCGTCATCGGGAGGTCGAGCTCGGAAGCGTTTTCCGAAGGCACCAGCTCCATGCCGCATTTCGGGCAGTGACCGGGATGGTCGGAATGCACCTCGGGATGCATCGGGCAGGTGTACGTGACGCGGGATTCGGCCAGCACGGGGGCCGCTGCGCAGAGCAGCGCGGCGGCGGCGAGGCGCGGCAGCATCCCGCACTTGTACCGGGCCGGGGCGGCGCGTGCTACATGCCGTGCATGCGCAGGGCGGCGCTCGCGCTCGCGTTCCTCGTCTGCTCCGGCGCGCGCGCGGACGGTGCCTTTCCCACCGGGATGAGCGTGATGCTCCCGGCCGGAGCGCCGCAGCGGATCCTCCTGGGCACCACCTTCGGGCTGGTCGTTTCCGAGGACGCGGGCGCGACGTGGCGGTACGTGTGCGAGCCGCACCTGACGGGCTCCGGCTTCAGCGTCCTCGTGTACCAGGCGGCGCGCAACGGAGAGATCGTCGCGGCGCACCAAGACGCTCTTTCGAGCAGCTCGGACCTGTGCACCTGGACGCGCGCGACGGGATCGATCTCGGGGCTGCTCGTGTTGGACGCTTTCATCGACCCGTCGAATCCCTCGTCGGTGCTGGCCATCGCGTGGCCCCCCACGGCAGGCGCCGCGCTGCTCGCCTCGACCGACGCCGGCCACAGCTTCGGGCCCGCGCTCCTCCAAAGCGGCACGCCGCAGGTGCACGCCGACGAGCGGCTCCTCAGCGTCGAGATCGCCGCCTCGGCGCCCGCGGTCGTCTACGCGACCACGCTCGCTCCTTCCAGCGCCTCCTCCACGGCCGCCCTCCTGCGAAGCGGCGATGGGGGAGCAAGCTGGACCCGCTTCGAATTGGGCGTGGACCGGTTGGCGCAAGTGAAGATCGCCCAGGTCGACCCGGCCGACGCCAACACGGTGTACCTGCTGGTCAGCGCGGCCGCGGCTGACGAGATCCGGATGACCAGCGATGGCGGGGCGACCATCCAAACGCTGCTCGCCCCGCGCACGACCATCACGGGCTTCGTGCGCGCTTCCGACGGCGCGCTGTACGCGGGGAGCCAGAGCGGCGACTTCTACGTCCGGGCGCCCGGCGCCGCCGTGTTCCAGCGCCTCCCCGGTCCGCACCTGCGCTGCCTGGGCGAGCGCGCCGGCCGTGTCTATGCGTGCGGCGACGCGGCCACGGACGGATACGACCTGGCCACCACGGACGACCGCGGCAAGTCGTTCCAGAAGCTCCTCACCTTCACGCAGATCGTCGGACCTCTCGCGTGCCCCGAGGTGGCCTCGGCCTGCGCCGTGGACTTCGCGCAGCTCCAGCGCACGCTGGCGGGCGTACCCGGCGCGGGGAACTGCAGCTGCGGGCACCCCGGCTCCGGCAGCGGCGGGGCGCTGCTCATCCTGCTCGCGGCGGCGCTGCGCCGGAGGCGTCGAGCGCCTGGGACAGATCGGCGATGAGGTCCTCCACGTCCTCGATGCCGACAGCCAGCCGGATCAGGCTGTCATGGATCCCGATCGCCTCGCGCTCCTGCGTGGTCAGCTCGAAGTAGGACATCA
>VBKO01000098.1 GCA_005888115.1 Deltaproteobacteria bacterium
CGCGGTAGAGCGCGGCATCGGCGCGGGCGAGCAGCTCCTCGAGAGAGGAGCAGCCTTCGGCGCTGGCCACTCCGATCGAAACGGTCGCGGTGAGGCTCTGGTCGAGCACCTGCAGCGGGTGCTGGGCGAGCCGGCCCAGCAGCCGCTCCGAGGTGATCACCGCTCCGTCGACTGAGGTGTCCGGCATGAGCGCGACGAACTCGTCGCCGCCGATGCGGGCCGGCAGGTCGCTGGCGCGCAGCGTCGCGCGCAGGAGGGTGCCGATGTGCTGCAGCAAGGCGTCGCCGGCCGCGTGACCGAAGTTGTCGTTGATGCGCTTGAACCCGTCCACGTCCAGCGCCGCGCAGGCGAGCGGATGCCCGTGGCGGCGGTGCCGTACCCACTCGTTGTCACCCTGGTCCAAAAACGCCCGCCGGTTGAACAGCCCGGTGAGCGAATCGTTCCGCGCCAGCTCGCGCAACCTGCCTGTCATCGCGGCCAGCTGCGCCAGCATCTCCGAGTGGCGCCGCTTGAGCGCCTCCACCTGATCGGCAAGCCCTTCCGTGATCGGCATTTCCCGGCCGAGCCCCGCCACCAGCGGCCCCTCGAGCTCGAAGAATCGATACGACGCGGGCACCAGCCGATCCCGGCCCCTGTGCGTCAGCTCGAGCGCGAACGCCTGGGTCGCGTCGCGCTCCAAGCCCATCGCCTGCTCGAATCGCGTTCGCGACGGTTCGTCGAGCGAGCGGCCGAACTCCATCCCGGGCTCGACCAAGGCGACCGCCGCGCGCAAGCCCGCGCTCGCCCGCACGACCCTGAGCTCGGCATCGAGCACCACGAGCAGGTCGGGGCAGCGCTCGACCAGGATGAAATCCAAACCGTCGATCAAGAAGGGAAACCTCTCCGCGAGGATAATGGTGGCGATTCCAGGGACAAAAGGTGAGTGGATGTCGGTACTCAAACCACCCATTTTGGGGCCGTGCCGCTTGCGGCTCGCGATTTTCCGTCGCCGATCCCAAGGCCCGTGGTGGCCCGCGGACGCCATGACGCGGAAGGGCTGAGCTTTTCCGCACCGGCAAAGCCGCAAGCCGCGAGCCGAATTGCTGGGTTGCACCCGGCGCAGCCCCGTGGAATCTCTCCGGCGTGGAACGCAAGGCTGTGCTGGTCACTGGCGCGGCGGGGCTCATCGGGTCCCACCTGTGCGAGGCGTTCGCCCGCGCGGGCTGGGAGGTGCGCGCGGTCGATCGCCCTGGCGCCGACCTGTCCGAGGCCCGCGCGGTAGGCGCGGCGCCGTCCGAGGTGCAGCTCGGCAGTCCCGAAGGCGCCCTGTTCGCCGCCGAGCTGGCCAAAGGCGCGGGGCTGGTGGCGCATGCCGCCTTCCCCGGTGCCGGGCTGAAGGAAGAGGCGCTCGCGTCGGCGCGCGCCGCCATGGCCGCCGCGCTCGCCGCCGGCGCGCCTCTGCTGCTCCTCTCGAGTTGCACCGTCTACGGCCGGCCGCGCAACCTCCCCTGCGAGGAAGGCGATCCAAAACGGCCGGTGGATGCCCACGGCATCGCGCGCTGGGCGGTGGAGCGGGAGGCGTTTCTCTGGCGGCGCACGCGCGGCCTCAAGCTGGTGGTCCTCCGCCCCGCCCTGACTTACGGTCCCCGGCAGCGCCGCGGTCTGGCCGCCGCGCTCGTCGTCGCCTCTCTCGCGGCCCACCGCGATCGCGCGCTGTGGCTGCCCCGCCGCGGTCCCGTCGTACACGCCGTCCACGCCGGGGACGTCGCGCGCGCCGCGCTCCTGCTCGCAGAGCACAAGGACCTGCCGGCGTTCTTCGGGCGCGCGTACAACGTCGCCGACGAGGTCCCCCTCCCGCTCGAGGAGCTGGCCCGCGGCGTGCTGCAGGCAGCCGGCGCGCGCGAGGCGGGGCGCCTCCCCTACTCGCCTGCCTCGGCCCGCGCCGGCCTGTGGGTGCTGCGCCACACGCCTTCGTGGATCTTCTGGAACCGGCTGAACAAGCGCCTCGCGCGCGCCTGGCTGCGCGCCTGGGAAGGCCGCCCGCCCGCCGCGCCGCCGCGGCTCACGCCCGATCTGCTCGAGCAGCTCGCTGCGGACCGGTACTACGACACCAGCCGCCTGCGCGCGCTGGGGTTCTCGCCCCGCTGGCCGAGCGCCATCGACGGACTGCTGGAGCTCGCGTCGCAGAGCCGCGCACAGGGCCTCCTCCCTGCCCCGCACGGCGCGCCGGCGCTTCCGGGCCCGCGCACACCGGAAGTTGACACGGCCCGGACGGGACCCTGAGATCGACTTGCGATGCAGGAGTCCGCCGCCGAGCTGGAGCAGAGGGCC
Source organism: Deltaproteobacteria bacterium (assembly GCA_005888115.1). Taxonomy (GTDB): domain Bacteria; phylum Myxococcota; class Myxococcia; order Myxococcales; family 40CM-4-68-19; genus VBKO01. The sequence goes on from VBKO01000098.1 coordinate 2,311, forward strand.
GAGCGCGCGGTTCGCCGCGGCGAGCTGCTCGCCGCGCTGCAGCTGTTCGAGGAGCTGATCGCCCGGGAGCCCGCCGACGAGCGCGTGCGCCAGCGCATGGAATCGGTGCGCGCGCTGCTGCAGCCGGCGGAGCTTTCGGACCGCCGCCGGTCGGAGCCGGAGGAGGCGGAGCCACGGCCGCCGCCGGGGACTCTCAGCGAGGCCGAGCAGGGAGAGCTGCACGCGGGCGCGGGGCGCTTCGTCGAGGCGCTGCGGTGTTACGAGCGCGCGGTGACGGAATCGCCGGACAACGAGCTGCTCCGCGAACGCCTCGAGGAGCTTCGCGAGCTGGCTCCGCCCGGCGACCGGGCCGACCTCGGCTCCGCCGAGCAGCTGCCCGCGCCTCCCGCGGCGCACGCTCCCCCGCGGGCGGCGTCCCGCTCCCACAACGTCGCTCACGCGAACTTCGCGCCGCTTCCGGGCGAGCGCAGGCGCGAGGCGCTGCCCCGCGACCCGGTGAAGATGCTGGAGACGCTGCTCGAGCGCATCCGCACCGGGCGAAGGATGGGCTCCACGCGGCCTTGATCGCTCGTTGCCGCACCGGTACAGTGCCAACGCTGTCGCGCCCCTCTAGCGGGCGCCCGCGAAATTCCGCGCCGACACGGCCGCTTGCCTTGCGGCTCCGGCGGGTTCGCACGGGCCCGCTTCGGAAGCGACCGCGACATGGGCGCCCCGAGGGAGGGAGTCGTTGCAGCTTGGCCGGTACCGGCTGGATGAGCAGGTCGGCCAGGGCGGGATGGCCGTCGTCTGGCGCGGCTTCGACACCCAGCTGCGGCGCGTCGTAGCGGTGAAGGTCCTGCACCCGCACCTGCACGCGCGCGAGGACGTCCGGCGCCGCTTCGACCGCGAGGCGCAGGCCGTGGCCCGCCTGCACCATCCGCACATCCTCGACGTCTATGACTTCAGCGGGCTCGCGGCCGAGCCGTCCTACCTGGTCACCGAATTCATCCGCGGCCGCACGCTGCGCGACTTCGCCGAGGGGACCCCCTTCCACCCGCCCGAGCTGGCGGCGGCGTGCCTGCTCCCCATCGCGGAAGCGCTGGAGCACGCGCATGCGGCAGGCGTGGTGCACCGCGACGTGAAGCCCGAGAACGTCATGGTCCGGGAGGACGGAGTGGTGAAGCTGACGGACTTCGGCATCGCCGCCCTGCTCGACCCCGGAGAGAAGTTCACCATGACGGGGAGCATCCTCGGCTCTCCGGCGCACCTCGCCCCGGAGACCATCGAAGGCAAGCCGGCCGACCCACGCAGCGACCTCTTCTCTTTCGGCACCATCCTCTATTGGCTTTCCTGCGGCGAGCTGCCGTTCCAGGCGCCCAGCCCGGCGGCGCTCCTCCGCGCCATTCTCGACGGCAAGTTGACGGATCCCCGGGCGGTGCGGCCGGCGGTGAGCGACGGGCAGGCGAAGATCATCTCGCGCTGCCTCGAGCGCGACCCCGCGCGGCGCTACCAGACCGCCACGGAGCTGCGCCAGGAGCTGGAGGCGCTGCTCGCCGAGGCTGGCCTGGAGCAGCCGCTGGAGATGCTCGCCCGGTTCGTCCGAGAGCCGGAGCTCGAGGGACCGCGGGTCCGCGCACGGCTCGTCGAGCGGTGCCTGGCGCGCGGCGAGGAAGAGCTGTCGCGCAAGCGGACCTCTGCGGCGCTGGCGGCATTCGGCCGCGTGCTGGCGCTGGACCCGCAGAACGCGCAAGCAAAGGGCCGGGTCGATCGCATCCGCCGCAGGACGAGGCTGCTCAAGCTCGGCCGGCGCGCGCTGATCGGCGCCACGGCGTGCGCGATCGCCGCCGCGATCTCGCTTCCCGCCATCCGGTTCGCCGAGCGCGTGCAGGCGGCACGGGTGGAGCGCGAGCGCCAGGACGCGCGGGCCCGGGAACTGACCGCGGCGTCGGCTGCGCCGCCCCCGAACACGCCCTCGACGTCGAATCCAGCCCCGACGTCGACCGCGAATCGGACCTCGACCGTAAGCCCGCCGCGAGTGCCGCCCTCCGCCCCGGGCGCCGCCACCGCCCCTGCGCCGCGGGCGGTGAACCCGCGCCGCGAGCAGCGCGTCGCCGCGGCCGAGGCGCCGAAGCTGCTCCCGGTCGTGCTCGCCCAGAAGGTGCCGGCGCGCGTCATCGTGGACGACGCCGACCTGGGCCAGGACCTGATGATCCAAACCCAGCTCGCGCCGGGGACGCACCGGGTCACCATCCAGCACAAGTGCTGCGCGGACTTGAACACGCAGATCGACATCCGGCCGGACCGGCAACGGTACACGCTGGAAACGGGCTCGCCGCGGCCTGCCCAGCTGCGGATCGTCGGCGGCGATCCCGACGCGCAGGTATGGTACTCGGACGAGAACACGCCTCTCACGCCGCTGGGCCTGGTGCGCGACCTGCGCGGCACGCCGGCGCGCATCGCCATGACCGAGCCCACGCACCGGTTCACCATCACCGTCGGCGACAAGGCCATCCAGCGCACGCTCCGGGCAGGCAGCGAGAACGAGATCGACATGGCCGGTGAGCCGTGAGGGGCGCCGTTGCGTTCGCCGCCGCGCTGTCCGCCACCGCGCCGGGCTGGGCGCAGCCCCCGGCGCCATCGCAGCAGCTCGAAGGGGAGGACGCGGTCGCCGAACAGGTCCGGCTGGCGCAGCGCGACTTCGAGTACGGAGACTACGCGAAGGTCGGGCAGCGCCTCGCGGGACTGGTCGAGGTGGGGCGCTTCCAGACGCCCGAGCTGCGCGCCCGCGCCTACAGCCTGCTCGGCGAGGCGCTGCTCCTGCAGAACCCGCCCCGCGAGGCCGAGGCGCACCGCGCCTTCCTGGAGCTCTTGTTCCTCGACCCCGATACCGAATTGGATCCCTTCTACGTTCCGCCGCGCGTGATCGAGTTCTTCGAGCGGGAGAAGAAAGAGCTGGAGCCGCAGATCGCGCCGCTGCGCGCGCAGCGGCGGGCGGAGAAGCAGGCGCGGCGGCGTGCCTTCGAGGAGGAAGCCCAGCGCCGGCGGCAGGAAGAGGCCGAGCGCAGGCTGCGATCGATCCAGCCGAACGTCGAACGCACCGTCGTGCAGCACGAGTTCTGGGTATCCCTACTCCCGTTCGGGCTCGGACAGCTGCAGAACGGCGATCGCACGCTCGGGTACACGCTGGCGACGCTCGAGGTCATCTTCGGCGCGGCCAGCGCGGGGAGCGCGCTGCTCATCGAGACCCTGCGCGACCAGAGCACGCAGAAGTTCGGGCCTGGCGACTACCAGATCGCGCACCGGCTGCAGGTCGTGAAATGGATCGGGGCTGCCGCGTTCTACTCGCTGTGGGCGTTCGGCGCGGTACACGCGGCGATGAACTACAAGCCGCAGACCATCGTGAAGGACCAACTGCTGGTGGGTCCCGCGCCGGGATCGACCACCTCACCCGTGATGCCGGTTCCCGAGCCGACGGAGCGCGGGCCCCGGAATACAACCCCGCCGCCCACCACCCCACCGGCACCGAAGCCCCCGCGGAGCGAGGCGACGACGCCCGAGCGAGGTGGGAACGCGACGACCTGGACGTCCTCTCCCATCGCCAGCCGCCAGCCGACGGGCGCAAGCCCCGCCTGGCTCCATCTGCCGCGCATCGCTGCTTTCGAAGGGCCCTGATGGCCTCGCTCGTCGTCCACCTGCCCGGAGCGGCGCCCGTCTCGGTTCCCCTGGTCAAGGCGCTGACCACGATGGGCTCGGGCGCGGACAGCGACATCCGCGTCGACGAGGTCCGCGGCGTGGTCGCCATCCAGTTCGACGGGTCCGGGTACATGGCGACCGCCCTGGAGGGAGCGCCGCTGCTCGTGAACGGCAAGAAGCGCGAGCGAGCGCACCTGGCCGACGGCGACGCGCTGCAGCTGGGACGGACGAGGCTCGTCTTCCAGGCCGCGGAGCGGGTCGCGGCGCCGGCGGAGGTCTCGGCGCTCGGCGGCGGTCCGGACGCGGCGACCCTGGCGGTGCTGCGCCTTTCCGAGTTCACCCTCGCCCTGGCGCACGAGCCGGGCACGGAGAAGGCGCTCTCGCGACTGCTCGACGCGATCATCGAGGTGGTCCGCGCCGACAAGGGATTCCTCATCGTGGTGGAGGACGGCGCCCCTCGCGTGGAGGTGGCGCGCAACTTCCAGCGGCAGGACATCCAGAACGCGGTGGAGCGGCTCTCCGATTCGATTGTCGAGCGCGTGCTGCAGAGCCGCCAGCCGGTGATCGTCAGCGATGCGCTCAACGATGCGCAGTTCAATGCCAGCGCCAGCGTGGTGAACCTGAAGCTCTCCAGCGTGATGTGCGTTCCGCTCGTCCGCCGCGGCGAGCTGTACGGCGCCGTGTACGTCGGCAACGACCGCATCGCCAACCTCTTCACCGAGCGCGAGCTGACGCTGATGACCTCCTTCTGCGCCACCGCCGCGCTTCTCCTCGAGAGGGCGCTCGAGCTGGACGAGCTGCGCACCCAGAAACGCGAGCTGGAGAGCCGCCTGGAGGAGCAGGCCTACGGCGACATCATCGGAGCCTGCGACGCGATGCGGGACATCTTCCGCAAGGTCGACAAGGTGGCGGGCACCAACATCGACGTGCTGGTCACCGGCGAATCAGGCACCGGCAAGGAGCTGATCGCGCGCGAGCTGCACCGCCGCTCGGCCCGCAAGGCGGGCCCCTTCATGGCCATCAACTGCGGCGCGATCCCCGAGAACCTGCTGGAGAGCGAGCTATTCGGGCACGCCAAGGGCGCCTTCACCGGGGCGGTGGCCGCCCGGGCGGGGAAGTTCCAGGCGGCGAACGGCGGGACCCTCTTCCTCGACGAGATCGGGGAGATGCCGCACCCGCTCCAGGTGAAGCTCCTGCGCGCGCTGCAGGACCGACAGGTGACGCGCGTGGGCGAGAACCGGCCCGAGCCGGTGGACATCCGGATCGTCTCCGCCACCAACAAGGACCTCGACGAGGAGATGAAGGCGGGGCGCTTCCGCGAGGACCTCTTCTACCGGATCAACGTGGTCCACCTGCATCTGCCGCCGTTGCGCGAGCGCGGCGACGACGCGGTCATGCTCGCCAAGTACTTCCTCTCGCGCGCCATCCGCGAGCTGGGGAGCAAGGTGAAGGGGTTCGGGAACCAGGCGCTGGTCGCCATCCAGCGCTACCGCTGGCCCGGCAACATCCGGCAGCTGGAGAATCGCATCAAGAAGGCGGTGGTGCTGGCCGACAAGCCGCTGATCACGCCCGACGATCTCGAGCTGCGGGCGGAGCAGCTGGATCCCATCCTGCCGCTCGCGCAGGCACGCGACGAATGGCAGAAGCGCTACATCAACGAGGTGCTCGAGCGGAACGGCGGCAACCGCACCAAGACGGCGAAGGACCTGGGGGTCGATCCGCGCACCATCTTCCGGCACCTGGAGCGCATGGAGGCGGAAAGGCGCGGAGAGGCGCTCCCACCCGACCCGTTGGACTCCGAAGGATGACAAAAGTGTCGTGTCCGCCGGTGTGCGCTGGCCCTGGCCATCGAGGCAAGCCGTTGGATTCCGCCATGATCGGCACTGGCTCGCGCCTTGCTCCTGGAAAGCTGGCGCGGACGTGTGTGCCCGAGGCTGCCCTGTTCCTCTTCGCGCAAGGATGCCTGGTGCCGCAGAGCGTGGACGAGCTCAACACCCGCCCGCACTCGATCCCGCGCGTCGACCTGACGAAGCTGCCGGTCTACCTGCTGCAGCCTGTCCTCACGCTCGACCCACAGGAGCAGGCGGACCTCACTTCGACCCCCACGTGTCACTGCCAGCTCGACGTGAGCATCCCGGAGATCATCGCCGACGATCCCACGGTGGACATCGAGGTCCGCATCTTCGTGGACTACGACGTGAACGTCACCGCGTCGCAGCCGCCCATCGATCGGATTCGCCTGGACGGCTCGTTCACCAGGACCGAAACGTTCCGTCAGCTGCAGCCGATCGTGCTCGATTCGAGCAAGCTCCGCGGAGTTGGCCTGCACGTCGTGGAGCTGGTCATCGGCGAGCGCCAGGGCTTCGCGCTCACCGACGTCTCCCCCCCGCAGCGAGCCATGCTGCCGGACTTCGAGTCCTCGACGTTCAAGTTCGTCGTGCAGGTGCTCCAGCCCAACCCCGCGCGCCAGAGTTGCAGCGACCCGCCCCAACTGGCGCCACAGGTGAAGAGCTGTCCGTGAGGGCCCGCGCCGCCGGCTGCATGCTGGTCGCCGCGGCGATCGGCGCGGCGTGCGCGATCCGCGATCCGCGGTTGAGCGGCGCCTCGCTGCCGTGCAACGCGAGCGCGCAATGCGGAAGCGATTCGGTCTGCTTCCTGGGCGAGTGCCGCGGCAGCTCCTCGCAACTGTCCCTCGTCCAGGCCGAGGTGCGCACGCCGGCCGACCAGTAGCTCGGCGTCCTGCAGAGGAGCGGGATCGATCTGAGCAACTCCGCGCTGGTCGACTTCCAGCTCCAGCCGCTGTTGTCCGCCTCGGGCACGGTGCAGCAGGCGGTGGACGGGCAGCCCGGAGCGACGGCACCGGTGCCCGACGCCGGTGTCGTGCTGACCGACTCGGCGCCCGGCATCGCAGACCGGGCGGCGAACGTGGTGGCGCAGACCGGTGCGACGGGCGCGTTCTCCCTCAGTCTCGCGCCCTCGACCTGGAACATCCTGGTGGTGCCTCCCGCGCCGTCGCCGCCCATTCGTCCGCAGTCGCCGTCTCCGCTGGCGTCCGCCTTGGCGATCGTGCTTCCAGCCCCGAGCCAACTCGCGCAGGTCCGTGGAGCGGTGACCGTGAGCACGCCACTGGCGGGCGCGCGAGTCGCGGCCGTCGATGCGAGCGGGCAGCCTCTCTCGGTAGCAGCAATCAGCGACGCCGGCGGCGCCTTCAACCTGCAGCTATCTCCCGGACCGCCGCAGTACTACCTCCACATCGGTCCGGACCCGCAGGCCACCGCGTCCGATCCCGCCGTTCCGGCGTTTCCTCTACAGGGGCCCTTCAGCGACACTGCGCCGTCCATCGGCGACCTCGGCGCGCTGCCCGACCCGGCGACGCTGACCGGCATGGTCGTCGACGTCCGGCAGCATCCCGTCGCCGGGGCGCGGGTGCTCGCTCTCAGCCTGGACCCGACCGGCTGGGCCATCTCGCGCCAGACCTCGAGCGATGCCAGCGGCTTCTTCTCGCTGACCCTACGGGCCGGCCAGTACGCCGTCGA
>VBKO01000446.1 GCA_005888115.1 Deltaproteobacteria bacterium
CTCATTTGAGATGGGCCCCCGCTCGTTCGCGGAGCGCAGGGGTGTGCGCATGGGGCGCGCGCCCGGTGTCGCGCCGTTTCTCGAATCATCTCGAATTATGGAGGAAGTCACATGGAAAGCATGAAGAAGAACGATGTCTGGATTTCGAGGGCTCGCGGGATTGCCCTCGCCGTATTCACCCTCGCGATGGGCGTCGCCGGGCGGGTCCTGGCGGACCCCACGGCGCCGGTACCCGCGCCGATCGATGACGCCGGGATCGTGAGCCGCGTTCTGGCCATGAACCGGGCCGAGGAGCAGACTGCCGGCTCCGTGAAGGGAAGGCTCGTGTCGGTGGCCGTCTGGCAGCTCGCAGACCGGATGCAAGCCG
>VBKO01000447.1 GCA_005888115.1 Deltaproteobacteria bacterium
AGCACGCGGAGTGGTTCCGCCAGAGTGCGGAAGAGCAGCGGGCCGAGATCTCGAAGGAGATCTCGAACAGCGGGCCGTAGCGCGATCGGCGATCGTCGGACTCGAGTCGGGCGGCGCCCTCCCACGGAGCGGCGCCGCCCGTTCGTTTGGCAGGGCGGCGCGGAGGTCAGGTCTGCGCCGCGCCGCGGATCGAGGCGTCCAGAACCTCGATCGGATGCGCGGCGCGCAAGGACAGCCCGCGGTCGCGCAGGATCGACTGGATCTGCAGCGTGCACCCCGGATTCGCGCTGACCAAAAGCTCCGGGGCAGCGTCGAGCACGTTCGCCACCTTGCGCTCGCCGATCTGTCGGGCGCTCTGCGGCTGCACCAGGTTGTAGACGCCCGCGCTGCCGCAGCACTGGTCGGAATCCGCGATCTCGAGCAGCGTCAGACCAGGGATGGCGCGCAAGAGCTGGCGGGGCGGCTCGACAATGCGCTGCGCATGCCGCAGGTGGCAGGCGTCGTGGTAGGCCGCGCGGACCGCGAGCGGATGCCGGGTCGCACGCGCGGGGAGCGCGGCGAGGAACTCGGTCACGTCGCGAACCTTGGCGGCGAACGCTTCCGCGCGCGCGTCGCCCTCGAGGAACCGCGGCAGATCCTTGAGGTGCGACCCGCAGCCGGCCGCGTTCACGATGACGGCGTCCACGTCCTCGGGAAAGCTTTCCACCAGTGCACGCGCCAGCTCGCGCGCCTCGCCGTCCCGTCCCGCGTGCAAGGACAGCGCTCCGCAGCAGCCTTGCGCCGGCGGCACCAGCACCTCGCACCCTTCCGCGGCGAGCACGCGCAAGGTCGCGGCGTACACCTCGGGGAAGTAGACCCGCTGCACGCACCCGGCGAGCAAAGCCACGCGCGCGCGCCGCTCGCCCTGCGCAGGCACCACCTCGGGCAGGCGCGCCCGGAGCGTCCGGACGGTCACGTCGGGCATCAGCTTCTCGAGCTGCGCCAGCCGCGGCGGAAGCAGCGCAGGAAGCCGGAGCGCATGCAAGAGCCAGCGCAGGCCGCTCTTCACGTAGAGGAGCTGGAAGAACGCCGCCACGCGCAGCCGTGAAGGGTACGGGAAGAGCGCGAAGATCAACGCGCGGAAGAGCCGGTCCAGGAGGCCGCGCGGGCGCGCGGCCTCGATCTCGGCGCGCTGCTGCTCGATGAGGACGTCGTACCGCACGCCCGAAGGACAGGCGGTGACGCACGCCATGCACCCCAAGCACTTGTCGAAGTGCGAGATCACCGTATCGCTCAGCGGGGTCTTGCCATCCGCGAGGCCCTTCATCAGGTAGATGCGGCCGCGCGGCGAGTCCATCTCCTCGCCCCAGTTGTGGTAGGTCGGGCACGCCGGCAGACAGAAGCCGCAGTGCACGCAGTCGTCGATCAGCTTCCGCTCGGGCACTACAACCCTCCCACGAAGCGGCCCGGGTTGAGGCGGCGGTCCGGGTCGAAGTTCTGCTTGAGCCGCTCGAAGAGCGGGAACGCGGGCGGGGGTGGCCCCCAGGGATCGACGCGCAGGGTAGACGGCGCCGCCTGCACCACCAGCGATCCGCCGCGGCGCGTGAGCTCCGCGCGAGCGTCGGCGATGAGGCCCGCCGCGTGCTCTCCCGAGGCGCCGCTCGCGAATCCGAGGCCAAGCGTGGGGTACCAGGCGAAGCGCAGGCCGAGCGGCGCAACCAGGCGGTCCACGTCGGGCAGCTGGCTCGGCAGCGCCGCAACCTTGATGCGCAGCGGGCCGCCCATGCGCACTTCGTCGTGCCGCGCCCAGGCGTCCTCCGTTGCCCGCGCCGCCGGCGCAAGCTGCCGCAGGTTGCCGAGCTGCTGCTCGACCCCCTTGCCGAATCCCTCGAAGCAGAGCGCCAGATCGTACCCGGA
>VBKO01000099.1 GCA_005888115.1 Deltaproteobacteria bacterium
TCGGTTCGGCGTGGATGCAGCTCCCGCAGAACCACCACCTGGCGCCTCTCTTGCGGCAGAAGCTGGAAGACCCGCGCAAGCCGCGCTTCGTCTACGTGAGCCACGAGCACGGCGATCATTTCGATCGCGACTTCCTCGCCTCGATCGGGCGGCGCGACTTCACCGCGGTGGTGCCGCGGTTCCGGCGGCCCGAGCTGGTCCAGCAGCTGCGCGCGACGGGTTGCCAGGTCATCGCCTGCGCCGACGGCGAGAAGGTGCCGATCCCCGGGGGGTACCTCCGGCTGTACGTGCAGGATGCCGGGCTGAACCGCGACTCGGGCCTCCTGGTCAAGGCGGACGGCCGCACCTTTCTCGACCTGAACGACTGCAAGATCCACGACCGCCTCGCCCAGATCGCCGCCGAGGAGGGGCCGGTCGACGTCTTCACCGCGCAGTTCTCCGGGGCCATCTGGCACCCGACCTGCTACGAGTATCCGCCCAAGCAGTACATGGCGATCTCCCGGCGGAAGATGTTCGGCAAGTTCGAGGCCGTCTCCCGCGCGCTGGAGACGGTGCGCCCGCGCCTCTTCCTCGCCTCGGCGGGACCGGCGTGCTTCCTCGATCCGGCGCTGGTGCACTTGAATTTCGAGGAGTTGAACATCTTCCCCCGCGCGCAGAAGTTCTTCGGGTACGTGCGCAAGCGGCTCTCCGGACTGGAAAGCGCGCTCCTCGAGCCGATGCCGGGCGACGTGCTCGACGTGGCGAGCGGGAAGCTCACCGTGCTGGCCAGCGAGCGGCTCGACGAGGAGCGCTTCGAAGAGTACGTGCGCAGCTACGCGACGCGGGTCACCGACCTGTTCGACCGCCGCCGCGCGCCGCCTCCTTCGGACCTGCCGGACGTCCTCGACCGGCTGCGCGAGGAGATGCGGCAAAAGCTGTCGCGCCTCGATCTGCGCGACCGCGTCGGCGTCGCCCTCTACGTGTGGCTCGAGGAGCTTCCGGAGCGGATGCTCCGCATCGATTTCCCTTCGCAGCGCATCGAGGAGGTGTCCGCCGTTCGCGACGAGCGCCGCTACACCTTCAAGGTGCGTGCGAGAGATGTGCTGGAGGTGCTCGAGCGCAAGCTCACCTGGGAGGAGTTCTTCCTCTCCTTCCGCTTCCGCCTCAGCCGTTCGCCCGACGAGTACGACCCGGTGCTGCACGGCTTTCTGGCGCTCGAGGCCGGCGACCTCCCCTCATTGTGCGACTCGATCCGGCAGGTGGAGGCGAACAAGGAGCGCGCCGTCATCGCAGCCGGCAGCGCGAGGTACGCGGTGCACCGCTACTGCCCGCACCAGGGCGCGGATCTGACGGAGGGCTGGGTGGAGGGCGGCCATCTTCTGGTATGCCCCCGCCACCGCTGGCAGTTCGACCTGGAGAACCAGGGGCGGTGCACGCTGAACAATTCCTCGCTCTGCGCCGAGCGTCTCCCCGACAACGTCGAGCCGCTCCCCAATCCTGCCCGGAAGGTCGAGGACGAGCCGCAACCGCTGGTCGCGCTGAACACCGCCTCGTAGCGCCTCGCAGGGGTGGCAGACTCTCGATTCGAGAGAATCTGGGGTCAAGGCGGGGCGACCAAGAGCTCCAGGTCGAAGCGGCCGTTGTCGCTGCGGAAACCCGCCGGGCCCCGCAAGGACAGCGCGTCGGGAGGGAGCGTTCCCTCCCAGGCGGGCGCACCGTCCACCAGGACCCGCAGCTCGTCGCCCCGTTGCTCCGCGCGGATCGTGTGGCGCTCTCCCGGCTGGAAGGCCGGGACGCGAGTGCCGCTCCGCGATTTCAGGTTCGTGTACCCGCCGTTGCCGCAGTCACCGGAGGAGTGCATGCCGGGGTTTCGCTTGAGCGAGACGACCAGGCCCGGCTTGGGCGCGATTCGCCACATCGCATAGAGCAGGTTGCACCCGTCCTCGGCGCGCAGCTTGAGCCCGATCTGGCTGCGCATCTCCCCGGAGGTGAGCGGCTTCTGCTCGGCGGACGGCCCCAGGTAAACGAAGCGCAGCTCGGCGGCGGGTCCGCCCGGGTGCCGCGCCACCGCGCGCACCTTGGCCTCGTCGATGCGCAGGAGTCCGTCCGGTCCGGGCAGCACCTTTCCTTCGGTGACGTGCAGGCCCTCGAGGCGGACGCGCACGAGGTCCGGAGGTTCGCGAGATCCGCCCGCTCCGTTGCCGCAGAGCAGAAGCATCAGCGCCGCCGTCCCGCGTCTCACTGCCCGCTCTCGCCCAGGACCACGGCGAGGTCCTTGACGTGGACCCTCAAGAAGGCCTGCTCCGCGCGGAGGCGCGTCAGCTCGAACCAGAGCAGCTCGCCGAAGCGCCGCACCCGCGCGGTCTGCAGCTTCCGCACCTGGTCCAGCTGTTTCTCGAGATCGGCGGTGAGGACGGAGACCTCCCGGAGCCGCGTTTCCTCGGCGGAGCGCATCGCCTTGAGCTGGCGGAGCAGCTCGGCGGCGCGGCGATCGACGCCGGAGAGATCCTCAGCCTCGCGTTGCCGCCGGCCCTCGCGGGCCCGGGTGTTGGCTCCGGATTGGAACAGCCCACCCAGGTTGTAGGTGACCTCCACCATCCCGAACAGCGGCGGGCTGGTGGTCTTCGTCGGCGGCGCGGAATTCCTGAAGCAGCTGGCCGAGGGCGGGCTGGGCCGACGCTTGCGCGGCCGCGGGCGGCAGCCGCTCTCGCTCGAGCGCGGTCTGGTTCAGGAGGGCGCGCAACGAATCCAACCGCAGCCGCGCGGCCTCGAGCTCCTCGACGGTCGCCGACTGCTTGCGCACTTCCTCGCGCAGCTCATCGACCAGCGGGTCGGCTTCCGGCAGCGCCGCTTTCAAGATCTCCTCGCGCGCACCCAGCGCCGGGCCCTTCCCGTAGTCCGTGCCTGCATAGAGCGCCGCCTCGAGGCCGGCCCGCGCCGTCTCCCTGCGGCATTCCGCGTCGCCTCGCTTGCGCACGGCGAGGCCCCGGTAGAGGTGGCCCAGGCTGTAGTTCACGCCGAGCATGAGGCGCTGCTTCTCGGAGCCAATGGTGGTCCCGTTGGTCGCCGCCTCCACCAGATTGACTCCGCCGAAGCGTCCGAAGAGCTCCGGCCCGATCAGCACGTCCGCCTCGGCATCGGCGACGCCGCGCAGGAACCTGCACGCGCCTGCCGCCTGCCTGCGCAGGGCCTCTTCCCGGTCCGATTCCCGCGCCACCGCGGCGGCCGAAAGCGACAACACGGCCACGAGCGCGGCGGCTCCCGTCGGCACCGCCATGCGAGATCCTCCTACGTCCGACGTTCAGAAGAGAAGCGGAGGGTGCCCCACGTGCAGCAGCTTCTCCCGCGCTCCGTCGCCGTCCGTGAGCCGGATCTCTACCATCGCGCCGCGAAGCGTGGTGGTGCGGATGGGGTGTTGCTGCTGGACTTCGCCGTCGAGTGTCTGCCCGATGACTCCGACCTGGCTGCAGACGATGAGCCCGAAGGCGCAGCGGTAGAGCGGAACCCCCTCGTGCGCGTGCGCTAGGTTGTCGTACGGGACGAACCCCACGGTGACGTGGTCCTCCATGGCCTTGAGGTACGGCGAGTTCCGGAGGGCCATGACCAAACGGTCGAATCGCTCCAGGGAGGAGGCGGTGATCCGCAGCTGCTCGGCCAGGTTGTCGCGCGAGGCGGTGGCCTTGGCGACCTCCGCGGTGGAGCGGACGTAGTCCTGCTGCAGCTTGAGCAGGTCGAGGCTCAGCGCGGCGTCACCCTTCGCGCCCCTGGCCATGGTGTCGATGGAGCGCACGTCGCGCTGCAGCCGTCCGATGCGCGAGTGGATGTCGATGCCGCGCTGCGCGAGCGACAGCTCCAGCTCGCTCATCTCGGCCAGCTGGTGGTTGGTGGTGAGGTACCGCTCGCGGTCCACCAGGCTGGCGGCGAGCAGCGCGTCCTCGCGCGTGCGGGCGAGCCCGGCGTAGGCGTGGTTGGCGGAGAGGACCTCGCCCTGCGCCACGACGTACTTCGCGCGCAGCGCGAGCATCAGCGAAAGCTCCTGCGCGCGGCCCTCCCGGTCCAACCGCAAAGCCGTGCGGAACTGCTGCTGGAAGATGACCTGCTGCGCCAGCACGCGCTCCGCATCGTCGAGCTTCGCCTGCAGCTCGCGACGGTCGCCGGCGAGCCGGTCGCGCGCCGCCGTCTGCTCCGCCAGCTGCACGCTCAGGCGCAGCACCCGCTCGTCGGTGGGCGAGAGGATGGTGGGCGCGATCCAGCGGCGGCTGAAGACGAAGAAGCCCTGCAGCGACAGGTACGAGAGCAGGCCGGCGAGGATGGCCACCAGCACCGCGATCCCGGCGACCTTGTAGGCGTTGACGGCTGCGGTGTTGAGCCGGGCGACGATGCGATCCCGCATGACTGCTCCTTTTTTCCTTTTATGCGGCGGCGGGCACGGGCGAGAGCACCGGGGCCGGCGCGGCCGCGCGGCGCGTCTCCCAATTGCCCGAGTCGAGGGTGAACAGCGCGAGCGGCGTGAGCAGCAGGTAGCTGACCGGCATCACCACCGCCATGGGCAGGAAGGAGAACGCCGGCACCCGCTGCGACTCGGGCAGATGGCGCGTCTCGATCCGATAGACGAGGCCGAGCAGCGCGACCACCCCGAGATGGAACGTGATCACGTCCCAGAAGAAGCCGGTGACCAGGTTGTGCAGGATCACCACCGGATAGGCGACGATCAGCGCGAGCACCGACAGGTAGTGCACGCACACCACCGGGTGTAGCCGCCAGGCGTGAGTCAGCCCGCCCATGACGTCGACCAGGTTCGAGCGCCGCCAGCGCAGCTGCTGGGCGAAGTAGCCGCTCAGCGTGTCGGGCGCGGCGGTGTAGCAGAAGGCGTCGAGGGTGAGGACCGTCTTGTACCCGGCCTTGACGATCTGCCGGGTGAGGAAGCGGTCCTCGCCGTACTTGATGGCGACGCCGGCGATGTTGCGGTCCTCGAGCACGTCGTGCAACTCGAGCAGCACCTTGCGACGGTAAGCGGTCAGGCAGCCGGTGAGGCACATCACGGTGCAGAAGACGCGCTCCAGCTCCTTGAGCCACTCCTGCGAGAAGAAGAACTTCACCGCCACCATGCGGGTGAGCCAGTTGCGGCCCTGGCCCTGGACGAAGGTGCGCCCGCCCACCGCGGCGATCTCGGGGCTGACGAACCGCGCTACCAGCTCACGCACCGCCCGCGGGTCGGCGATGACGTCCGAGTCCACCGAGACGACGATCTCTGCGCTGGTCGCGAGGACTGCCCGGTTGATGGCCTTGCGCTTGCCCATGTTCTCGGGATTGCGCACCACCGCGATGCGGCGGTCGACTTGCGCCGCCCGCGCGGCCCAGGCGTAGCTGTCATCGGTGGAACAGTCGTCCACCACCACCACCTCGAGCTTCTCCCGGGGATAGTCCTGCTGCGCCAGGCTGAGGACGGTGCGGTAGATGCCCTCGCCCTCGTTGTAGAGGGGGACGATGATGGCGACCTTCGGTTCGAGCGCGGGATCCTTGCGGTCGACGGCGTGTCCCCGCACGCGGCGCAGGAACGGGCCAAGGACGTACCGATTCATCAGGACGAGCAGACACAACAGCTGGACCGGCAAGAGCTCCATCGCCACTTCCGGCTCGACCCGCCCCCGACCGGCACTTGTCGGGTTCCGGACGACGCCGCCTCCCCTCCTCGAGCGCGGAAGGAACGTGCGTCGGCAAGCGACGAAGGGCAAGGGGCTGCCTGCCCTCCGTCGCTTGCGATTCGAGCGGAAAGTGGGCCGGTTCGGAACGGCCTATTGGATCTCGCGGACGCTCAGCCAGCGGAAGTCGACGTCCTCGGCGTTGTCCCAGCGGAAGGCGGCGATCGGACCGCCCCAGGTGATGGGCATCGCAGGCGCGCTGGCGCCGCACGCGCTCGCGTCGCCCCCGTAGGTTCCGTCGTCTGTCATCTCGTAGACCTTCGCCCACGTGACGCGGTCGGCGTTGTCGTTCAGCCACGACTCCATCTTCACCGCGGTCTTACCCCCGACCGTCACGTTGCGGATCACGGTCTTGAACCCGACCCAGCGGCCGATGAGGGAGCTCGTCGCCTGCAGATAGGAGGCGTTCTTGTAGCTCACGTGCCACGACTCCTTCTCGAACCGGACCCGCCCGTCGATGTGGAGGCCTCCCTTGTACGCGGAGCCTTCGCAGGGGATGGGCGCGCTGTGCCGGCCACCCCGCGCGTACCAGGTGACGTCGTCGGTCGGCACCGAGGCGGAATTGACGCGCACGAAGCCGGTGATCTCCACGTTCCGCCAATCGTTCGGAGCCAGCATGTAGCCTTGCGCGGCGAGCGTGTCGCGCGCGTAGGTGCGGATCTTCGAACCGTCGTAGCCGGTGGAGGTGTACACCTCCATGCGGACCTGCGCGTTCTTCATCTTCCAGGACCCGTCGGCGTTCGGAGTGATGGGGTTCTGCGGATTGAAGCGCGAGTCGCTGCGCGGGTCCGCCGGCATCGACCAGGATTCGCCGCCGGAGACCGAGGGGTAGAGCATGGTGACCCCGAACGCGTCGGCGACGCGTCCCGGCGGGGGCTGCGTCACCGGTCCGCCGGAGGGGGGCGGAGTCGGCGGCGCGGTCGGGACGTCGCTCGCGTCGACGCGCAGCTCGGCCACCGCGACACCGGGCTGCGCAGCGTCCGCGTCGATCGCGAGCCGCACGAAGCGGCCTTGCGTGGCGGAGAGCGGCTGCCGCTGGCAGCTCGCCCCTACACCGGCGCTGGATGGCGCATAGCTGACTCCATCCTCCGACGCGGAGACCTGATAGCGGGTAGCGGGCAACCCTGCCCAGGCAATCGCCACGGCGTCGAGCTGCCGGACCGTGCCCAGGTCGAGATCGATCCAGCACGCGCTCGTGCAGTTCCAGGACGTCGCCAGGTTTCCGTCGAGCGCCAGGGCCGGAGTGCCGGCGCTCGCGCGGACCGCAGCGACTGCGCTCCCTCCTGCCAGTTGCGAGCACTCTTGTGAAGGAGGAGCGCCGCTGCCGCACGCAGCGGCGAAGAGGGCCGACCCGATCGAGAGAAAGATTGTTCGCCGCATGTCGCCTCGCTTGGTGTGGGCGGATGGAAGTGCCCGGACCACCCGGCCTCCGCTCGAACGAGGGCGCCGCCGGATTGTCGTTTGGGCAACACCGGGCAACGGGCCGTTTCATCCGGCCGCGCGACCGATCTGTAAGTGCAGGTGCGCGGGATCAGCGACGGCGGAGGAGAGCGGCGTGCGCCTCGGCGTCGGCCAGCGCGCGGTTGAAGGCGGCGCGAGCGCCCGGCTTGATGCGGGTCTGGAGCGATCGAAGCGTCGCGACCAGTTCGTCGGCGCCGCGCACCAAGACCTCATGACGGCGGTCGTCGGCCGCCCGCGCGCCGGAGCGGGGCGCGTCTTCGCCGTCGCGGTGGCGTTGCAGCCGGACGGCGTTCTGCACCCGGTCGGCGATCACGTCGAAGTCGGGCGAGGGCTTCTGGATGTAGTCCACCACGCCGATGCGCAGCGCGTCGACCGCCGAGCTGAGCGACGGATACGCGGTCATCAATACGCAGGCGCAGCGCGGCTGGCGTTCGCGGATCTGCTTGATCAGATCGAGGCCGTCCGCGCCCACCAGGTTGCGGTCGATCAGGGCGCAGGCGAACTCCTGATCGTCGAGGAGCCGCAGGGCGCGCTCGGCGTTCTCCGCCACCGAGAGGGTGAACCCCGCCGCGCCCAACGCCCTCTCCACGACGCGGAGCACCACGCGCGCGTCATCGACCAGCAGCACGGCCGGGCGGCGGATCAGCGAAACTGCTTGAGCGCTGGGCAGGACTCGAACCTCCCCGCGAATGACGTAGCAGGGACCTTCGGGTGTTCCGCAAGGTGCTCCATGTAAGAAGGCGGACACACCGCCCGGCCGCGGCTCAGCGCTTGCCGAACAGCTCCAGCGCCGAAAGCGCGAGCACCGTCACCCCGGTGCGGATGGTGGGCTCCCGGTCGGGAGCGAAGGTAGCGGAGTGCAGTGAGGGGAGCGGCGTCCCGGACGCTTTCGCCGAGGCGTGCTTCGCAGGCTCCACCGCGCCGATGCGCAGGAGCACCGAGGGCACGCCGGCCGCCTTCCCGAACTCGCCGAAGTCCTCGGCTACCATCTCTGGCCGGCCCTCGACCACGTTCTCCTGTCCCAGCTCGCGCGCGAGCATCGCGCCCAGGCGCTTCGTCACCGCCGGGTCGTTGAAGGTGGCGTTGGCCCCTTCGCCGGTGCGGATCTCGGGCTCGCGCGGGGCCGCCGCGGCGGCGGCCTCGGCCTTGGCGATGCGCGCGATCCCGTCGAGGAGCTGCTTGCGCACCTGCGGCGTATACGAGCGGACGGTGATCTGGAGGTGGACGTCGTCGGGAATGATGTTGTGCTTGTTCCCGCCGTGGATGGAGCCGACGGTCACCACCGCGGGCTCCAGCGGATCCTTCTCGCGCGAGACGAGCGTCTGAAGCGCCAGCACCGTGCGCGCGGCGATGACCACCGGGTCGACAGTCGTCTCCGGCTTGGCGCCGTGGCCGCCGCGCCCGAAGAGGGTGACGTCCACCGAGTCGACGTTGGCGAGCGCATAGCCGGGGATCCAGGCGACCTTTCCCGCTGGGAGGTCGGAGCTGTCGTGGACGGCCACCGAGAAGTCCGGCTTCGGAAACCGCTCGAAGAACCGGTCGGCGAGCATCGCCTTCGCGCCCGCGACGGTCTCCTCGGCGGGCTGGCCGACCATCACCAGCGTGCCACGCCACCGGTCCTTCGCGCGCGCGAGCAGCGCCGCCGCCCCCGTCCAGGAGGCCATGTGCACGTCGTGACCGCACGCGTGCATCACCGGGACGGTCTTGCCCGTCGGATCGGTCGCGGTGACCTTGCTCGCGTACGGCAGCCCCGTCTTCTCCTCGACGGGGAGGGCGTCGAGCTCGGTGCGCAGCAGCACGGTGGGACCCGACCCGTTCCGCAGGACGCCGACCACGCCGGTGCCGCCGACTCCGGTGGTCACCTCGTAACCGAGGCGCCGGAGACGGTCCGCGAGCTTCGCCGCGGTCTTCTCCTCCCGTCCCGACAGCTCGGGACTCTTGTGCAAGTCGAGATAGAGCGCGTCGAGCTCGGGGTAGATGGCGTCGAGGCCGAGAGCGTCCCGGGGCGCCTTCGGCTGCGCGGGGGCGGCGGCGGCGAGCATCGCAACGACGGCGGTTCGCATGGCGGATCCTCCTGCAGAAAGCTGCGGGCGGCCGCTCACCGGCCGCGCCAGGCGGGCGCGCGCTTCTCGAGGAATGCGCTCATGCCCTCCTGCGCGTCCTCCGCGGCGGCATTCGCGCACATGACCCCCGAGGCGTACGCGTAAGCCTCTCCGCGGGGCATCTGCAGCTGGCGGTAGAAAGCCTTCTTGCCCAGGCCGACGACGAAGGGGCTCGAGGCGACGATCCGGTCCGCCAGGGCGCGCGTGGCGGCGCGCAGCTCGGCGGCGGGGACCACCCGGTTCACCAGCCCCGCCGCGAGCGCCTCGGCGGCGCTGATCGGTTCGCCGGTGAGCAGCATCTCCATGGCCTTCTTCGGGCCGACGGCGCGGGTGAGCGCGACCATCGGCGTGGTGCAGAACAGGCCGATCTTCACGCCCGGAGTGGCGAAGCGCGCCTCCGCCGCGGCGACCGCCAGGTCGCACGAGGCGACCAGCTGGCAACCAGCCGCGGTGGCGATCCCTTGCACCTCGGCGATGACGGGCTGCGGGATCGACTGGATCGTCTCCATGACCTCGGCGCAAGTCGAGAAGAGCTGCTGGAAGAACGCGTCATCGCGCCCGATCATCTCGCTCAGATCGTGCCCCGCGCTGAACGCCGGGCCGCTGGCGCGCACCACGGCGACGCGCAGCTCGCGATCGGCGCCGATGGCGCGCAAGGACTCGAGCAACTCCTGCAGGTGCTCGAGCGAGAGCGCATTGCGCCGCTCGGGGCGTTCCATCGTGACGAACGCGATCGGTCCCTCGCGATCGACGGAGATGTTGCGGAATCGCGCCACCATGTCGGTCCTCCTTTTGCCACGGAACGGCTCCCACGACGTCCGCTCCGGGAGAAGCATAGCGCCGCCCTATCCGGCGGCGGCTAGCGAACCAGCTCTTTCACCAGGTGCGCGCCGACCGCCTTCAGCCCCTCCTGTAGCAGCACCCGCCCCTTCCCGCCCTGGATGGCATCGCGCATCATCTGCGGCGCCTCGCCCAGCTCCACGTTGACGAGCACCAGCACCGCGGAGACGGCCGGCGTCAGCTCGGCCGCGCGCACGCGGCCGCGGCGCGCCTGGACCCCGGCGGAAAGCTTGTCGACCATCTCGTCCTCGGTGGTGCGCGGTCCCTTCGCCTCGGCGAGCGCGGCGGCGAGGCCCCCGTAGATCTCGTCGAGGATGCGCTGGTTCGCGAACGCGCGGAGCAGCCGATCCTCCGCCTCTTCCGCGTCCACCTGCGCCGCCTTCGCGTAGGTCGGCGCCAGCGTGCGCGCCAGATCGGCGCGGGTGATCACGTGCGGGAGCCGGCGGGAGAAGAGCGCCACGCGGAGGACGGTAGCACGCCCTTGGATCTCCCGGGCTCCTCTGATTTGATTGGGCGATGCCTGCCCGGGGGGGCCCCAAGAGCCTGCTCGTCTGCGCCGCCGTGGCCGCGGCTTGCTGGAAGTCGCCCCGCGACCTGCAGCGCGATTACGCGCAAAGCCTGCGCCCCGCGCCGATCGGTGCCCAGTCCCGGGCCACGGCCCCGGTTCGCTCCCTCCGCGTGCGCGCGTACGCCGACCCCGAGTACCAGGCGCAGACGCCGCGCTGGAGCGACCGGATCCGCGAGCAGATCGATCGCGCGAACGCCACCATCGAGACGGAATTCGGCGTCCGGCTGGAGCTGGAACCGATCCGCAGCTGGAGGCGTGCCGACCGGTTCGAACGCCTGGACAAGGCCCTTGCGGAGCTGGCCGAGGCCGATCCGGGCGCCGACGTCGATTGGGTCATCGGGTTCGCGCCTGCCTTGCGCTTCGCCTCCGCCGCGCACGAGCAGCTTGGAATGGGAGCCGTGTTCGGCCGCCACCTCGTGGTGCGCGGGATGTTTTCCCTCGAGGAGACGCGGGCCCTGGAGACGGTGCTGGACAAGCTGCCGCGCGAAGAGCGGGACGCCTTGCTGCGCGAGCGCCGGGTCCACAAGGAGACGGCGGTGCTCCTGCACGAATGGGCCCATACCCTGGGCGCCTTCCACGAGCACGTCCCCGGATCGCTGATGTCTCCGATTTACGAGCCCTCGCAATCGGGATTCTCCCCGGGCATCGTCCGCCTGTTGCAGGTCTCACTGGAGCAGCGCAGCGCAGGGGACGACGCGGGGTTGTCCAGGTGGGCGGCTGCGTACCGGGACGAGGTCCGTTCCTCGACCACCATCTGGGACGCGGAGACGCGCGCGGAGTCCTTCCGGTTCGGGGAGCAGTTCTTCGGAAGCAGCCGTTTCGCGGCCGGGCACCAGGGCGGGGCGCCGCGCGAGACGGCCCGGCCCGCGGAACCGCTCGGCGACGATGCGCGCGCGGCCACCGAGGCCGGACGGCTGGCCGCCGCGGACGCGCAACGTCTGGAGGACGCCGCGCGCAAGGCGCAAGCGCGCGACCTGGCCGGGGCGCACGCCTTGCTCGCTCCGCTCGCGCGGCGGTACCCGGAAGATGCGCGCGTGCAGGCATTCTCCTGCTCGCTGGCACAGGCGCGCGAACCGAGATCCGCCGCCACGCTCGCTGGCTGCCAGGCCGCCGCGCGCCTCCCGGACGCGCCCGCCGAAATCCGGCTCGTGCTGGCGCAGGTACTGCTCGATCGCGACGACCGGACCGGGGCGGCGGCCGCCCTGGCACGCGCCGAGTCCGCATTACGCGACGGTTCGGCGCCGCCGGAGCTGTGGCTCGCGCTCGCCCAGAGCTACGGACGCGCCGAAATCTGCTCGGCCGCGGAGAGGACTGCTGCCCGCGCTCGCGGTCAACCGGGCGCCAAGGAGATCGCCGCGGAGTGCATGCGCATGCGGCGGCTGGCCGCTCTGCCGCGCGACGCGGCCGTCGCTCCCGAGCGCGAGCACGAATACGTCGACGCCGTCCTTGGAGCGCAGCGCGACGTTCGGGCCGGACGGCTCGACCGGGCGCGTGCGGCCGCGAAGGACCTCGCGGCGAAGTTTCCGGCAGCGCCCGGCGCGACGGTGATCCACTGCCTCCTCCACGGTCGCGCGCGGTCCTTCGCCGCGGCGAAACTGGCCTGCGAATCCGCCGCGCGTGCCGCGCCGGAGGCATTCTTTCCCCGCTATTTCCTCGGGCTGATCGCCGGCTCAGAGCGGCGCTTCCGCGACGCGCAGGCCGACCTCGTTCGCGCGCTGGAGCTGGACGACGGGACGTACGAGCCGTGGGTCAGCCTGGCATCGGTGGACGAGAGCCTGGGAGAGATGGCCGCGCTGGAGGAGCTGAAGGCCCGGTACCGCAAGCGCTTCGGTGCCGAGCTGAGACCTGCGCTGTGGCCCTCCGCCTGGGAGGCCGCGCGCTAGCCCCGTTCACGCCGCGGAGCCAGATCGGCTTAGCATGTCGTGCGTTGGGAATCAGTGGAGGGGTCATGTTCGACACGGTTGCAAGCCCGGCGAAGAGGCGCTCAGGCACGGCCACTGCCGGCTCGATCGGGGCGCACGGGATCGCCATCGCGGTCGCGGTGGTCCTGGCAGGCATGCGGACCGCGCAGTCGCCGTCGGTCCGCGAAGTTCGCGTGGTGTCCCCCAGATTCGCAGCGCCCCAATCCGGCGCCCGCAACCCCACCTCCCAGCCGCCGCGGACGCCGGAGCAAAGCGCCAGCAAGCCGAGACCGCCGCGGCTCAGCATGAGCCGGGACGTCGACCCCGCGCGCGCGCCGCCGGAGGCGAGCGTGGTCGAACCGCCGCACGGCAACGAGCCGGGGGCCGAGGCAGTGGATCGGCGGGCGATCGAGGACGTGGGCGTGCAAGGAGGCGAAGGGTCGTTCACGCCGACTTCGCCGGGTGACACGAGGGGCTGATCTCGCTGTGCGGAACGTCCTATTTCACCCGCACGCACCGATCCGACGGGTCGTTGTCGGGCCGGTATTCGTAGTCGCCGATCCAGCCCTTCGCCTCGGCTCTCGGATGGCCGACCCGTGGAAGTCGATTACACCTTCCGCATCCGCCTTCAGCTTCCGCAGTAATCGCCCGGCCCTACCTTGATCTCGCTGTGCGGAACGTCCTATTTCACCCGCACGCACCGATCCGACGGGTCGTTGTCGGGCCGGTATTCGTAGTCGCCGATCCAGCCCTTCGCCTCGTTCTTCACCGTGCAGGCCGCGCACGCGACGCGCTGCTCCGCCGCGACCTGGTCGCACTGGCCGACCTCCCGGATCGCATGCGCGCACGACGCCGAAAGGCCGAGCATGAGGATCGCCGCTGCCCGCCCCGGGCGTCCCCTGCGTCTCCGGCCGGTCCCGGTCGCTGCCATGTTCGCCTCCTGCCGCGCGAACCCGCGCCAGCTATCCCTGCTCGACCCCGCAGAAGCGCTCCACCACGGTGACCAGCCTCTCGAGCGACACCGGCTTGGCGAGGTATGCGGCGGCGTCCATCTTCGCCGCCGCCTCGCTGCCGTTCGCGTGGGCGCTGAGGACCACCACGGGAATGTCGCTCACCGACGGATCGCTCTTTTGCGCGGCGCGGAACTGCCATCCATCCATCGTGGGCATCATGACGTCGAGCAGGATCACGCACGGCCTGACCTCGGCGGTGCGCAGACGCTGCAACGCCTCCGCGCCGTTCGAGGCGTGCAAGGGCTTGTACTCGCAATCGGAGAGCACTTCCGCGATCGCCTCGCGCACGTCCGCATCGTCCTCCACCACCAGGACGGTCTTTCCGCACTTCCCCGCCATCATGCCCGCACCCGCGCCGCGGCCTGCTCCGGACCCGCCGCCCGCACAGCGACGATGGGCAGATCGACGACGAATGTCGACCCATGCTCCGGCCGGCTGGACACCTCCAAGCGGCCGCCGTGCGCTTCCACGATGTGCTTGGCGATATAGAGGCCGAGCCCCAGCCCCCCGTAGTTGCGCAGCGGGGCGGCGCGCTGGAACCGGGTGAAAATGCGCGGCAGGTCTGCCTGGGCGATGCCGATACCCTGGTCTGTCACCGCGATCCGGATCCGCTCGCCGGCCCGCTCGACGCGCATCGAGATGGGGCGTCCCGCGCCGTACTTCACCGCGTTGGAGAGCAGGTTGACGAGGACCTGCTCGAGCCGCAGGCGGTCCCAGCAGCCTTGCAGGGCCTGCGGCCCTTCCAGCCGGAGCTCGGAACCCGCCCGCGCGGCGGGCTCGCGAAAATCGTCCGCCACCTGCCGCACCAACGCCGCCAGATCGAAGGTCTCCAGGGCCAGATCCAGTCGGCCGGCGGCGATGCGCGTGACGTCCAGCAACCGCTCGACGAGAAGCGAGAGCCGCTCCGTCTGGCGGAGCGCGCCCTCGAGCCGGGGCTCGACGCTGCTGCCGGCGGCCGGCTTCTGCGTTCCCATCTTCAGCCCGCGCTCCACGGTCTGGAGCTTGAGCTGCAGCGCGGTGAGTGGAGTGCGCAGCTCGTGCGCCGCCACCGAGATGAACTCGTCGCGCTCGCGGAGCGCCTCCCGGATCTGGGAGGCGCGAGCGCGTTCCTCCACGGCCTTCTGCTCCGCGATCCGGATCTGCTCCTCCATGCTGCGCCGCTCGAGGGCAGCGGCGATCACGTTCGCGACTGATTGAAGAAAGTTCACGGCGTCTTCGCCAAAGGCGCGCTCGGTGCGGCTGTGTGCCTCGATCACGCCGAACGCCTCGCGAGACCGATCGGACCCGCGGATCAGCGCGGTCACCCTGCTGCCGCCGCGGTGCGCGTCGAGGAAGCCGCCCATCCGGAACCGCCGCTCGTCGAGGTGCGCCGGCCCGGCGCTGGACAGCGTGTATCCCGCCTCCGCGACGCCGTCGAGCTCGATGGGCACGCGTCCCATGGCGGCCACGTCCAGGCCACAGCCCGCCCGGAGGACGAGCGACTTGCCGTCCTCTGACAGCTCGAGCACGCCGACCAGCTCGGTTCCCATGGTCTCCCGGACCGTCGTGACCGCCCGGTCGATCACCGCGTCGAGGTCCGGATGCTCCAGCGCGAAGAGGCCGAGTTGCGCGACCGCGGCCTGCTGCCGTGCCCGCTCGATGACGGCTTCCTCGGAACGCTTCCGCTCGGTCAGGTCGCGGGTCACCTTGGCGTAGCCGACCAGCACTCCCCGCTCGTCCCTGACGGCACTCAGGACGACGTTCGCCCAGAACCGCGAGCCGTCCTTGCGCAACCGCCAGCCTTCCTCTTCGAAACGGCCTTCGCGGGCGGCGATCTCCAGCTCCAGCCGAGGTTTCCCGGCGCGCAGTTCCTGCTCCGGATAGAACCGCTCGAAGCTGTGCCCGATGATCTCGCGCGCCGTGTACCCTTTGAGGCGCTCCGCGCCTGGGTTCCAGCTAGCCACTCGGCCGGTAGGATCGAGCATGAAGATGGCGTAATCCCTCACGCTGTCGATCATCAGGCGCATCCGTTCTTCCGATTGCCGGAGCGCCTTCTCGGCTAGCTTGCGCGCCGTGAGATCGCGCGTGATCTTGACGAACCCTCGCAGCGTGCCGTCCGGGTCGCGGAGCGCGGTGACCACCACATCGGCCCAGAAGCGCGAGCCGTCTTTGCGGAGGCGCCACGCTTCCTCCTCGACCCTGCCGTCCCGCGAGGCGCGGGAGAGTATTTCCGCCGGCTTGCCGGCGAGGAGGTCCTCGGGCGTGTAGAAGCGCGAGAAGCTCTGACCGATGATCTCGGCGTCCGAGTAGCCCTTGATGACCTGCGCGCCTTCGTTCCAGGACGCGACGGTGCCGTCGGGCTCGAGCAGGAAGATCGCATACTCCCGGATCCGTTGGAACGCGAGCGGAGCGTCCCTGAGGAACGCTGGCCGCGCTTGCGAATCCGTCACGTGGGCTCCATTGCGCGCGATCCTCGTACCATTGGATCGGGAGCGCATACAGAGGAGGGCCACCGCCCCGCAACCCTTTTCCGCTCTGGAACGGTCAGACGCCCTCTTTTGTCGCCTAGTCGACGGGGAGCCCGGACCCGTCCGGTACGGGCAGGCGAGCGCCGGATCGGCGTCCCTTGCGCGGAAACCTTGCCGGGGCCAGAAGTGGTCGCCATCTCGTCAGGGAGTCCGTGAGCGCCCCGCGAGACAGGCGATCGAGGTGGCGCCGGGCAGACCGGCAGGTCGCCCGAGCCCTCCAAGCAGTGGCGGTAGTGGTCATCGGCGGCTGGGCCTTGTACTTCGTCAGCGCGCAGGCCTTTCTCTGCACCCCGCTCCTACGACGCCTCGTCAACGCGGAGTCTCCGGCGATCCACCTCGAGTACCGGAGCGCCTGGTCCGCCTGGCCCGGGCGCGTCCACGCCGAAGGGGTGCGGCTCACCTCGCAGGATCGGGGCGTCCAGTGGCAGCTCGACCTCGATCGCGTCACCGCGAGCATCGCGGTGTGGGAGCTTCCTCGCCGGATCTTCCACGCCACGCGCGTCCGCGCGCAGGGCGTCTCCTTCGCGCTGCGCAGGCGCATCCCCGGACCGGAGGTGACGCCCGAGCGGCTCGAAGGGTTGGCCCCCGTCGCCGGATTCGCTCCGGCGCCGATCGCCGAGGAAGGCCCCGAGGACGACCTGCCCGACTGGCGCTACCGGCTCTTCACCGTCTGGCTCGAAGACGTCGCCGCGGGCGGCGTGCGCAGCATATGGATCGACCGGATGCGGCTCGAAGGAGATGTGCAGGCGGCAGGCGCCTTCTACCTGAAACCCCTCCGGCGCGCGCTGATCGCGCCGGCCGAGCTGTGGGGCGACTCGCTCCTGCTGAGCCACGGCCGCTCCCGCGTCGCGGAGCAGCTGCGCGCGCGCGCGAAGCTGTCGCTCGGCCCCTTCGATCCGCGCGGCGCGACACGCGAGACCGTTCTGCGCGGACTCGATCTGGAGGCGGAGGGCACCGGCCGCCTCGCCGGCATCGCATTTCTCTCCCAGGCGATCGGTCTTCCTCTGCGCGGTGGCACAGGGCCCGTGCGGCTCCAGGTGCGCGTCGAACGCGGCGTGGTGCAGCCAGGCACCGCCGCGTCAGCCGAGGTGGCGGACGCGGCGGCGCGGGCCGGAGGGTTGGCCGCGTCGGTGCGGCTCCTGTCTGCTTCGTTCGAAGTGCGCCGCGGCGCGCCGGCGCGGGTGCGCATCGAAGCGCGCGACGCC
>VBKO01000448.1 GCA_005888115.1 Deltaproteobacteria bacterium
TTTTGTTCCGCGGGGAGGACGCTGGAGCACACGGTGAAATCGTACCGGACGGCCTTTGGCCAGGGGCGCCGGCTACCACACGGTGTCGAGCGACTGGGCCGCTTGTAGCTGCTCATCCTTGGTGACGAGCCTCGCCCCGTGACCCAGCGCGGTCGCTGCGATCATCCGGTCAGCAGGGTCGCCATGGAGGCCCAGCTCCGGCCCGCCCGCCGCTAGCGCAATCTCGGGCGTGAGCGGCAACAGCTCGACTCCGGGCAGCGCGAGCGCGTCGCGGACCCACTCGGCGACATCGCGATCGAGCACCAGCCGGCCCCGCTGAATCAGGACGGCGAGCTCCCAGACGCTGATCGCGCAGATCCCGCGCACCCGTTCCTTCTCGATGGCTTTCCTTGCCGCGGTCGATAGCCGCGCCGGGTCCGCGACCCACCAGATCCAGGCGTGCGTATCCAGGACGATCAACGATCGACGTCCCAGCGATCGCCGATCGGCGACACGAGATCGTCCTGCTTCAGGACGCTCCCGAGCAGGCCTTTTTGGACCTTCGGCTTGAGCGGCGCCAGCCGCGCCACGGCCTTCCCGCGCTTGGTCACGACGATCTCCTGGCCGGTCTCGGCCACCTCGTCGAGGAGCTTCAGGCAGCGTGCCTTGAAGATGCCCGCGGCAATGGTCTTGCGGATCGTGCCCATGGTCACATGACCATAGTCGCGACCGGAGCTCCAGTCAAGGGGCGGGAGCTTTTCCCCGTCGCGACCCCACGTACCAGCGGACGAGCAGCGCGGCGCCGATCAACTCGCCCGCGATGTAGGTCGCGAGCTCGCGATCGATCCCGTGCACCAAGCGTCCGCCGTACGCGGGCGGGAAGCCCCATCCGAACAGCGGCCAGAGCAGCCAGTGGCGGAAGGTGAAGAAGTAGCCGGACACGAAGTCGGGCAAGAGGTCGAGCACCAGGTGCGTGGCAACGCCCCACCCGATTGCCCGCAGCCGCTCGGAATGGAGCGCCGCGCCCGCGACAAAGAGCGCCGCCAGGAAGAACAGCGTGTGGCCGAAGAGGCGCGACCCATGCAGCAAGTACAGGCGATCGGCGCCGGGCCGGTGCAGCAGCTTCGCGGCGATGAAGAGAGGCTTGTCGATCACGTCGGGCAGCAGGCAGCCGACGACGAGCCAGCGCCAGCGCAGCTGCTCGCGGATTCGCGGCGGAAGGACGTGGGTGCCGATTCCGACGTGTCCGAGCGGGAACATGGCTGCTTCTTCCTAGCCTCGAGCGGGCTCCTCCTCCACAATGCGTCCCGTGGCCGAGCCGAAACCCGTCCGCGCGCCGGCGCCGCAGAGCCCGGCCCAGACGCCCGCGCCAGTCCACGCCGCCCATGCGCCGCCGCCCGCTGCGCCAGGCTCCTTCCGACACCGGGCGCACGCCATCGGCCACGCGCTGTCGCGCCAGCCGCACCTGCAGGCGATCCGGGACGGAGTGGTCGGCGCCCTGCCGATCATCCTGCTCGGCAGCGGGTTCCTGCTGCTGTGGCAGCCGCCCTGGCCGGGGCTGTCCCGGTTCCTGCCGCCGCAGTCCGCGCTGCGCGCCGGCTACCTGGCTTGCGCGGGGTTGGTGTCGATCTACGCATGCGCCGCGACGGCGCTGTCGCTCGCGCGCCGCCGCGAGGCGGATCTCGCGGCGAGCGTGACCACGGCGCTGGCGGTGTTCCTGGTCGCGCAAAAGACGGTGCTGCTCCAGGGCGGCGGGGTCGCGCTGGGCCTCTCCACGCTCGGCGCGGGCGGACTCTTTCCCGCCTTCGCCGCGGCGATCTTCGCCGTCGAGGTGATCCACTTCTTCGCCCAGCGCCGCTGGGGCTTCCGCCTCTCCGGCGGCGCGCCCGACGTGGTGGTCCGCAGCTTCGCTGCGATGCTGCCCGCGACGGTGTGCGTAGTCGTGGTCTGGCTGCTCGTCCACGTGCTCGGCGTCGACCTGGTGGGCGGCATCACCGCCCTGTTCCGCCCGCTGGTGCGCGGAGGCGACACCTTCGCGGCGGTGCTGCTGGTGGTGCTCATCGACAGCGCGCTGTGGATGGTCGGGGTGCACGGATTGGCGGTGCTGGCCGCCGTCCGCCCGCTGTGGCTCTCCGCGTTGGCGGAGAACATGGCCGCGGTCAGCTCCGGCCACCCTCCCCCGCACGTCTTCACGCAGGAGTTCTTCGTCTGGTTCATCTGGCAGGGCGGCTCGGGCGCGACCCTGGCGCTGGCGCTGATGCTCATCTTCGCCAAGTCGAAGCAGCTCCGCCTGGTAGGCCGCGCCGGCATCGTGCCGGCGATCTTCAACATCAACGAGCCGCTCATCTTCGGGACGCCCGTGGTGATGAACGGGAAGCTGGCGCCGCCGTTCGTGCTGGCGCCGGCGATCATGGCCACGCTGAGCTG
>VBKO01000100.1 GCA_005888115.1 Deltaproteobacteria bacterium
CGACCCGCCGGCCCGCGGGAATCGCCGCCTGCCTGCGGCGCAACGCCGTGTTCGCCGTGGCGGTCTTGCCGGCGCTCTTGGGGGTGGCGCATCCGGTGGCCGTGACGCTGGCGGTCCTGGCGGTGCTGCTCGCAGTCGAGACGGGAGTAGCGCTGCAGCCGCTGACCCGCGATCTCGGCGCGCGGCGCATCGGCGACCTCGTCGCCGGCACCCAGGTGATCGACGCTTCGCTCGCGCTCGGGCTCAAGGAGCCGGTGGCGCAGA
The DNA here is from genome assembly GCA_005888115.1 of Deltaproteobacteria bacterium. Classification (GTDB taxonomy): domain Bacteria; phylum Myxococcota; class Myxococcia; order Myxococcales; family 40CM-4-68-19; genus VBKO01. Next base: position 265 of record VBKO01000100.1, read on the forward strand.
ACGCGGCGCGCGCCGCCGCGGGGCTCGCCGCCTCGCGCGCCGCGCACGCCAAGCTCGAGGAGGAGCCGCCTGTGGCCCGGGCCGGGCTCCCCGCGAACGCAGGGCCATCCGAGGAAGCATGCGCATCGCCTTGACGCACAACCTGCGCCTCACCGATTCCGAGGAAGAAGCCGAGTTCGACTCGCGGGAGACCATCGCCGCGCTGACCTCTGCGATGGAGCGGCTCGGACACCGGGTGGAGCGCGTCGAGGTGAGCGGCCCCGCCAGCCGCACCGCCGCCCGGCTGGAGGCGTTTGCGCCCGACCTCATCTTCAACACGGCCGAGGGCCGCCGCGGCCGCTTCCGCGAGGCGTTCTATCCGGCCCTCTTCGATGAGCTGGGATTCCCGTACACCGGCTCCGACGCCTGGGTGCTCGCGGTGACGCTCGACAAGTCGCTCACCAAGCTGATGCTGACCGAGCACGGCGTCATCTCGCCCCGCGGGCAGTTCCTCGAGGAGATCGGCCAGCTCAAGCTGGACGGCTGGCGCTGGCCGGTGATCGTGAAACCGAACTTCGAGGGGTCGTCGAAGGGGATCACGCAGGAGTCGGTCATCGAGGAGCGCGCGCGGCTGCGCGCTTTCGTCGAGAAGCAGCTCGCGCGCTTTCCCGCCGGCGTCCTGGTCGAGGAGTTCATCCCCGGCAAGGACCTCACCGTCGCGTTCCTGGAGAAGGCGGCGGCGGAGCGCTCGGGCGTGCTCACGCCGGTCGAGTACGTCATCGAGGAGTCCGAGCTGTCCAAGCGCCGGTACCGCATCTACGACTACGACCTGAAATCGGTCCACTACGACGCGGTGAGCGTCCGCTGCCCCGCCCAGGTCCCCGCGCACGTGCTGGAGCGCGCGCAGGACATGGCGCGCAAGGCCTACCGCGCGCTGGGGTGCCGTGACCTGGGCCGGATCGACTTCCGCGTGGCCGAGGACGGGCAGGTGTACTTCATCGAGATCAACGCGCTCCCCAGCCTGGAGCCGGGCGCGGGCATCTACGCCGCGGCGGCCCTGGAAGGGCTGCACACGGACGCCGTGCTGGGCAAGGTGATCGAGAGCGCGGTCGCGCGCTGGGGCATCAACGATGCCCGGCGGCGCCAAGGCCGTCCGCTGCGCAAGACCGGGCCGTTGCGGGTCGGCTTCACCTTCAACGTGAAGCGCATCAAGCCCCAGATCGACGGGCGCAAGGACGAGGAGGCCGAGTACGACGCGCCCTCCACCATCCAGGCGGTGCGCGAGGCGATCGCCGCAGCCGGGCACGAGGTGATCGATCTGGAGGCCACCAGCGAGCTGCCCAACGTGCTCGCCACCACGCCGGTCGACCTGGTCTTCAACATGGCGGAAGGCATCAAGGGCCGGAACCGCGAGGCGGTCGTGCCTGCGCTGATGGAGCTGCTCGACATCCCCTACTCGGGGTCGGACCCCGCCGCGCTTTCCATCGCGCTCGACAAGGCGCTCGCGAAGCGCATCGTGCGCCAGCACGGCATCCTCACGCCGAACTTCGTCACCCTGCAGACCGGCAAGGAGAGGCTTCCACGCGAGCTGATGAAGTTCCCGCTGATCGTGAAGCCTGTCGCGGAAGGGTCGTCGAAGGGCGTCCACCACACAAGCGTGGTGGAGACCGAGGCCGAGCTGCGCGAGGCGGCGCGCGAGATGATCGCCAAGTACGACCAGCCCGCGCTGGTCGAGAGCTACGTGGCCGGCCGCGAGTTCACCGTCGGGCTCCTGGGCGAGCGCAGGCCCAAGGTGCTGCCGCCGATGGAAGTGGTCTTCCTGGCGGGCGAGAAGCATCCGGTCTACTCGTTCGAGTACAAGCAGGACTGGTCGAGCAAGATCCGCTACGACGTGCCCGCCCAACTGGAGCCCGCGCAGCTCCGTTCGCTGGAACGGGCCGCCCGCGAGTGTTTCATCGCGCTCGGCTGTCGCGACGTGGCCCGGGTCGATTTCCGCATGGACGAGCAGGGGAAGGTCTATTTCCTCGAGTGCAACCCGCTTCCGGGTCTGACGCCGGGATGGAGCGACCTGGTGCTGATCGCGAAAGCCGCGGGCATCGAGTACCACGCGCTCATCGCGGAGATCCTCTCCGGCGCGATCCGCCGCTACAAGGAGCGCGAGCGCGAGCGGCGCGAGTCCGCGCGCATCGTGGTGGGCGGCCCCGTGGCGGTGGCGCAGAGCGTTCCTCCGCCCGTCGGCACCCCGGCGGCGCCGAACGGCGACGGGCCGTCCGCCGACCCGGACGGCGGCCCGGCGCCCCAGTTGCAGAGTTAACGCGCCGCGTCCCGCCCGCGCGGCGATGGACCGCTCGACACCGGCCCGGCCCAGAGGTAGCGCCCCTCGGGAAGGTCGGGTACTCCTAGACCGTGAAGACGCCGCAGGACCACACTTCCCTACCCCGGCCCGAGCAGCGGTACCGCGCGCGGGAGCTGGGGGTTCCGCTGGGCCGCTTCCGGCCCGGGAAGTGGAACGCCATCACCGACGTGGAAGGCGTTCTGGTCGGCCATTCCACCATCATCCGCGGCGCAGGCCCGCTGCGGCGCGGGAAGGGGCCGGTGCGGACGGGCGTCACGGCCATCCTCCCCAACGAGCAGAACGTCTTCGAGCAGCGGCTCATCGGCGGCGGGTTCGTGCTGAACGGCGCGGGCGAGGTGAGCGGCATGACGCAGCTCATCGAATGGGGCCTGGTGGAGACGCCCATCTTCCTCACCAACACGCTCAGCGTCGGGCAGGTCAGCGATGCCGCCGTGCAGTGGATGGTCGACCAGTTTCCCGGGATCGGCGGCGAACATGACGTCCTCATCCCGCTGGTCGGCGAGTGCGACGATTCCTGGCTCAACGACGTGGCCGGCCGGCACGTGCTGGCGGACAACGTCCTCGAGGCGCTGCACACGGCCAGCTCCGGTCCGGTGGCGGAGGGATCCGTCGGAGGCGGCACCGGGATGATCTGCTGCGACTTCAAGGCGGGGATCGGGACGTCGAGCCGCAAGCTCCCGCCCGCCCTGGGCAGCTACACGGTGGGCGTCCTGGTGATGAGCAACTTCGGACACATGCGCGACCTGCGCATCGCGGGCTTTCCGGTGGGTCCCGTGCTCGAGGAGCGCTACCGCGAGATCCCCAAACGCGAGACGAGCGCGGGCAGCATCATCGCGGTGCTGGCCACGGACGCACCCCTCAACTCCCACCAGTTGGGACGCGTCTCGAAGCGGGTGGCGCTGGGCATCGGGCGCGCCGGCAGCATCGCGGCGCACGGGTCGGGGGAGATCATCCTGGCGTTCTCGACCGGCAACGAGATCCCGCGCACGACGAGCAAGATGATCTACCACATGAAGGTCCTGCTCGATCAGCGGCTCAACCCGGTCTACGAGGCGGCGATCGAGGCCACGGAAGAAGCCATCCTCAACTCGCTGTGCATGGCGCGCGACATGGACGGCGCGAACGGGAACTTCGTGCCGGCCCTTCCGCTGGCCCAGACGAAGGAGCTGCTCGAGCGCTGGCGGCTGAAGCCGCGCGAGAAGCCAGCCGCGTCCAAGCCGCCCCCGCCCGCCACGGCGCCGCCCGCGGCGGTGCACGAGCCCGCCGATCCACCGACCGTCGCCGAGGCGCCGCCCAGCGCCGTGCGCGGGGCGGAAGGCATGGCCGTCCCGCTGCAGCCGCCTCGCCGCGACGAGTGAATCTGCGGTTGCGTCCGCCGACCGCATCCCGCTACAAGGCGTGCCGGAACCGTCTGCAAACGAGACAGCGCCAGCCTATCGGCGCCCGCTGGGAGACCGAATGGCCCGATCGAAGAGCAAGCACATGCGGCTGATCATGCGCCGGCGCAAGCAGCACAACCAGCGCATGAAGCGGCGCAAGGCCGACGCGAAGACGCAGGGCGCGGCCGCTCCGGCGCGCAAGCCGCCCGCGCGGAAGGCTCCCGCGGCGCCCGCGCCCCCAGCGCCAGCCCCGGCTCCGGCCGCCGCTCCGGCGCCGGCTCCTGCGCCGGGTGGGGAAAGGCCGCCCGGAACCGCGTAGGTCGGCCGTCCGCCCGACGTGCGACCGGGCAGGCGCTGCGCGGCGCAGGGCGGGCGGCGATGGATATTCTTCCGCCCATGCTTGCAGAGGCGAGGGTGGGGACCAGTGGATTCTCGTACCGGGAGTGGGTCGGCACGGTCTACCCGCCGGGGCTGAGCCAGGCGCAGACGCTCGCGCTCTACGGCTCCCAGCTCGGCGCGGTCGAGATCCAGTCGCGTCTCCCCGACGAGGCGACGCTCGCCACCTGGGCGGAGATCGTCCCCGCCGGGTTCGAGTTCGCGCTCAAGCTGCCCGGCCGGGTCGACGTGCGCGCGGGCAAGGGAGCGGCCCGGTCCCTCGGCGCCTTGCTCGAGGCAGCGGCGCCGCTGCACGATCGCTTGGGGCCGATCCTCATCCAGCTCCCGCACAGCGCCACGGCGGACCGGCCGGCGCTGAACGACTTCCTGCGCGCGGTGCCGCAGGGCGTGCGCATCGCGCTCGAGCTGCGCCATCCTTCCTGGCACACCGAGGCCGTGCTGCGACTCCTCTCCGCGCACAACGCCGCCCTCGTGCTGGCGGACCATGGCCAGGGTCCGCCCCGGCTGGAGCTGACCGCCGATTTCGCCTACGTGCGCATCCGCCGCGACGACGATTCCAGCGAGGTCTGGAACCAGTGGGCCGAGCGGCTCGCGATGCTCACCCGGCGGGCCGTCGACGTCTACGCATTCCTGAAGCACGACCGGAGGGGCCTCGCGCTGGAACGCTCGCGCCGGCTCGCCATGCTGCTCCAGGCCGAAGACGCCCAATCGGCGCAGCAGCTGCTCACCTGACCTACTCTTTCTTCGCGGGAGCGGTGCTGGCCGGCGCCGGCGAGGCGGCGGGAGCAGCTTCGGTCTTCTTCGTCTCGGCGGCCGCGGCCTTTCCGTCGCTGGAGGTGTTGGGGGTGCTGGCCGAGCCGCTCGAGCTATACAGATCGCGGTACCAGCCGCCGCCTTTGAGCTGGAAGGAGTTGCGGCTCATGATCTTGGCCATCTTTCCGCCGCACTCCGGGCAAGCTTCCGGTGGCGGGTCGCTCAGTTTCTGCAAGCGCTCGACGATGCGCCCGCACGATTCACAGACGAATTCGTAGATCGGCATCGACCGGAAATGTAACACGCGCCCGGCGCACCTCCAGCGGATCGGATGGACGATGTCCGCTGGTTCTGGCACACCATTCCCCCGAAAGGCGTGCGGTGATGGCGCAGACCGACCATTGCGCGTGTCCGGGGTGCGAACAATGCGCCGGTCAAAAGCCGTGTCCTCGTGCCGCGACCGAGAGCGACAGCCGGTGCCGGCCTTGCCATGAGGCAGCGCGCGCTCGCATCTGGGAGCGCACGCCGCCTCCGAGCGGCACCGGGAATGGAAGCCGGGGCAAATCCGGCTGACGCCCCTGGCTGGAACGCCAGGAATTCCAGGACCGTCCGGCCGGATGCACCGCCGTTTCACACGCGGCGCGCGAGCAGGTCCCGCAGGGCGCGCGCGTCCGCTTCGGACACGCGCAGCTCGCGCCGGAGCCGCGCGAGCGATCCGCCCGAGCGTTCCCACGCCGGGCGCGCGCGGGAGAGCACGTCGCGTCGCAGCTCGTCGGCGATGCCCAGATCGTCGAGCCAGTCGCCGCGGCGGACCAACTGCTCGATCTGCTCGCGCGGCCAGCGGCGCCTCCTTGCCTCATGGCGGAAGCGGTCGCGCAGGGAGTCGATCTCGGCCGTCAGCCCGCGCTCGCGGACGAGGCGCTGCAGCGCAGGCGCGTCGAGGCCCAGCTCGGCGGCGACCGCGCGGGCGGCTCCCCGGTGGCGCGCGAACAGCGCGCGCAGCAGGTCGCGCTCGCGCTGGCCGAGCTCGCGCTCCAGGCCTGCCGCGCGGAACCGGGCCAGGAGCACGCGCTCGGGCAGAGGATGCCCGGGACCGCCGAGCCGCACGCCGAGCGCTCCGCGGCGAGGTCCTACCTCCGCGAGCACCGCCAGAAGCTCCGAGGCTTGCTCGTTCACCGCTCCTCGACGGACAGCTTGCGCCGGCGGGGCGGAGATCGAAGCGGATGCGTTCGTTTCGGACGGGGCGCGTTCCGCCGTCGGCGCTGGCGTGGGTTCTGCCCGGGCGGGTCGTGCCCGCCGGCGGACGGGCGGCCCGCTGGGCGCTCCAGCCAGCGCCCGGGCGGCGGGCATGTCGAACTCGCTGCCGCGCGTCAGCCGGTATGCCTTGCGCCGCAGCTTCAGCTCGTCCAGCTGCTCGTGCAGCTCGTCGAGGGAGAGCCCCAGCGACCGCGCGACGAGCGGGCCGTCGCGGTGCCAGGCGAAGAGGGCCAGCAGGTGCTCCGCGCGCGCGCGCCGGCCCTGCGCAACGGTGCGCGAGCTCCGAGGCGGACGCGTCGGCGGCGAGGTGGCGGGCATCGAGGGTGCGCACCCTAAGGAAGGGACCAGCGAAGTCAAGCCGCGCGGACGCGCAGGTTCCCTGGACGTGGCGCCGGGCTCGGGGTAGGAGAGCGCGCGTGAGCGACGCGTTGGACGGTGCGGGCGACCCACGCAAGCTGCGCGTTCGCGTCGGGCTCGCCTTCGTCCGCACGCTGAGGCCGGCGCTGTACGCGCTCCTGGTGGCGAGCGCGCTCCTGACCTTCTGGGCAGGCAGCGACATCGGCGGGCGCGAGCTGCCCCCGCGCGCGGCCGCCGCCGCGCCGGTCCTCTTCGCCATCTTCCTGGTGGTGTTCGCCGTGTACCGCCTCGCGCTGGTCCGGGCGAAGAAGTACCCCGCGGCGACGGGCCTGTTCCAGATCGGCCTCGGGGCGCTGGTCTGGGTCCTGCTGCTCCCGGGAACGCGCCAGCGCATCGGGCGGGAGCACGGCGACGAGGTGCAGGTGCTGATGCGCTCCTCCGACGCGCGCGTCCGTGCGCTCGCCGCCGAGGTGGCTGGCTACCGCGGAAACGCCGCCCTCTACGCGGCCGATCTGGTCGAGCGGCTCGACGACAACGACCCGGCGGTGCGGCGCGCGGCGCACGCAGCGCTGGCGCGCCTGCTGGGAACCGACGTCTCTCCGGGGCAGGAGGGCGCCGCCGCGCAGCAGAAGTGGCGCGAGGCGCTGCGCGCGCGCGGCATCTTGCGCTGAGCGGAAGAACCGAATCGGATCGACGGCCGGGGAATCTCCAACGCAGTCGGACCGAGGAGGATCGGATGAAGCCACGCTTGAACATCGCCGCCGTTTCGGCGGGCGCCTACCACGCCATGCTCGGGCTCGAGAAGTACATCCACGAGGGCAGCATCGAGCCGAAGCTCGTGCACCTGCTGAAGATGCGCGCCTCGCAGATCAATGGCTGCGCGTACTGCCTCGACATGCACTCCAAGGACGCGCGGGCCGCGGGCGAGACGGAACAAAGGCTCTATGGCCTGGATGCCTGGCGTGAGGCGCCGTACTACACGGACCGCGAGCGGGCGGCGCTGGAATGGACGGAAGCGCTGACGCTGGTCGCGGAAGGCCACGTTCCCGACGACGTCTACGAGCGCGCGCGCGGCCAGTTCAGCGAGAAGGAGCTGGTCGAGCTGGCGATGATCGCCGTGGCGATCAACGGCTGGAACCGCTTGGCGATCGCCTTCCGCTCCGAGGCGGGGACATACCAGCCGCAGCAGCGCCGCTGAGACTACCCCTTCACGCCTCGTCCAAGGCATCCATCAGCGTGCGCCACTGGCCGCGGACGCAAGGCGGAGCCGGCCTCTCCGACCACCGCCGCGCGCGAGCGCTTGTCCCGCTGGATCGCGGAGCGGGGGCTCAAGGCGACCCGGCAGCGGGACCTGATCGTGGACACCTTCTTCTCCGCCAGCGGGCACCTCAGCGTCGACGAGCTTCTCGCCAAGGTGCAGTCGCGCGACGAGAACATCGGGGCGGCGACGGTCTACCGGACCATGAAGATCCTCAGCGACGCCGGTCTGGCGAGCGCGCGCCACTTCGACGACGGGCAGACGCGCTACGAGGCGGCCATCGGCCGGCACCACCATGACCACCTCATCTGCACCAGCTGCCACCAGATCATCGAGTTCGAGAACGAGCGCATCGAGGAGCTGCAGGACATGGTCGCCCGCCACCACGGCTTCCAGGTGACGCGGCACAAGCTGGAGCTGTACGGCCTCTGCAAGGACTGCCAGGGCCGGTAGCTTTCACCTTTACCCGGAGGAGGGACGAGATGGCGACGGCGCGCGGGCGCACACTGAGAATGAGAATCACAATCGGTCTCACAGTGGCGCTGCTCTGCGCGGCCGTGGAGCAGGCGCGCGCCGACCGGCGCACGATGATCCGCGCCTACGAGTTCCAGACGCAGCCCAAGGGCAACCTCGAGTTCGAGCTGTGGAACACGATCGAGGCGCCGCGCAGCAGCTTCGCCGACTCGGTGCTGGTCCAGCGGGCCGAGCTGGAGTACGGGATCACCGACCGCTTGGACCTGGCGCTCTACCACGTCTTCGAGCGCGGCGGGCCGGCAGCCGACTTCGCGGAGTACCACTTCTCCGACTGGCAGCTGGAGACGCGCTACCGCCTGGCCGAGAAGGGCGAGTGGCCGGTCGACGTGCTGCTCTACCTCGAGGTGGAGCGGCCGGTCGACTTCAACCGGCCGTTCGAGCTGGAGGAGAAGATCATCCTGGAGAAGGACTTCGGCCGCTTCGCCCTGGTCGGCAACCTGGCCGGGGCGCAGCACCTGGGGCGGGCCGACCTGGGCCGCACCTGGGAGGTGGACTTCGGCGCCCGGTACGAGCTGATGCCCCAGCTCCGCGTCGCGGCGGAGTTCTGGACCACGCACGAGTTCGTCGGCCAGGACGTGTCGCGGAACTACTACCTGGGGCCGTCGATCAGCGTGGCCACCCAGAAGCTCTGGTTCCAGATCGGAGCTGGCTTCGGCCTCGACGCAGCGCAGGATCAGCAGATGCAGATCCGGTCCGTGCTGGGGTTCAACCTGTGAGGCGCGCCGCCGCCGCGTTGCTGCTGTGCGCCGCGGCATGCGGCGGATCCCCGCCGCGCGGGCCCATGTCGGATGCGCGGCGCATGTACCTGGCGAAGTGCACGGCTTGCCACTCCGAGTACGCGCCGTCGACGTACACGCCGGAGCAGTGGCAGACGGCGCTCGACGAGATGGAGAAGCTGAAGCGCGTGCATCTGAGCCCTGAGGAACGCGCGCTCATCCTCTCGTACCTCTCCGGCGGCCGCTGAAGACGGCGGGCGCGTGCTATCCTCGCGAGGCGAAGCGCGGACGCGGCGGGCGGCGGCGCTCGCGCTCTCCGGAACCCCTTGTCAGCTTGGCCTCCGTTCAGGTATCCTATCGCGGCCTGCGGCCTGACGGCCGGCACGAGGGGCGCCCTTGTCGAACCAGCCGACGAGCCGGCCGGAGCCGGAGGCGCTGCATCGATCGATGATGCAGGCCTCGCTGCAGGTCGCGGCGCTCGACCGGCGGGTCGAGGAGGAGCGGCGGCGGGACGGCCTGGGCCCGCTTTTGCAACCCTGGCTCGAAGCCGCGGCCGCGCTGCGGAGGGGCTTGGCGGGGGCGCGAGCGGACCTGCTGCGCCGCGGCGTCCCACGCGAGCAGCTCGACCCGATCGAGCAACGTCTCGATCATCTCCAGCGCCGCGCCGCGGCTTTCAACGTCGCTGCCGATCTCGACGATTGCGCCGCTTCCTGGGGCCACCTGGCCCACGAGATTGCGGCGCTCCCTGGCGCCCACCGCGACCAGTTGGTGCGCGTCCTCAGCGAGCGCAAGGACGCCATCGACCGCGCCACTGCCGGGCTTTCGCGGGCGCGCGCCGCCGGCGGAGTGCATCCGGAGCAGCGCGCGCGGCTGCGCGCCGCCGAGGACGAGCGCGAGCGCGCGCGGGAGCGCTACGCGCGGCTCCGCGACGACTACCTGCGCGCCGTGCGCGGGCGACCAGCGGGCGGTCCGTCGGGGGCGGTCGCCCCGGCGGTGGTGACGCTGCCCGAGCTGCTCGCGCCGCGCGGCCTGCTGCGCGCGACCTCCACGCGCCTGGACGCGGTGATCGAGCGCGATCGCCACCTGCGCCTCGGCGTCGCTCAGCGATTCGAGAAGACGCTCGGCAGCCTCGCAACCGCAGGTCATCGCACGCTGACGGATCCGCGCGCCGGCGAGCTGCGCGGCCAGCTGGCGCGAATGGACGGGATCCTGGCGCGCCTGCAGGGAAAGCGGACCGCCTCCGAGCTGTCTCAGGGAGCGCGCGAAGTGGGCGGCCTGCTCGCCCAGATGGGCGATGTCGCGGCTGCGCGGGGGAGCGCGGCCGCCTTGAAGCCGTTCCGCGCGCTGCTCGAGGAGCGCAGGGCGGCGCTGGCGCGCCTGGCGGGCGAGGCGCAGAGGGCGGCCGGTGCGCGGGCGCTGCACCAGCGCGGCGCGCTTCCCCAGCCCTCCGCCGTCGTTCTCGGGGAACGGCAGCTGCAGACGCTGCGGCGATTGCACCCGGGCATCGAGACGCTGCTGCGCGACGCCTCGGCCAGCCAGCTCGCCGCCGGGCTTCGCCACCCGCAGACACACGCTTCCCTGGGTCGCCCGCAGGGTTTTCCAGGCCTGCAGGGGCTGTCCGGCCTCTCCACGCTCGGGGAGCACGGCGCGATCGGACGCGCGCTGGCGGGCCAGCCCGCGAAGGAATCGCTCCATGTTCGGCCGCGAGAGCTGCACGAGCTGATCGGCAGGCTGAAGAGCGCGCCGCGCGGCTCGCCGCTCCACCAGATCGCTTTGCACGCGGAGGATCGGCGGCGGCAGATCGCCGCGCGCGCCAAGGCGAGGCTGCACGGGCGCGGGCCCGCGCATCCCGCGACGCACTCGCTCGCGGATGCGTTCCACGCGCACGGCCGCAGCGACTTCGCGGCCCACGTCGCGCCGGGCGGAGCGCTGTACCACCTTCTGCAGGGAGCGCAGCGATCGCGCGGGCTGCCCGTCCCGCACCTCGCCTCCCACTTCCTGCAGTCGCGCGGCGCGCACCCGCTGCTCGGTACCGTGCAGCTGTTCGCGCAGCTCCGCGCGGAGGGACACCGGCCGCACTTCGGGCTCTTCAGCCGGCTCAAGCACGCCGCGGGCGATGCGTTCCACAAGGCGACCACCGCGGTCGCGCATACCGCCGACGACGTGGCGCGCACGGCGGGCGGGCTCGCGAGGGCCGCCGGCGGGGCGGTGCGCGGCGGGATCAGCGACTTCGCCCACCAAGCGCAAAACGCGGCGCGGACAGTGGAACGCGCGGTCGGGTCTGGCGTCCGGCACGCCGGGCAGGCGGTCGGCTCCGGGGCGCGGCGTCTGGGCAGCGCGCTCAAGCATGGTGCCCGCTGGGCCGGCGACAATGCGGCGGGCCTGTACGATGCGGCGCGCGGCGCGGCATCGCGCGTCACGCACACGGTCGGCGATCTCGCGCAGGTGGGGATGCATCGCGCGACGCAGCTCGGCGCCGCCGTGATGCACCGGGCCGGCGATGCGGCGCACAAGGCCTACGGCGTCGCCCGGGGCGCGCTGCACACCGGCCTCGATGCGCTGCACCGCACCGGGATCGCGGGCGGGATCGGCAAGGGCCTGCGCTTCGGTGTGTCGATGTTGAAGACGGCCGCGAAGTACTCGCCCGTCGGCCTGGCGTTGCAGGGGTTCCACAAGGCGGGCGGACTGCAAGGCATCTGGGAGAAGACGAAGCACACTGCCGGCGCTGCCTGGCAGGGCGTGCAGAAGGCCTATCAGGCGACCGCGGGATTCTTGCAGAGCCCGGCGGGCCAGCTGCTCGTGACGGGACTCTCGCTCGCGGCCACCTTCATTCCCGGCGGCGTGGTGGTGAAGAGCATCGTGGGCGGGGCCATCGGCGCCATCCAGGCCATCAGCGAGGGGAAGGACTGGAAGCACGTGCTGCTCGCCGCGGGCACCGGCGCGCTGACCGGCGCGCTGCCGTTCCTCAAGCTGGGACCGCTCGCGGGGATGGGGATCGGCGCGCTCACCGGCGCCGCGTCGGCGCTGGCTAGCGGCAGCGGCCTGAAGGGCGCGCTCAAGGCCGCGGCGGGCGGCGCGCTCGACTCGTTCGACCCCGGCGCTCTCAAGGCGCTGGGCCGCCTCAAGGGCCTCAAGGGAGCGCAGAAGATCCTGCAGGGCAAGCAGCTCTCCAAGCTGGAGCGGCTGGCCATCGAGGGAAGCCACCTCAAAGGACCGCTGGGCGGGCTCGAGAAGCTGATGGCGAAGCGTTCCATGCGCCGCGCCGTCGGCGGGCTGGAGAAGGCGTTCTCGAAGGGAGTGAGGGGCGCGATCCTCGTCTCGGGCAAGGCCGCCAAGGCGCAGGGCTACCTCGACAAGGCCCTGGCGATGGGCGACCGGCTCGAGGGAGGTCTGTCGCTCATCCACCAGCTCGCACCCGAGGTGGCAGGCGCCATGGGGGACAATGCGCTCGGCCATCTCATTGCCAAGGCGGGCGACTATGCCGGCGAGGGCGACGACCGGCTGAAGCGGGCGCTGGAAATGGGCCACGGCGCCTCCGACCGGTTGCAGCGCTATCGCGGGTACCTCGACAAGGGCCTCGGCTACGCCGGCGTGAAGGATCCGAGGAAAGCCTACGGACGGAGGATGGCTCGCGAAGCGGCGCGCGAAGGCAAGCGGGAGGGAATCGAGGCCGTCGCGCGGGAAAAGCTCGCGCGTCACCGCCTCCGGCATCCGGAGCTGCACGAAGCGCTGCGCGCGCCCCGCCACGTCCACCTCGACGAGCATGGGCGCAGCCCGCGCCGGCACGAGCCCCGCAGCGCGCTGGAGAAGGCGCTCGCGCGTGGCAAGAAGCTGAAGCGGCAGGGGCTCCAGGTCGCGCAGGGCGTCCACGACGGCCTGCAGAAGGTGCATGGCACGGTCGAGAAGGGCCTCCGGTATGCGGGCCACCTCGAGGGAGGGCTCGAGAAGGCGGCCGCGCTCGCTCGTCAAGGCGCCGGCGTGCTCGGCGAGGACAGCGAGCTGGGCGCGTACCTGTCCCACCTCGCCGATCGAGCGGAGCACGCCCACGGCTACCTCGAGGAAGGCATCGGGTTCGCCCAGGACTTCAACGACCGGGTCGGGACGGTCGAGGGCGGGCTCGAGCGCATCCCGGGCGTGCATCCGGAGGGTGCGCGGAAGCGGCGCAAGCACATCGACGACGCTCCGACGCCCGAGCACCTCCAGCGCGGCGCGCACGCGGAGCATGCGCACGTCGCGCACGAGTCGGAGCAGGAGCGGTCGAAGCGCCTGAAGCAAGCGTGGGACGCGATCGGCGGCGTCTCCTCGCGGGTGCAGCGCTTCGAGCTCGATTCGGCGCGCCGCCTGCGCAAGGTCCACGAGCTGACCGGGAAGGGACAGACCCAGGAGGCGAGCCTGGAGCTGATGGGTCTGGGCACCCAGGTCGACGAGATCGCGAAGCGCATCCGCGAGGCCAGGCGTCTCGCCACGGGGAACGAGAAGTACGAGAAGGAGATCGCCTTCTACGAGGAGTGGCAGCAGAAGGCGCGGGCGTCCGTGCACGCCGCGATCGCCGGCGGGAAGGACCTCGGCAAGCACGCCGGCGTAAGCGGGCAGGGCATCTCCGAAGAGACCCACCCGGACGTCTACCGCAACACGCGAGCCATCTTCGCCGTGCAAGGCAAGGTGATCGCCTTCGCCGGGGCGATCGGCGACGAGGACGCCAGGCCGCACGTCGAGAAGGTCCTGGCCGAAGCGAGGGCGGTCAAGGCGGAGCTGCGGTCTTTGCAGGCGAAGTACAAGCGGGACGGCGGCGCCCACGACTTCCTCGGCGATGGCGCGCAGGACCGGCTGATCGACGAGAGCATCGCCAAGCTGGAGAAAGCCCTGCACCGCGCCAAGCCGGAGCACAAACCCGCCAGGGCACCGGGAGCCACGAACGCGAGGAAGTCCGCCGAGCACGGGCTCGCGAAGCTGGACACGATACGGAAGAAGGCCGTGCGCGCGGGGCGCAGGCTCGATCGGAACCTGGGAAAGGTCGAGGGAAAGCTGCGGCGGGGGATCGCCGCGGGCCACAAGGTCGAGCACGGCCTCGAAGAGGTCTCCCGGATCGCTGGAGCGCTCGGGGATCTATTCGGCGACGACTCCGCGATCGGCCATTTCGCCGACCAGGTGCACGACTCCGCGGAGAAGGGCCACGACAAGCTGCACGGTGCGTTGGAGGCCGCGGCGCGCGGGAAGAAGGGGCTGCACGAAGGCCGCAACCTGCTGGAAGAGGCGCTGCACCTCGGCGCGCAGCGGCACGTGGAGAAGCACCACCGCGCCCCGCACACGGGGGAAGAGCACGTCCGGCGCGGACACCCGGCTGCCCCGCACCACGAGCACCTCCGCGGTCCCGTTTCCGGCGAGCCGGACGGCGCGTACGTCCACGGGCCCGTCCCGCACTCTGCCGCGCAGGCGACCGTGGAAGACGCCGCGCTTGCCGTTGCGCACTTCGGCGGCGCGGTGGGCAGCGCGGTGAAGGCGGTCAAGTCGCTGCTCGAGCGCGGCAGGGGCGCCGAGGCGGCGGAGCGCATCCGCTCGATGGAGGAGCTGAGCGCGCACGCGGCCGCGATGGTGAAGGAAGCGGCGCGCGCGGCGTCGCGCGACCCGGCATTGGCGGGCAGGGCAGCCAAGCTGCACGAGCACTTGCTGGAGATCCGCGCCCACTTCCGCAGCTTCGTCTCCGGCCTGAGCGGTCTCGAATCGAAGGAGGGTGCTCCCGATCGCGGGCGCGGCGGCGAGCAGCCCGGACATCCGAGCCACCGGCCCGGCGGGCGCCGCGGACCGCGGGCGCAAGGAGACCTGGTCGACGAGGTGCTCCGCGGCATCGACGACGGGCGCGTCTTCGCCGACCGCGGGCCGCACCGCGGCGAGCGGCCGGACCACGAGCAGCAGGAGGTCGATCCCGCCGCGATCGATACCTGGATCGGCTCGGGCGAAGGCGTGAAACTGTTCTCGGACGTATTCGGACCGTTCCTGCCCGCCCGAGGCGCGGCGCACAGGGGCGGCCGCCACCATCGCCGCGGGGAGCGGGGCTCACCCGGCGGGCACGAGCCGCCCAGGCACGAGCGGCCCGGCGGTGAGCGGCCCGGGCGGAAGCGCGGTTTCTTCGCTCGGGTGTTCCAGAGGGTGGAAGACTTCGCCGAGGGCGTCGCGCACGTGGCGCACGCCGGGGCTGGCCTGCTCGGCAAGACCATGCATTACGCCGAGACGGGCATGCACGGCCTGAACGTCATCGAGCACGCCGCCGAGAATGTCCACGGGCTGGCGGATCGGGCGGAGGGATTCCTTCTCCGCCTGCACCTCGGGTCCGCGGCTGGGTTCGCGCACCAGGTCGGATCGGCAGCGGGCTGGATGGACGAGCGGGCAAAAGAAGCCCACGGGGGCCTGAAGACGGCCGACGAGGTGCTCGGGGAAGGCAGGCATGACCTCGAGACGGTCGAGTCCCTCGGCCACCGGACGGCGAGGATCGCGCACAAGGCCGGCAAGGCGCACTTCGGCGAGCTGCTGCACCTCTTCCGCGCGGCCAACGACGGCGACGGCACCGACGGGAAGCTGAGACCGGAGCAGGTGCGGCTCGGTTCCTCCCTGGACGAGCCGCGCCGCCTCGACGCGCTCACCCAGGCGCGGATGGAGCAGTTCCTGGGCGGCGACTTCGCCGGAGTCCGCTTGCACGTCGGACCCGGGGCGGCGCAGATCACCAGCCGCTACGCGGCGGAGGCGGTGACGGTCAAGGACCACATCTTCTTCGCCCCCGGGAAGTTCAGCCCAGGCAGCATGGAAGGGCAGAAGCTGCTCGCCCACGAGCTCACGCACGTCCTGCAGAAAGGCCGCAAGAACCTGGACGTGCGCACGGCCGAAACCGAGGCTCTGCACGCGGAGCACAGCTACGGGACGGCGCCGGCGATGGAGACCTTGAACCTGAGCCGCCCCGCGCCGGACTTCAGGCTCCCGGACGGCGAGGGTGTCCCGGGCTCCGACGGCATCCACACAGCCAAGCGGACCCGTAGCCGCGGCCACGACGCGGCCGGCAAGGACCAGATGCCCGACGGCGAGGAGTTCCTCGAGAAGGTCTCCGGCCGCGTCTACGAGCTCCTCATGGACGAGCTGGAACAATCCTTCGAATCCCGCTGACCCCTCTGGGCGTGATCCTGGCCTAGAAGATCACCGCGGAGGCGCGGAGAACGCGGAGGATCTCAATCTAAAAACCGAAAACCTCCGCGCCCTCCGCGTCTCCGCGGTGATCTCTTGGTCGCTCTCGTGAACGGAAAGGAGGGTGGGCGGATGTGGGGGCGGTTTTCTTGCTGGGTGCGGTGGCGCGTGGAACGCTGCCGCCCGATGGACCTCTCGATCATTCGCGGGCCGCGGGCGTTGGTGGCGGGAGCGGCGGTCGCCTCGCTGGCGATCGCGGCGGCGGCGCTGGCCGATACGCACGGCGTGCGTCTCCTGCGCAGGCTGGACCAGGACATCGCCAGGCAAGAGGCGGCGAACCAGGCGCTGCGCGAAGAGAACGCCCGCCTGGAGCGGCGCATCCGGGCGCTCTCCGCCCCCATCGCCCCGCGCGTCCTCGAGAAGGAAGCTCGCGAGCAGCTCGGTTTCGTCCGTCCGGACGAGGTGCTCGTCAAGTTCGAGTGAGGCGCGCGCATGGCGGAGCACTGGACCAGGCGGGCGCGGCGTTGGGCGAGCAAGGCCGCCATGCCCGCCGCGGTGCTGTCGCTCGCCGTCCTGCTGGTGCGCGGCGCGTTCGCGCAGTCGGCCGACCTGGGTCCCGCGCGCATCGCCTCCTGGACGTTCCTGGTCGCCGCGGGCGTGTGGGCCGCGGTGCGGCAAGTGACGCGCAAGCTCAGCGGCGCGCGGGCGCCGGCGCGCTGGACGGTCGAGTCGTGCGCGCTGTCGGCGGTGGGCGCGTTGGCGCTGGCGCAGCTCGGCGGGGGCCTGTCGAGCCCGCTCTATCCTCTCGTCTACCTCCTGGCCGCCGTCTACGCGCTGGCGCTCCCGCTGCGCTTCGCGCTCCCTGCTCTGGGATGGCTGCTGGGGCTCGACGCCGGACTCTTCCTCGCCCAGGGCACGCTGCTCGCGCGGTGGCCGCTGCTCGCCGCGCACACCGCCTTCACCGCCGTGTTCGCCGCGCTCTACCACGGCGTGCTCGCCGCGCGCCTGCGCGCCGCGCGGACCGCCGAGGAGGAGGCAGTGAGCCGCCGCGTGGCGGACGCGGAGCGCAGCGCGCGCGAGTTCCGTCTCGTCGCCACCGCCCAGAGCGATCCGGAACGGCAGCTCCTCGCCGCCGTGTCGGAGATCGAGGAGTCGGTCCGGGGAGCGCTCTCGGTCGCCGCCGCCGCGCTGCAGCCGCACACGGTCGCCATCTTCCTGCTCTCCCCCGACGCAGCGACGGTGCGCCTGCGCGATTCCATTTCCAGCAGCGACCGGCTGTTCCGCGGCCCGCTCCCCACGCGCGAGGGTGCCCTGGGCGCCGTGCTCGCCGCGGCCAGGCCGGTCCTGCTGCAGGGTGACGGCCCCGCGCTCTCGCACTACGAAGGCCCCGCGCCGGCGCACTGCTTCTGCGGAGTTCCGCTGCGCGACCGGCAGGAGCGCGTCCTCGGGGCGCTGGTCGCCGATCGCGCGGCTCCCTTCGGGCCGGCCGAGGAGCAGGTGCTGACCTCCCTCGCCGGCGAGGTGGTGCGCGCGATGGAAGGGGAGCGCCTGCTCGCGGCGGTGCGCAGCGAGAAGGAGGAGAAGGCCCGCTTCTTCCACGCCCTCGAAGAGCTGAACCGCACCACCACCGTGGCACAGGCGGCGGACTGCGCGGTGGCGCAGGCCCGCGAGATGGGCCGGCTGGATCTGTGCGCGGTCACGCTGGTGGAGGAGCCGGCGCGTCCGGGAGCGCGCCCCCGCCACCGCGTCCAGGCGGTTTTGGGAGACGGCTCCGGTCCTCTCGCGGGGCTCAGCTTCGCCGACAATCCCGGGCTCGTCGCCAACGTGGTGCGGCTGGGGGCCCCGCTCCCCGGGCGCGAGCTGCAGGCGATGGAACGGGTGGTCATCTTCGATTCGGCGACGGCGGTGCGCGGCCTCGGTGCGTTGAAGATCTTCCCGCTGCGCGCAGGCGAGGCGACAGTCGGCGCGCTGGTGTGCGGCACGCGCCGGCGCGACGGGCTCCCCGACGCCGCCCAGGCCGGGCTCGGGATGCTGGCGCTCCAGGCCGCGGCGGCTCTGGTCCGCACGCGTCTGTTCGAGCAGGCCGAGCGGCTCGCCACCACCGACGGCCTCACCGGCCTGACGAACCGCCGCACGTTGAGCGTGCAACTGGTGGCGCGCGTTCGCGAGGCGCAGCGCTATCGCCGCCCGCTCTCGCTGCTGCTGCTCGACGTCGACCACTTCAAGAAGGTGAACGACACGCACGGCCACCCGGCGGGCGACGCGGTCCTCCGCGGCGTCGCGGCCGTGGCGCGCTCGCAGGCGCGCGAGACCGACCTGGTGGCGCGCTACGGCGGCGAGGAGCTGGCGGTGGTCCTGCCGGAAACCGACGCGGCAGGCGCGCGAGCCATCGCGGAGCGGCTGCGGGCCGCCGTCGAAGGGACGGCGCACGCCACCGAGCAGGGCTCGCTGCGCGTCACCGTCAGCGTCGGCGTCGCCACCTGGCCGGGCGGAGGACAGACCCCGGACGAGCTGCTCACCACCGCCGACCGGGCGCTGTACCGGGCCAAGCAGACCGGGCGGAATCGCGTCGAATCCGGGCCCGGAAAGGCAGCCGCTTGAGGACGATTTCGAGCTTCGTTTCCGGACCCTCCCGATCTACGCTCCCAACGAAGGGTCGAGCCGCCCGGGAGCCCTCGTTGAGAAAGAACTACGTCCTCGACACCAACGTCCTGCTCCACGATCCGGGCGCGCTCTACAAGTTCAAGGACAACAACGTCATCGTCCCCATCTACGTCGTCGAGGAGATCGACAAGTTCAAGCGCGATCTCTCCGAGCTGGGGCGCAACGCGCGCCAGGTGTCGCGCGAGCTCGATGCCTTCCGCGCGGACGGCGGGTCGCTCACCGAGGGAGTGCCGCTCGAGGGCGGAGGCACCCTGCGGGTGCTCTTCACCCAGAAGGAGCTTCCCCGCGAGCTGATGAACGGCCATCTGGCCGACAACCGCATCCTGGCGCTGGCCTCGGACATCAAGGACCGCGAGCCGACCCTGCGCTGCGTCTTCGTCAGCAAGGACGTGAACCTGCGCATCCGCGCCGATGCGCTCGGCCTGCCCAGCGAGGATTATCGAAACGACAAGATCGAAAATCCCGAGGTCTACATGGGCGTGCGCGAGGTGGAGACCTCGCGCGGAGAGATCGACGCCTTCTACGCGCACGGCGAGCTCCCGGTGCCGGAGGCCATCGCCGGCACGGTGTGCCCCAACGAGTTCGCGCTGCTCAAGGACCGCGAGGCCGCCAGCCACACCGCGCTCGCCAAGTACAACGCCGCCAAGGGCAAGTTCGTGCCGCTGCTCAAGTCGCTCAAGGAGGGCGCCTGGGGCCTGCGGCCGCGCAACAAGGAGCAGAGCTTCGCCTTGGACCTGCTCTTGAACGACGAGATCAAGCTGGTCACCATGGTGGGGAAGGCCGGAACGGGAAAGACGCTGCTCGCCATCGCGGCGGGGCTGCAGAAGACGATGGAGGAGCAGGTCTTCCAGAAGATGCTGGTCTCGCGGCCGGTGTTTCCGCTCGGCAAGGACATCGGGTACCTGCCCGGGAGCGTCGAGGAGAAGCTGAATCCCTGGATGCAGCCCATCTATGACAACGTCGAGTTCCTCATGGGCCTCTCGCGCGCCGACAAGAAGGCCGGCCGCAGCTACAAGGAGCTGGTCGACCTGGGGCTCGTCGCCATCGAGCCGCTCACCTACATCCGCGGCCGCAGCATCCCGAACCAGTACATCATCGTGGACGAGGCGCAGAACCTCACCCCGCACGAGGTGAAGACGATCATCACGCGCGTGGGCGACAACACCAAGATCGTGCTGACCGGCGACCCGTACCAGATCGACAATCCCTACGTGGACTCGACCAACAACGGCCTCATCCACGTGGTGAACAAGTTCCGCAACGAGCGCCTCGCCGGCCACATCACGCTGACCAAGGGCGAACGCAGCGCCCTCGCCGAACTGGCCTCGAACGTCCTCTGATTCTGGGCTCAAAGATCACCGCGGCAGGCTCAAAGATCACCGCGGAGGCGCGGAGGACGCGGAGATTCGGTTCTTAAAAAAATGACTCCGCGCTCTCCGCGCCTCCGCGGTGATCCTTTGGTCCTGAAGCGCGGTCAGCTCAGGCGTTCGCGGAGCGGGAGAAGTCGATCAGCTCCAGCGGTTCGTCGGCCATGCCGACCACCAGCTGCTTGCGGTAGCCCTCGGCGTCGCCGCCGACCTGCAGCGGCATCGCCCGGTCGAAGGTGATCCGGACCTCGTCGCAGTCGAAATCGAGCACGCCGCTGCGGGGCGTGTGCCCGCGCCAGATGCGCGGGAACTGCGCCAACATCTTCGGCAAGCTCATCGCGGAGATGCGCAGCTGGAACCGGCCCGGCGACCTGCGCGCGAAGGGGAACATCTGGAAGCCGAATCCGTAGCAAGGTACGCTGCCCGCTGCGGCGAGGCGGCACGGCCCGCGATAGATGACCTCGCCTCGGGCGATGTCGCGCCC